>JAEUJI010000072.1 GCA_016794805.1 Gemmatimonadota bacterium
TGGTCGGTCACGCTCGAACTCAAGCCGGGCCGCTACCGCTACGCCTTCGTGCTGGACGACTCGCGCTGGGTTGCGGACCCCGGCACCCCCGCCGCCGAGGACGAGTTCGGTACGCCAACCTCCGCCATCACGGTCACCAACTGAGCCTCGATGCGCACTCTCCTGCCTTGTGCCGCCCTGCTCCTCGTCGTCGGCCTGACAACCGTCCCGCTCGCGGCCCAGGACGCGCGGCTTGCGGCCCGGCTCCCCACCGGCACCCGGCTCGCGGTGGAGCGGCTGATGGACAGCGCCCGGGCCGGCGGGCTCCCGACTGAGCCGCTGGTGCGGAAGGCGCTGGAGGGAGAGAGCAAGGGCGCGGATTCCGCCCGCATCGTCTCCGCAGTGGCCACGCTGGCCCGGTATCTCGAGCAGGCCCGTCAGGCACTCGGCACCGGGGCGGATGAGGCAACACTGGTGGCTGGTGCGGCGGCGCTCCGCGCCGGGGCCCAGCCCGCGCGGCTCCGGGCACTCGACTCGTTGCGGTCGCGGGAACGGCTGGCGGTGCCCCTGAGCGTCCTGGCCGACCTGCTCACCTCTGGAGTGGAGCCCGAGCGGGCCTGGACCACGGTGCGGCAGATGGCCACGCAAGGCGCCCCGGACGCCGACTTCCTCGAACTCCGGGAGCGGCTGACGGGGGGGCGCCAGGGCCAGGCACCTGGGCTCCCCCCTGCGGCGGAACGGCCTCCCACCGCCGCTCCGCTCCCCGCCCCACACGGGCCCAGCCCATGAGACGCGTGCTCGGCACCTGCGCGCTGCTGCTGGGCGCCGCGCCCCCGCTCGAGGCCCAGGTGGGCGGGCAGGTGGACCTCGGCCTGGGAGGCGCCCACCTGCCGCGGCGGGGCGAGAGCTCGCTCTGGTCACTGGCGCCGGAACTGCGCTGGCTCACCCCACGGACCCGGATCGACGTCTCCGGTGAGTACCGCGACTTCGGCGCGCAGGGACGGGGCGCCACTGGACGGTTGGGTGGCTCCTGGTTCACCCCAATGGCCCAGCCGGTGGGATTGGAGCTGTTCGGGGAAGCCCGGGGTCAGAGTGGTCAGGGCCTGGCGGAACGGGGCGCCTGGGAGGTCGGCCCCCGGCTTCACGTCACCGGCGCCGAGCGGGGAGCCTGGATCGGCGCCCGCGCCGGCATGGATGCCGTGGGCGGCACGTACGGCTGGGAGGCCGCCGTCTGGCGCCGGTTCGGTGCGCTCTCCGTCCAGATCCTCGGCCGGCAGAGTACCCAGAGCACTGACGTGACCCCCAGGGGAGTAATCGACACCCTGGCGCCGCCTCCGGACACACTCTCCGCCGCCACGCAGCGTCAGGCCCGGGTGCTCACCGATTTCGGCACCTGGCTTCGGTGGGAGGGGAGGAGGGTGCAGCTGGCGGCCGCGGGTGGGGTGCGATACGGGCTGGTGCAGCCCGGCGTGAGCCCGCGAATTCCGGGGGACGGCTCCGGACTCGAGAGCAGCCGGGGGCGCAGCAGTTCCGAGGGATGGTGGCAGGCGGACATCACCTACTGGATGACAGACCGGTTCGCGCTCGCGAGCAGCGTGGGCCGCCACCCGAGCGACCCGTCGCTGCTGGCTCCGGGCGGCCGCTTCCTGCGGATGAGCCTGCGGGCAAGCCTGGGCCGCCGGGCCCCCGCGCCTTCCGCCCGGCTCGCGGCGCCGGTCGGATTCCGCTCGGAGCGCCTCGCGGCCGGCATCGTGGAGTTCTCCCTGCCGGCGGGAAAGGCGCGGCGGGTCGAACTGATGGGCGACTTCACCGACTGGGCCCCGGTGGACCTCGAGCGGGACCGCGGGGGCCGCTGGCGGATCCGGCTCCCCGCGGAGCCGGGGCTGCACCGGGTGAATGTGCGCTACGATGGCGGGCCGTGGCTGGTCCCGCCGGGAACGCGACCGGTCGCGGACGAATTCGAACTGGTGACCGGGGAGGTCATCGTCGGATAGGTGTACGGCCCCGGCCGCGGGAGTGGCCGGGGGCGGGGCTACGGTGCGCCGGCGATGGTCCCGGTATTCCGCCGGAGAAGCATCAGGCGCACCGCATCCACGACCAGGCGCAGGTCGTCGAGCTTGGAGATGAGGGGCACCCCCCGCTGTTCGATGGGACCATGCACCCGCGGATCGCTGGCCGCCCCGGTCAGGAACACGACCCGATGCGCCAGGGCCGGTGAGCGCGCCATCAGCTGGTCGTAGAAGTCGAGCCCACTCACCTCCGGCATCATGACATCGGTCACCACCGCGTCCGCCGGGCCGTTGCCTCCCACGTGGCGGAGGGCGTCGGCCGCCGACGCGGCTTCGACGACGTCGAAGCCGGCGCGCTCGAAGAAGCCCCGCAGCGCCCGCCGCATCGACGGTTCATCGTCTACCACCAGCACAGTCGCCACAAATCCTTTCCGCGCTTGAGGTTAGCGCTGCCGCCGAGGTTCGCGTCGGGGCCCACTCCAGGGCCCGGTCGTGGCCCACCCGATGGCGACAGGCACTTCACGTCCCCAGTATCGGCGGGAGGAAACCTTCATTTGACCCCCGGGGACGGGCAGGGGTAGATTGCCGCCCATGTCGGACATATCGATCGTTAAAACCAAGGAAGACGCGGCCTCCAAGTCGCTGCAGGTGACGGTCCCGGTGGACCGGATCCAGCAGGCGGAAACCAAGGCCGTCCGCCACTATTCCAAGCAGGCCCGCCTGCCCGGGTTCCGCCAGGGGAAGGCGCCGGAGGCGGTGGTTCGCCGCCGGTTCGGGGACGCCATCCGCCAGACGGTCCTGGAGCAGCTGATCCGCGAGAGCTGGGACGAGGCGCTCAAGGCGCAGGAGCTCAAGCCGATCGCGGAGCCGCACATCCACGACCTCAAGTACGAGATCGGCCAGCCACTGGAATTCGAGTTCCACGTGGAGGTGCGGCCGGACGTCCGCCTGGGCAAGACCGGCGGGTTCACGGTACAGCGCACGGTGAAGCCGGTGGGCGCCGAGGACGTCGAGGAGAAGCTCCGCGACCTGCAGGAGCGGAAGGCGAGCTGGCTCCCGGTCACCGGCGAGAAGCCGGCGCCGGGCCAGATGGTGCAGGTCGAGGTGGCCCCGATCGAGGCGGGCGTCCCCGGCGCCTCGCAACCGTACAATATGGTCCTGGGAGAGGGGCGCGCAATTCCGGAGGTCGAGGAGCGGGTGATGCAGCTGCTCCCGGGGGAGACCGTCGACACCGACGTGCGGTTCCCCGACGACTTCCCGGACGAGAGCCGCCGCGGCCAGTCGCGCACGGTGCGGATCACGCTGCATGAGGTAAAGCGGCAGGAGCTGCCCGCGCTGGACGACACCTTCGCCCGCGAGGTGGGGGACTTCGAGACCCTCGACGCGCTCCGGGCGGCGCTCCGGGCGGACCTGGAGCAGGAGGCGACCTCGCAGGCGGATGCCGGGGTGCGGCAGGAGCTGCTGCAGCAGATCTTCGCGGCCAACGACGTGCCGGCGCCCGCTTCGCTGGTGGACCGGCTGATCAAGGGCTACATGGAGGCATACTCCATTCCCGCAGAGCAGTTCGAGACCTTCGGCCGGGAGTTCCGCCCGGTGGCGGAGCAGCAGGTCCGCCGGGAGCTGGTGCTGGACACGGTCGTCGAGGCCCAGGGGCTGGCGGCGACCGAAGCAGACGTGGACGCCCGGATCCAGCAGCTGGCGGCGGGCCGGAACCTGCCGGCCGGCCAGTTGTACGCCCAGCTGGAGAAGGCCGGGCGGCTGCGCGACCTGGAGCGGTCCCTCACCGAGGAGAAGGCCTTCGGCTGGCTCCTCCAGCAATCCACCGTGGTTGACGCCTGAGCGAGCGCATGGCTTCCCTGTATCCCCCGTATGTCATCGAGCGGTCCAGCCGCGGCGAGCGGTCCTACGACATCTTCTCGCGGCTGCTCATGGACCGGATCGTGTTCCTGGGCGCGCCGATCAACGATGATGTCGCCAACATCATCATCGCGCAGCTGCTCTTCCTCGAGGCGGACAACCCCGACCGGGACATCTATCTCTACGTCAACAGCCCGGGCGGGGTGGTGTCGTCGGGGCTCGCGATCTACGACACGATGCAATACCTGAAGGCGCCGGTGAACACGATCTGCATGGGCATGGCGGCCTCGATGGGGTCGTTCCTGCTGGCGGCGGGGATGAAGGGCAAGCGGAGCGCCCTGCCCCATTCGCGGATCATGATCCACCAGCCCTCGGGCGGGGCGCAGGGCACGGCCTCGGACATCGAGATCCAGGCCCGGGAGATCCTCTACCTGCGGTCCAAGCTCAACGGGCTCTACAGCCAGCACACCGGCCAGCCGATCGAGGCGATCGAGCGGGACATGGACCGGGACCGGTTCATGTCGGCCGAGGAGGCCCGGGACTACGGCCTCATTGACAACGTCATCAGCAAGCGGACCGAGATCCAGCCGGTCAAGGTCTCGACACCTTGACGTGACCCCGGGGGCGGGGCAGGTTTCCTGCACTCCCCCCGCCACTTCGTACCACGGGCCCGAGGGCGCATGTCGAACGACAAGCACCTCCGCTGTTCATTCTGCGGCAAGTCCAAGGACTCGGTCCGGAAGTTCATCTCCGGCCCGTCGGTCTATATCTGCAACGAGTGCATCACCCTCTGCAACGAGATCCTGGCAGAGGATGAAGAGCGCGAGGTTGCCGATACCATCACGCAGGTCCCCACCCCGAACGAGATCAAGGCCGTCCTCGACCAGTACGTCATCGGGCAGGAGCGCGCCAAGCGCACCCTGTCCGTCGCCGTCTATAACCACTACAAGCGCATCAACGCCGGGAACTCCCGGGACTCCGAGGTGGAGCTGGACAAGTCCAACATCCTGCTGATCGGCCCCACCGGCGTCGGCAAGACGCTGCTGGCGCAGACGCTGGCGCGGATGCTGGACGTCCCCTTCACCATCGCCGACGCCACCACCCTCACCGAGGCCGGCTACGTCGGCGAGGACGTGGAGAACATCCTGGTACGGCTGCTCCAGGCCGGCGAGTTCAACGTGGCGGAGTGCGAACGCGGCATCGTCTACATCGACGAGATCGACAAGATCGCGCGCAAGTCGGAGAATCCCTCCATCACCCGGGATGTCTCGGGCGAAGGGGTGCAGCAGGCGCTGCTCAAGATCCTCGAGGGGACGGTGGCCTCGGTCCCGCCGCAGGGCGGCCGCAAGCACCCGCAGCAGGAGTACATCCAGATCAACACCAAGGACATCCTGTTCATCTGCGGCGGGGCCTTCGACGGGCTGGAGAAGATCATCGAGACCCGCACCGGGCGGCAGCAGATCGGCTTCGCACAGGCGGCCCGGACCGGCCCGGCCTACGACAAGCTGAACCCGTTCGCCGAGGTGGAACCGGACGATCTGCTGCGCTTCGGGCTCATCCCCGAGCTGGTCGGCCGCCTGCCGGTGACGGTGGCGCTGGAGGCGCTGGACGAGGACGCGCTGATCCGCATCCTGGTCGAGCCCAAGAACGCCCTGACCAAGCAGTACAAGAAGCTGTTCGAGATGGAGAGCGTGGGGCTCACCTTCGACCCCGAGGCGCTCCGCGCCGTGGCCCAGAAGGCGCTCAAGCGCGGCACCGGCGCCCGCGGCCTCCGCGCCATCCTCGAGAGCATGATGACCGACATCATGTTCGAGCTCCCCGCCCGGGACGACGTGGTCGAGGTGGTCATCACGAAGGAGTGCGTGACCGACAACCACATCCCGCTGGTGGTCACGGAGCGCGCCCGGCAGAAGCGGGAAGCCTGACGGTACCGACGGTACCGACGGTACCGCCCCCCCGATGTCCAAGCACACCGAACTGATCCCCCCGGCCCAGGAGAGCACGGCTCCCCTGGCGCACCTCCCCGTCACGTTCGTCGGCAGCTTCCCCAACGCCACCGTGCCGCTCGACCCGCGGCTGCCGGAGATCGCCCTGCTGGGCCGGTCGAACGTGGGGAAGTCGAGCCTCATCAACGCCCTGTTCGGCCGCAAGCTGGCCCGGGTGAGCAACACCCCCGGGCGCACCGCGCACGTGAACGTCTTCCGGCTCCCCACGTTCTACCTGCTCGACCTCCCCGGCTACGGTTTCGCCAGGGTCTCCCACGCCGAACAGGCCCGGTACCACCAGCTGGTGCGGGGGCTGCTCCAGCGCCGGAAGACCCTCTCCGCCGTGCTCTGGCTGCTGGATATCCGGCACAACCCGACCGCGGAGGACCGTGAACATGGCGACCTCCTGGTGGCGCAGGGACTGCCGATGCTGGTCGCGGTCACCAAGGGAGACAAGCTCCCGCGGGGCCAGCGGCACCGGCGCCTGGCGGAGCTGCTCCGCGCGCTCGCCCTCCCGGAGGAGCAGGTTCAACTGACGAGCAGCACCACGGGCGAAGGGCTCCCCGAGCTGGCGGCGAGCCTGCTGTCGGTCGGCCCGAACGTGGAGGACGCATGACGCGGCTGCGGTGGATCCTGGCGGGTTGGACCTGCATGAGCCTCGGCGCCGGTGGCGGCTCGGCCCAGGTGCCCGTGGATGCCGACCTGCCCCCACCGGGCTTCGGCGTGCTCAACCAGGACCATATCAGCGTCCGGTTCACAACCGGGGATCTCGAGGTGCGGTTCCTGCCCCTCGACGAACGGGTGCTCCGACTCGTCGCCAAGGACGGGTACGAGTCGCTCCGCGGGCTGATCGATACCCGCCGCGCGGCGATCGACTCCGCGGCGCGAGAGACCGGCATCACCGACCCCGGGCTCGCGCTGGTGACCTTCTTCGCCCTGCGGAGCGATGCCCGCTTCGACCCCGAGAACCTGAACCTGCTCTACCGCAACCAGCTCGAGCGCCCGCTCGCCATGATTCCGGTCACCGGCAACTTCACCGGCCGCCAGCTGAACGTGCGCACCCAGGCGTCGGCCATTTACCTGTTCGAGATCCCGCTCCCGGTTTTTGAGCTCTTTGAGCTGACCTACGGTGGGGTCCAGTCAGGCGCCTGGTCCGAGGCGCTCCGGCGGCTGGAGCGGGCCAGGGTACAGGTGCAGGCCCGGGTGCAGGCGGCAGACAGTTCCGGGGGAAAGCCGTAGGACGGCAGGACGGCAGGACGGCAGGACGGCAGGACGGCAGGACGGCA
>JAEUJI010000109.1 GCA_016794805.1 Gemmatimonadota bacterium
CGCGCGGGTCCAGCTCCACCCTCGGGAATCCAAGGGCGTGGAGGCCTTGTTTCGCCTCGTCCCAGCGGGCGACGAGCAGCGCGCGCACCTCGGGGAGCACCTCCACCGAAGCCAGGTCGCCCCGATGTCGCACCCGGAGGTCGCCGGTGACCCCCAGCCCGCGGAGCAGCGCTTCAGCCGCCTCCACCTGGCGCAGCCGCCCGGGCGTAACCGTCAGGCCATACTGGATGCGGCTCGAGAGGCAGGGAGCCGCCGGGGCGTCCCACACTGGGATGCCAAGCGCGTGCGCGGCGGCGCGGATCCGCTGCTTGGTCCAACCCAGGTCCGCCAGCGGGGAGCGGACCGCCCGCTCTCCGGCGGCGCGAAGGCCAGGCCGATGCTCCCCGAGGTCGTCCGCGTTGGTCCCGTCCACGATCGTGGTGAACCCCCGCTCCCGCGCGAGCTCCCCCAGCCGGCTCCACAGCTCGCGCTTGCAGTAGTAGCAGCGATCGGGACTGTTGGCGCGGTACGCGGGGTCGTCCAGCTCGTGGGTGGCGACTTCGAGCAGCGGCACCCCGAACTGCCGCGCGATGTCCAGCGCCCCCTGGTGCTGCACTTCGGGGTACGAATCGCTGCGCCCGATGACCGCCAGGAACCGCCCGGCACCAAGCGCCCGCGTGGCGACCACCGCCAGGAGCGCGGAGTCCACCCCGCCGGAATAGCCCAGCAGCACCCGCCCGAGGCCGTCGAGGTGCGAGGCAAGGGCCGCGATGTCCGGTGACTCAAGCATGGCGGTAACGTAAGGGCTCGGGCCCGGCGGGCAACAGTCGCACCTTCCACCCGAGCCCGTTCTTCCCCACTTTTCCCCGATGCGGGACGACGCGCACCTTCGCGTGAGCCCGACGGTGCGGATTCCCGTCGCGGAGCTCTCCTTCCGGGCCACCCGCAGCGGGGGTCCGGGAGGCCAGCACGTGAACACCTCCTCCACCCGGGTGGAGCTCTGGTGGCACCTGGACCAGAGCCCGAGCCTGAGCGCGGCGGAGCGGACGCGTGTCCGCGGCCGGCTGGGCAGCCGGCTGGGCGAGGACGGCTGGCTCCGCGTGGTCGCCGCCGATACCCGCAGCCAGGCCCAGAACCGGCAGGCGGCGGTGAGCCGGTTCCGCGACCTCCTCGAGCAGGCGCTCAAGGTTCCCAAGGCACGGAAGGCCACCCGGCCCACGAAGGCGGCGAAGGAACGCCGGCTGGTGGCCAAGCGCCACCAGAGTATCCGCAAGCGGGAGCGAAGGGTCCGGGGCGATGACGACTGACCGCCGCCCGCGGGTCGTCCCCGCCGACGCCGCGGGCATCGCGGAGGCCGCCGCCCTGCTCCGCGCCGGCGACATCGTGGCCTTCCCCACCGAGACGGTCTATGGCCTGGGGGGAAATGCCCTCGATCCGATGGCGATGGCCCGAATCTACGAGGCCAAGGGCCGGCCGGCACACAATCCGCTGATCGTGCACCTGCCGGACGCGGCGGCCGCCCGCTGCCTCGCCGCCACCTGGCCGGAGCCGGCGGAACGTCTCGGTCGGCGCTGGTGGCCCGGGCCACTGACGCTGGTGCTGCCGCGGGCCGCCTGCGTCCCGGACATCGTGACCGCGGGCGGCGGCACCGTGGCGCTGCGGGTGCCGGCGCATCCGGCGGCGCAGGCGCTGCTGCGGGCCGCGGGCGTGCCGCTGGCGGCGCCCAGCGCCAATCGGTCCGGCGAGGTCTCCCCCACGACAGCGGCCCACGTCGCGCGGGGCCTGGCGGGCCGGATCCCCCTGGTGCTCGACGGAGGCGCCACGGACGTGGGGATCGAATCCACCGTGCTGGACCTGTCGGGCCCCATGCCGGTCCTGCTGCGCCCCGGAATGATCAGCCGCACGGAGCTGGAGCGGGAAATCGGCCCGGTGGAAGTTCCCGGGCGAACCCGGCTGCATGACGAACCGCGGCCATCGCCGGGGATGCTGGAACGCCATTACGCGCCCCGCGCACCGCTTCACCTGCTGGACGCGGAGCAGGACGCGGCCCGGCTGATCCGCGCCGTGCGCGCCCGGGGGGGGCGGGTGGGTGCGGTGACCCTCGGCGGCCCGCCCCCCGACGCCGACGAGGTCATCCCGCTTCCCGCCGACGCCGATCGCTATGCCCGCGGGCTGTACGGCGCCCTGCACCGCCTGGACGAGCTTGGGGTGGCGCTGATCCTGGCGGTGGCGCCGCCCCCCGACGCCCGCTGGGACGCCGTACGCGACCGGCTCCGGCGCGCCGCCCACCCCTCACCCTAACGAACGAACGGACCCGATGCCCGACGCCGCTCCCGCCGAACCGAAGCACCGTCCTGGCGTGCTGACGCTGATTTCAAGCACCCGCTACCTGATCATCATCGCGGTGGTCGCCACCCTGCTGGCCGCGACGGCGCTGCTGCTGTACGGCGCATGGGAAACGCTGGTCACCCTTCGCAGCGTGGCCCTCGCCGACGGAAGCGGCCCCAAGGGCGCCAAGGGGATGATCCTGGCGTTTATCGAACTCACTGATCTCTTCCTGCTGGCGACCGTGCTGTACGTGATCGCGGTCGGCCTGTTCGAGCTGTTCGTGGACGACCGGCTGGACCTGCCCCTCTGGCTCGAGATTCACGATCTCAACGACCTGAAGGACAAGCTGATCGGGGTCATCGTCGTGGTGATGGGAGTGCTGTTCCTCGGCCAGGTGGTGACCTGGGATGGGCAGCGGGACCTGATGGGCTACGGGGTGGGCATCGCGCTGGTGATCGCGGCCCTGACCTGGTTCACCAGCCAGAAGCCGAAGAAGCCCGCCGGGCCCGCCTGAGTCAGGGCCGACCGCCGGGGCCGGGGCTGGAGCCCCCCGGCATGCCCGGCTCCGGTCGCGCACCGGGGCGGTTGGGATCATCTCCCTGCGGCGGGCTGGCCCGCCCGGTGGAGTCGCCGGAGAGGGGCGCACGCCGGTCGAAGACGCCCTGGATCTGGCTCAGACCAGGACGGCAGATCGGCCCGGCGTCGCCCAGCCAGCGCAGGCTGTCGGCCACCGACTCGACCCGCCCCTTGAAGCGGTAGCTCACATCCCGGTTCCCGATCGGGGTCCGCAGCACACCATGCGCCTGCAGTTCAAAAGCCGCCGGCTGACTGCCACTGACGAGCGCCGCCTGCTGCAGCGGGAGCACCACGACGAAATTGCTGGTGTCCCGCGTCCCGAGAAACACGGGCTGCTCCCGCGTCCCCGCGGCGACCGTCCGCCCCGCCACGGCGATCTGCGCGCTGAAGTTGTCGCTCATCAGGTCGTAGTCGTTCCGGTTGCAGCCCTGGAACAGGAACTCGATCGAGTCGGAGCCCGCCACCAGGTCGGCGGCGGGCCGGACGGTGACCGAGCGCAGCGACATCGCCGGGTCGTCGTACAGCCAGGCACCCATCGTGGTGCAACCGAGGGCGAGCGGCAGGGCGAGCAGGCTGATGAGCGGGCGACGTTTCATGGTATCACGGAAAGCTATCCGCGAACGTCGAGCCGCGACATGGGGTTGCGCCCGCCGTGCAGGATTTCCGCCCGGTCACGTCGCGGCCTGCACCGTCGCACCACCCCGGGCCCGATCCAGGGTGCGGTACTGGATGGCCTCCGACAGATGCCCGAGACCGATCTGCTCCTCCGCGGCCAGGTCCGCGATGGTGCGCGCCACCTTGAGCAGCCGGTGGTACCCCCGCGCCGACAGCCCTAGCCGGGTGATCGCCAGCCGCAGCAGCTCCTCACCATCCGCGCCCAGCCGGCAGTAGCGCCTGATTTCCCTCGGGCCGAGGTGCGCATTGGCGTAGAGACCCGGATGCGGTTGCAGCCGCCGGCGCTGGCGGTCCCGGGCCGCCTCCACCCGCTCGCGGATCGGCGCGCTCCCCTCCTCGGCGGAGTCGAGCGACAACTCGGCGGGACGCACGGCGGGCACCCGGATCTGGAGATCGATGCGATCCAGGAGCGGGCCTGACAACCGGGCCAGGTACCGCTCCACGAGCGCCGGATCGCAGCGACAGGCTCGGGCGGTGTCGCCCTCGTGCCCGCAGGGACAGGGGTTCATCGCGGCGGCCAGGGTGAAACGGGACGGGTAACAGAGGCTCACCGCCGCCCGGCTCAGCGTGACCAGCCCGTCTTCGAGCGGCTGGCGCAGCACCTCGAGCACGTTGCGGCGAAACTCCGGCAACTCATCCAGGAAGAGCACGCCGCCGTGCGCCAGGCTGACCTCGCCGGGGCGCGGCGTGGGCCCGCCGCCGATGAGCCCCGCGTCGCTGATGGTATGGTGCGGGGCGCGGAAGGGCCGATGGGTGAGGAAGGGCTGGCCCGGTGGGAGCAGCCCCGCGACGCTATGGATGCGGGTGGACTCCAGCGCCTCCTCCAGGGTCGGGGCGGGCAGGATTGTCGGCAGTCGACGGGCGAGCATCGTCTTGCCGGAGCCGGGGGGACCGATGAGCAGGATGTTGTGGCCGCCCGCCGCCGCCACCTCCAGGGCGCGCTTTGCGGCCGGCTGGCCCCGCACATCGCTGAAGTCCACCCCACCGGTGGCCGCGGACTCTGCACCCTGCCATGGGACCGCCACGACGGGCCTGAGCGGGGCCCGGCCCTCCAGGTGCGCGGCCAGTTCCGGCAGGGTGGCGGGGCCGAAGACATCGAGCCCGGTGACCACCGCGGCTTCGCTGGCGTTTGCCTCGGGCACCACCAGCCCCCGGCAGCCCGCGCCGCGGGCCGCGAGCGCCACGGAGAGCGCGCCCCTCACCGGGCGGAGATCTCCCTCCAGCCCGAGTTCTCCCACGAGGACATACCCCTCCAGCGGTTCGGCCGGGAGCTGCCCGCTCGCGACCAGTACCGCCACCGCGATGGGCAGGTCAAAGCCCGTCCCCTCTTTCCGGATGTCCGCCGGGGCCAGGTTCACGGTGATCCGCTTCAAGGGCGCGGTGAACCCGGTGTTGATGATCGCCGCCGTGACCCGCTCCCGCCCTTCCTTCACCGCTCCGTGCGGCAGCCCGACGGTATTGAAGGCGGGTAACCCGTTGGCCAGATCCGCCTCCACATCCACCAGGTAGCCATCGATCCCGAGCACAGCGGCCGAGCGCACGCGGGCGAGCATGAGTCCTCCGGAAGAAGAGGCTCAAGGATGGGCCTGGCGGTGCGCGGGCCGGGGACCTGAAGCGCGCGCGGCCGATCATTCGAACGCGGAAACAGGTGCGCCGCCCGGGGAGGGGCGGCGCAATGGACCCGGCGAGTGGGACCGCAGGCGGAGGACGGTTACTGCGGCCAGCCCTCCGGTCGGTTGTCGAGCAACAGGATGAGAGGCGCGGTGAGATCACCGGCGAACACGCTGGTCTCGAGCGGCTGGGTACGGTCCAGGTCGTCCCGGGTCGCGCCGATGCAGCAGGTGAAGCCGATCCGGAGCACCGGCTGGTCCAGCAGTGCCATGGGAATCACGCGGGGCGGTCCATACGACAGCCCCTCGCGGATCGTGGCGGGCACCCGCCCCGACAGGTAGACCGGAAGTTCCACCAGCGACTGTAGCATCCGGTAGGTCAGGACTGTGGACTCCCCGCCACTGGTGGCGATCCCGAACACCGGGGCGCCAAACCTCCCGGTGCGCGGAAAAACGGCCACCCCGTACTCAAACGGGCCCCCGTTATCCCTAGTAGTGACAAGGGTTTCACGGAGCAGGTCGTGGACCGCGACTAGGTCCTGGGGAATGGGCTCGGGGGTCATGGCAGCTGGCCTCGGAGACGGCTGGCGAGGGCAAATGTTTCGGTGCCACCTGGAAATGCAGGAGTCGGGCCGAGGGAGCCGGAGGCCGCCCGGTCGGGGCCAGCCTGGGAGCAAGGTGGTGCGCCGACGCGACCGGCCGCTACGGCCAGCGGATGGTCGCGACGGTACCCCGCCCCGGTTCGCTTTCCAGCGCCACGGTTGCGCCCCAGCCCTCGACCAGCCGGCGCACAATGGCGAGCCCGAGCCCCGAACCGCTCGTGGTCGCGGAGAACCGGGGCTCAAAGAGCCTGGGCAGGACGTCGGGTGGGATCCCGGCGCCATCGTCAACCACCCGGCAGCTCCCCGGGCCGAACTGGATCCGCACCCGGGTCGCGCCGGCGTTGCGGGCGTTCTCAACCAGGTTGCCCAGTACTTCCTTGAACTCGTCCCGCCGCGCGGACACGACGAGCCCCGGCTCGCCCTCGAGCTCGACGGCGGCGCCGTCTCCGCTCAGCCGATACAGCGCGACGAGCTCCCCCGCGGTGGCGGCGAGATCCACCAGCTCCAGCGGTCCCGCCGCCCCACCCGGCAGCCCGAACCGGCTGAAGGCCCGGGCAATGGTATCCAGCCGGTCGATCTCTCCCAGGATCCGCTCCACCGTCTCTTCGAGGACCGTGTCGAAGCGTTCGGGCCGCTCCCGCCGCACTCGGCGGAGATGCTGCACCCCCAGCCGGATGGGCGTCAGCGGATTCTTGATTTCATGCGCCACCTGCCGCGCCATCTCGCCCCAGGCGAGGACCCGTGCGGCCCGCGTCGGTTCGGTGAGGTCGTCGAGCGCGAGCACCACGCCCTCCCTGGGGCCGCCGCCCAGCGGGGCGAACTGGACCCGCCAGGTCCGGCCTCCGCTCTCGATGTCCGCGGCCGGCGCCGGATCGACCCCGCCGCGGAACCGCTCCAGCGCCGCGAACAGGTCCGTCCAGGACTCGTCCAGCAGCGTGGTCAGTTTCCCTCCCGGCTCGAGCGCGCTCCCAAGCAACTGGCGGGCCCGGGCGTTGGCCAGGATGATGCGGCCCTCTCCATCGAGCGCCACCACTCCCGTCGCGACATTGGCCAGGACGGCGGCGGTGCGCTGGCGAGCCCCCTCAAGCGCGGCCTGGGAATCACGGATATCCTCCGCCATGCTGCCGAACGCGGCGAAGACCGTCTCGAACTCCGCCGGCGGGGTGGCCACGACAGGCAGCGGCTCCCCCAGGCCGACCGCTCGCGCGGAGCGGCCCAGGTCGGCGACCGGCCGGGACAGCGCGCGCGCGGCGAGTTGCGCGCCGAGCACCGCCGCCAGGATCCCGGTCAGCGTGGCGAGGACCAGGACGTACTTGAGGTCGAGCTGGCCGCGGACCCGGGCCCAATCGAAGGTGAGCTGCGGGGTGGCCAGAATGCCGATGCCCCCGGGCGGGCCGGCCTGCGCCACCCGGTATCCCACCCGGACCGGCGCCACGTACGTGGTGGCCTGGCGCGTCAGCTCCAGCTCCTCTCCCAGCGCCATGCGCTGGAAGGTGCGCGCCTCCATCAGGGGTTCGACCAGGGAAAGCTCCCGCAGGATCGGGGCACTCGCCGCCACCAGCCGGCCACCACTATAGAGCACCAGGTCTGCATCCAGCCGGTTCGACAGGTCCACGAGGCCCTGGTCGAGATACTCCGCCGGTTCCTGGAGCAGGCCTCCGGCCGTCAGCACCGCATCCCGGAGCACCGAGGTGATCAGCAGGTCCCGGGTGCGATCGGCCTCGTTCTGCAGCCGCCCCAGCCCCCAGAGCGCGAAGCCGGCCGCCGGCACGATGAAGAACGCGGCCAGGGCCAGCGCCAGCCGCACCTGGAATGAGCGGGCCATGCGACGGGGCAAGAGCCGCCTGCGGAAGCCTCCCCAGTGGAGCGTCGCCAGCAGCACCAGGACCGTGACGACGAGGAGGTTCGCCACCAGCAGCAGGCTGGCCCGCACCAGCAGCATGGAGAAGGGCCGCAGTTCGATCAGCGCGTGGACGTGCCGGGAGCCCCCGGCGAAGTCCAGCAGGCGATCGGTCCGGATCTCGCGACCGGCCCGCCACCATCGCCCCGCCGGCGCCTCGTGCAGCGGCCGCGCGAAGGGCGGTGTGAGGGTGAGTTCGTACAACGGCGATCCCTCCGCCGGCGCACGCAGGAGCCGGCCGAGGCGGGTCGGCGCCAGGAGGCGTGTCCGCGGCCCGACCGCCACCGTGAGCACGCGGCCGCTCGGCAGCCGGTGCAACAGCAGGTAGTGACGTCCCGGTACCCGGGCGTACGCGACGACCTGGCGCGCCGCCGTGGTATCCAGGCTCTGAACCAGGGCGGAAATGAGCGGTGCCGGGAGATCGAGCGAATCCAGCGCCAGTTCCAGGGCGCGCGCGCCGTCGGGCTCCCACAGCGCCAGGCGCGCGGGATACTCCTGCCCCGCCAGGTCCGAGGAGCGCCAGAGCATGAACAAGCCGGGCGCGGTGGAGGGCTCGGAGCCGCGGGCCACCGCCTCGCTGAGCCGCTCAAGCAGCGGCCCGGCCAGCGGATCCTCGGCATCCCCCAGCCGCGACAGGTCCCGCTGGGCGGCGGTGACCCGTCCGGCCTGCTCCGCACCCCAGGTCACCAGCGCCGCAGCGGTGCCCGCCACGATCGCGGCGCCGACGACCATGCGCCAGCGTGGTCGGGGCAGTGCCGCGAGTGCCAGCGCCGGGAACCAGAGCAGCGTGTACCAGGCCGGCCAGCCGACCTCCGGCTGCCAGAGCGCAACGCCGACCACCGCGGCCACGAGCGCAAGACCGATGGCCAGCAGGAGGCCGCCACCGCCTCCCGCCGGGGCCGCTTCGCCCCGGAACAGGGCAGCGCCGAGCAGGATGATGGCGGAGGTGGCGATGGTCAGCGTGAACTGCCAGCCCACCCACAGCGCCGGCGTGACCCCCGCGACCGGTGGCGTGATACCGCCCCCGAGTTCCAGCACCAGGTAGGGTGCGGCCAGCAGCGCGAAGGCGCCCAGGATGACCCGCCACCGGCGCCGAGGCAGGGCCAGGTTCCAGAGCCAGAGCGCGAACAGCAGCAGCGCGGCACCGGTCACGAGCAGTGTGCCCGCCGAATCGGTCACCGGCCGGAACCCGCTCCGGAAAAACGTGGCGGGAGAAAACAGGTCATCGAGCCCCAGCGCGCTGCCGAACGGCGCACGCAGTGTGCACCAGACCAGGGCCCCGAGCACCAGCAGACGCATCGGATCCGAGGCGGCGGCGAACAGCAGCAGCCCGAGCAGCACCAGGATGCCGTACGCCGCCCACGCTTCCGCTTCCCGTCGTGCCGCGTCCAGGGAGGCAGACTGATCCGGCGGTACCGGCTGGACGCTGAACAGCAGTTCCTCGCCGGCGTCGGTCGGGGCGGTGTAATCGAACAACTCGGCGGCGGCGGGAGCGGCTCCGGGTGGGAAGACCAGCAACTGCACCCCGGCGGCCTTCCCGAAGCGGGCGGCCAGGCTCCGATCGGGACGGGGTACCGACGAGTCGGCCCAGATCAGGGTGGAGGCCACCACGATCCGCCCCCGGGCGCCAACCCGCCGGCTCTCCATTGTCGCGTAGAAGCGGGTCAGCCGCGCACCGGGGGAGTCACCTTCGGCCTGGGGTGCCAGCCGGTGGCGTCCGGCCCAGGCCCACGGTACACCGGTAGGTTCGAGGATGGCGACCGCCATCTCGGCGCGGTCACGCGGGAGGTCCGCATCCAGCCGAGCGAATGCCGCCGCCTGGTCGCCATCGGCGACCCGGGCCGCCCGCTCGGCAAGCTCCTCCGTGCTCTCATAGGCGGCCTTGAGCTCGCCGCTCAGTCCCTTGAAGGCGGTCTGCAGCCGGGTCTCCCGCTCGCGGGGCCACTCGCGCTCGAACCGGACCACGTGGCGCTGCGCCAGGACGACCGCCCCGGCAACCACCCCGATGCCGGCCAGGATCGCGCGCGAACGCCCACCGGTCCGGAGCCCAAGGACGATGGCAGCCAGGGTCGTGACGAGAAGGCCGCCCGCCCACCACTGCGATGGGCCGCGCAGCCATTCGGCGGCCAGCATGGCGGCCAATAGCCCCAGCCACGGCAGCGGCTGCCAGGACCACCCGGGAAGAGAACGCATCACACTGAAGTTAGCGACACGATATTGTTCCCTGCCATGAAGATCCGCATCCTTGCCCCGGTAGCCGCCGCCCTGGTGTTCGGCGGCCTGCTGCCGGGCTCAGTTGCCGCCCAGGCGGCCGATGAAGGCACGCTCCTGCTGCGCGCGGGTGGGCGGGAGATCGGCTCCGAGAGCTACCGGGTGGTCCTGATGGACTCGAGCATCCGGATCACGAGCCGGGTCACCTTGGCCGGCACCCGGCCCCCGACGGAACTCACCGCCAGCTCGGAGCGTTCCGCCGCGGGGGCGCTCGCCTTCCAGCTGGCCTACCGTGGGCCGGCCGGCGGCGGTGAGGTCTACGCGGTGCAGCGCCGCAACCGACTGACCATCCGTCACGTAGAGCGCGGCGCGGAACGGGCCAGCGAGGCCCCGGGGGGGCCCGCCGTGGTGCTCCTGGCTGACAGCGTCTTTGCCCCTTTCCTTCAAATGACGGCGATTGCCACCGAGGCCGGGCGCCCCCTGACCGCAGTCTTCCCGCGGACCGGTCACAGGCTGGCAGTCACGATTCGCCGGCTGCCGGGGGTGGCGGGTGGCGGCACGCGCTTCGAGCTGACTGGGGATCTCGCCGGAGAGATCCTGCTGGGCAACCGGGGCGAACTGGCACGCATCTCATTTCCGGCCCTTGGCTTGGAGGCGGTGCGGCAGCGCGAGTAGGCCCCCGTCCCAACCTGAAACTCCCCCACGGTCTGGTCCGTAAGCGGGGCAGCCGTGATTCACACTACCCACAGGACGTATCGATGCGACGCTGCTGGCTGATCGCTGCGGTGCTGGCCATTCCGACCGTGCTCGCCGCCCAGGCGCCGGCGACCCAGACCGCCACCCTCAGCCTGAGCGAGGCTCTCGCGCAGGCCAAGAACCACAACCCCCTGTTCCGGCAGCGGCTGAACAACGCCGCCACGGCGCGCATGCAGCTCCGCAATGCGTACGGCGGGCTGCTGCCCAACGCCTCGGTAAGTGGGGGGATGGACTACACCGGCGCCGGCACGGCCAGCTTTGGCCAGGGCTTCACCAACGCGACTTCCGCCACCGTGGGCTCGAGCTACAGCCTCGGCCTGACCTGGCAGTTCGACGGCGCACGGCTGATGGCCCCACGGGAGCAGAAGGCGGCCAGCCGGGCGGTGGACGAGGAGATCGCGAACGAGGAGAGCGACCTTCGGTTCGCAGTGACCCAGCAGTACCTGACCTCGCTGCAAGCGAGTGCGCAGGTGGCGGTGGCCCGGCAGCAGGTGGAACGGAACCAGAACTTCCTGGAACTGGCCAGCGCCAAGTACCGGGTGGGACAGGGGACGCTGATCGAGGTGCGGCAGGCCGAGGTGCAGAAGGCGCAGTCGGATGTGGCGCTGCTCCGCGCGGTGCAGGCGGACTACGAGGCCAAGATCGAGCTGTTCCGGCGCATCGGGGTCCCCTCGCCGATCGCGGTGGACCAGGTGGCGCTGAGCGACTCCTTCGCGGTGACCGAGCCGACGTACGACGTGGGGCAGCTCCTCTCCCAGGCCCGGGAGCAGAACCCTGCGCTCCGCGCGCTGGAGGCCCGCCGCCGCTCGGCCGACGTGGGGGTGACCTCGGCCAAGACCGCGTTCCTGCCCAGCCTGTCGGTGCGCGCCGGGTGGAGCGCCTTTACCCAGCAGCAGACCGACGACAACCTGCTGCTGTCCCAGACGCTCGGGGGCGCCCTCGGCTCCGCGGGCCAGTGCATCTCGCAGGACTCGATCCGGGTCGGCGCCGGACTGACCCCGATCGGGAACGCCGGCTGCTACCAGAACGCCGGGCTGGATCCGACCGGCACGCAGCTGAGTCCCCAGGCCCGGCGCCAGGTGCTCAAGGCCAACAGCACGTTCCCGTTCGAGTTCACCAAGCAGCCGTTCAGCATCGGCCTGACCATCTCCCTGCCGCTGTTCACCGGGTTCGGCCGGTCGCTCCGGCTGCAGCAGGCGCGGGAGTTCGCGCTGGACGCGGATGAATCGGTGCGGGCCCAGGCCCTGCAGGTGGAAGCCGACGTCCAGAGCCGGTACCTGGCGATCGCGACCGCCTACAAGGCCATCGCCGTGCAGGGCTCGAGCCGCGACGCGGCCCGGGACCAGCTCCGCCTGGCGCAGGACCGGTACCGCCTCGGCAGCGGCACCGCGCTCGAGGTCTCGGACGCGCAGAACACGGTGCAGCGCGCCGAGGGCGACTACGTGACCGCGATCTACGACTATCACAAGGCCGTCGCCGCGCTGGAAGCGGCGGTGGGCCGCCCGCTCCGCCCATAAAGCAAGCAAAGGAATGTCCATGTCGCGTCGCATGAAGCTGGGGCTCTTCGCCGGTCTGCTCGTGGTGGTGGTGGGGGTGGTCGTCGCCCTCGGAGCCGCCAAGGGCAAGAACAAGGCGGTCGAGGTCCGCCTGGAGCCGGTGGGCTCCCGGGACCTGGTCTCGGTGGTGACGGCCAGCGGCAAGATCGAGCCGGACACCAAGGTGGACGTCCTGTCCGATGTGCAGGGGCGGATCACCCGGATCGCGGTCAAGGAAGGCGACCTGGTCCGGAAGGGGGACTTCCTGCTCCAGATCGACCCGGCGATCTACCAGTCCGCGGTGAGCCGCGCCGAGGCGCTGGTGGCCTCCGCCCAGAGCGACCTGATCCGGGCCCGGGCGAACCAGGACCAGGCCAAGCGGGCGCTGGACCGGGCGCTGGAGCTCAAGAAGACCAACTCGAGCCTGATCACCGACGAGTCGGTCGAACAGGCCCAGACGGCCTACGACGTCTCCCTGGCCAACACCAAGGCCAGCCAGGCGACGGTCGACCAGGCCCGGGCCGGCCTGCAGGAGGCCCGGGACAACCTGGCCAAGACCCGCATCATCGCCCCCATCACCGGCCGGGTCACCCGGCTGGCGGTGGAGGAGGGTGAGGTCGCCGTGATCGGCACCTTCTCCCGGGACGTGGGCCTGCTCATGACGATCGCCGACCTGTCGGTGATCCTGGCCAAGGTGCAGGTGGACGAGACCGACGTGGTGCGGCTGTCCGAGGGGGACTCGGTCGAGATCGCGATTGACGCCTTTCCCGACACCACCTTCGTCGGGCGGGTGACCAAGATCAGCAACAGCGCCCAGCTGACCTCCACCTCGACCGCCTCCGGCTCCAACGACCGGGCGGTGGACTTCGACGTCGAGGTGACGCTGCAACATCCGCCGAAGGACATCCGTCCGGACCTCTCCTGCACCGCGCGCATCGTGACCGAGACCCGGCGCGGCGTGCTGAGCATCCCGATCATCGCGCTGACCGTCCGGGAGCACCAGAAGGTGCCCAACGAGGCGGCCCCCGAGAAGACCGACACCACCGCCGCCGGCAAGCAGAAGAAGGACGTCGAAGGGGTGTTCGTGGTGAACGACGGCGTGGCCATGTTCCGGCCGGTGAAGGTCGGGATCGCGGGCGACGAGTACTTCGAGGTGGTGGAGGGGGTAAAGGCAGGCGAGACCATCGTGGCCGGCACCTACCAGGCGATCCGGGACCTCAAGGACAGCACCCGGGTGCGCAGCTCCGCCCCGGACACCACGAAGGGGAAGCCGTCATGAGCGATCGGGTCATCCACGTCGAGGAGCTGGCCCGCGAGTACCTGATGGGCGCCGAGCGGGTGCAGGCGCTCCGCGGGCTGACGCTCACCATCCGGCGCAACGAGTACGTGGCCATCATGGGCCCGTCGGGATCGGGGAAGTCCACCTTCATGAACCTGATGGGCTGTCTCGACACGCCGAGCGGCGGCAGCTACTGGCTGAACGGGCAGGAGGTCTCCCGCCTGACCGACGACGCCCTGGCGCGGGTGCGGAACAAGGAAATCGGTTTCGTGTTCCAGACCTTCAACCTGCTGCCCCGGGCCACTGCGCTGCACAACGTGGAGCTGCCGCTGGTCTACGCCGGCACCTCGGCGCGGGAGCGGCGGCAGCGGGCGGAGGAGGCGCTGACCCGCGTGGGGCTGGAGAACCGGATGCACCACCGCCCCAACGAGCTGTCCGGGGGCCAGCGCCAGCGGGTGGCCATCGCCCGGGCGCTGGTGAACCGCCCCTCCCTGCTGCTGGCCGACGAACCGACCGGCAACCTCGACAGCACCACCAGCGAGGAGATCATGCGGGTCTTCGCCGAGCTGCACCGCCAGGGGCAGACCATCGTGGTGGTGACCCACGAGCCGAGCATCGCGGCCCACGCCGAGCGAGTGGTGGTGCTGCGGGACGGCCGTCTCGACTCCGACACCCGGAACACCCAGGTGGCCGCCTAGCATGCCCGTCTTCGAGGCGGTCCGGATGGCGCTCCGCACCATCGCGGCGCAGAAGCTCAAGAGCTTCTTCTCGCTGATCGGGGTGCTGATCGGGGTGACCTTCCTCATCGCGGTGGTGTCCATCGTGCAGGGGATGAACGTGTACATGGAGGATCAGTTCGCCAACCGGCTGATCGGCCTCAACACCTTCACCCTGCGGCGGCAGCCGGGGATCAACACCGGCAACGTCACCGAGGAGACCTGGCGCGCCTGGCAGCGCCGGCCGCGGATCTCCTACGACGATGCCGACTACGTGGCAGAACGGCTGCACACGCCGGCGCTCATCGCCCGGTACTGCGCCGACCGCATGACCCTGAACTACAACGGCAAGGTGGCCAAGGACATCGACCTCCAGGGCACCGAGCCGTCCTATTTCGAAATCAAGAACATCGGGATCGCGAGCGGCCGGATCTTCACCCCCCAGGAAGTCCGGGTCGGGGCGCCGGTGCTGGTGCTGGGCAGCGAAATCGGGGAGAAGCTGTTCGAGGGGCTCGACCCGCTGGGCAAGGAGGTCACCATCCGGGGCCTGCCCTACCGGGTCATCGGGGTGGCCGAGCGGCGGGGGACGCTGTTCGGGATCTCCCTGGACAAGTTCGCGGTGATGCCGTTCCGGGCGCCGGCCCGGCGCCACATCTGCCCGCTCAATATCCTGGATGAACTGCAGATCAAGGCCCCGAATCCCGACCTGATGCTCACCGCCATGGCGGAGACCGAGGCGCTGATGCGCACCCGGCGCGGCCTCAAGCCCTCGGAGGAGAACAACTTCGACCTGCAGAACGCCTCCGGGGCGCTCGAGGGGTGGAAGAAGATCTCGACGGTGCTGTTCACCGCCCTGCCGGGCCTGGTGGCGATCTCGCTCGTGGTCGGCGGGATCGTGATCATGAACATCATGCTCATGGCGGTGGCCGAGCGCACCCGGGAGATCGGCATCCGGAAGGCGCTGGGCGCCAAGCGCCGGGACATCCTGGCGCAGTTCATCATCGAGAGCGCCACCCTCTCCACCGTCGGCGCCGCCCTCGGGATCGGCACCGGCATCGGGCTGGCATTCCTGGTGCGCGCCCTGACCCCGCTCCCCGCCGCGGTGGCCCCCTGGTCCATCGGGCTGGCCGTGGCCCTTGGTGTGCTGGTCGGCATGGTGGCCGGCGTCTATCCGGCCAGCCGCGCCTCCAAGCTCGACCCCATCACCGCCCTCCGGGCGGAGTAGGCGGCCCCATGCTGTCGCTCAGTCGCGTCTTCGAAGGCATCGGGATCGCCCTCGATTCCCTTCGCGCCAACAAGGTCCGCGCCGCCCTGACCATCCTCGGGGTCGCGATCGGCGTGATGGTCGTGATCGCCATGGCGGCCGCGATCACCGGGATCAACCGCTCGGTCGCGGCCCAGATCGAGACCCTCGGCCCCAAGACCTTCTTCGTCTTCCGGTTCTTCCAGGGCGGGCTCAACATCAGCGACGGCTCGGACGAGATGTCCCCCTGGCGGCGCAACCCGTGGCTCTCGGTCGAGGAGGCGCAGATGCTGCGCGCGCTGCCGGGGATCCGGAGCGTCACCTGGCAGGAGAATTCCGCCGGCCCGGTGGGCGCAGGCGGCACCAACCTGAGCAGCGTCAACGTCCAGGGCTTTGGCCCCGACTGGATCCTCACCCAGGGCGGGACCATCATCGCGGGGCGGAACTACACCGCCATCGAGCACGCGGCCAGCGCGCGGGTGGCCGTCATCAACGACCACCTGGGCGAACAGCTCTTTGCCGGCCGGGACCCGATCGGCCGCCGGATCAAGGTCTTCGGCGAGCCCTTCGACGTGATCGGTGTCTACAGCGAACCATCCAGCCTCTTCGGCGACAACAAGTCCCCCACCGTGTTCATCCCCCACTCGACGTTCACCAAGGTGGCGGACTACTGGAAGGGCTGGCTGATGTTCGCGGTGATGCCGGAGCCGGAACTCACCGTCGCCGAGGCCCAGGACCGGGTCACGGCCGCGCTTCGCGCCTACCGCGGCCTGAAGCCGACCCAGGAGAACAACTTCTCCCTGGTCAGCCAGGACAAGCTGCTGGACAGCTTCAACAGCGTGACCCAGGGCTTCTTCCTGGTCATGATCGTGCTCTCGATGGTGGGGCTGATGGTCGGGGGCGTCGGGGTCATCGCCATCATGATGATCTCGGTGACCGAGCGCACCCGCGAGATCGGCGTCCGCAAGGCGCTGGGCGCCACCCGGCGCGAGATCATGTTCCAGTTCCTGGTCGAGGCGACGACCCTCACCCTCGTCGGCGGGATCGCGGGCATGGCCCTGGGCGGGCTGATCGCGCTGGCCATCAACAAATTCACCCCGATCCCCGCGGCGATCCCGCTCTGGTCGGTGGAGCTGGCCCTGGTGGCCGCCACCGTGACCGGAATCCTCTTCGGGCTGTACCCCGCCAACAAGGCCAGCCGGCTCGATCCGGTGGAGGCGCTCCGGTACGAGTAGGGGGACGGGAGAACAGGGAAACGGGAGAACAGGGAACGGGGAACAGGGAATGGTGGGACCCGCTCCCCGTTCTCCGTTCGCTTCCTTCCCGCTCCCCTTAGATTCCCCGGATGCCGCTCGCCGAAGCCTTTCGCCTGGCTGTCCAGTCCATCTTCAGCGCCAAACTCCGTTCCTTCTTCACCCTGCTCGGTATCATCGTCTCGGTGGCCTTCCTGGTGGCGGTGGTGGCCGTGATCCAGGGAATGAACGCCTACGTGAAGGAGAACATCACGGGGGCGGTCATCGGCACCAACGTCTTCCAGGTCCGCCGCACCCCCATTGCGATGGGCCTCCTGACGGATGAAGAGATCCGGCAGATCGCCAAGCGGCCGCTCCTGACCAAGGAGGACGCCGAGGCCGTCCGGCAGGCCGTCCCGGAGGCGCTGGCCATCTCCATCCAGTCCGGCTGGCCCGCCCCGACCAGCGACGTGACCTACCGGAACCGGACGGTCGGGGGGGTGGTCATCGTTGGGGTGACCCCGCCCTATCAGCTGGTGCAGGACTACCGCTTCGAGGCTGGGGATCCGCTGGTGGACAATGACGTCGTGACCCGCCGGCTGGTGGCGGTGCTGGGATACGACGTGGCGGAGAAGCTGTTCGGCACCGCGGGACGGGCGGTGGGGCGGTCGGTCCGCATCGCCGGCCGCGAGGTGCGGGTGAAGGCGGTGACGGCCAAGAAGGGACGGGTGCTGGGCCAGTCGTTCGACGGCTTCGCGCTGATCCCGCTCAGCACCTTCGAGAGCATGTACGGCCGCCGGAAGACCACCACGGTCTCGATCAAGATGGTGGAGGCCGACCAGATTCCGGACGCGATGAACCGCTCCGAGGAGGCCATGCGGCTGGCGCACCGGCTGCGTCCGGGCGAGGCCAATGACTTCACGCTCGACAAGGCCGATGCG
>JAEUJI010000152.1 GCA_016794805.1 Gemmatimonadota bacterium
CGCGAGCGGACCCGCTGCCCGATGCGCATCGCCGGCGCCAGCGCCACCGGGGCCTGGGGGGAGCCATCAAATCCCACGCGGAGGTAAGTGAACAGGGCCTGAGGGTGGGGGTCCGGACCGGGGGTGTCAAGGAGGGGAGGGGGATCAGACGACCTGAAACGCCTCCAGCTCGTCCAGCACAAAGACGACTTCATCGCCGGTCATCGGCAGCCGGCCGATGAAGGCGTCCCGGGAACGCTCGGTTGCCAGGCGCACCGCGATCACGATGTACTCCGTGCCCCGGCGGGACACCACGACGCGCCGCCCGTCCCGCACCGCGCGCTCCAGCTGGTCCAGCCGTTCCGGCGACCAGCGCATCAGGGCACGCCCCTCCGGACCCGCACCGCGCCGGCTTCGGCGGTGAGCGTCCCGATTTCGCTGGAGGCCAGGGTGCCTTCGGCGGCGAGCGCCGCGCGGAGGGCCGCCAGCCGGGCGGGTGCCACCGCCAGCAGCAGCCCGCCGGAGGTCTGGGCGTCGGCCAGGAGCAGGCGATCCTCCTGCGGTATCCCGTCCTCCCACGCCACACCCGCCGCCGCCTGGAGGTTCCGCTGCGAGCCGCCGGGCACCACGCCGCGGGCCGCGAACTCCCGCACCCGGGGCAGCAGGGGAATCCGGTCCAGCCACAACTCCGCGCCGACTCCGCTCCCGGCCACCACGTTCGCGAGATGGCCCAGCAGGCCGAAGCCGGTCACGTCGGTGGCCGCGGCGACGCCGTGGGCCAGCGCGGCGCGCATGGCGCCGGCGTTGAGCGTGGTCATGGTCAGGATGGCCTCCGCCATCTCGTGTTCCTGGATCAGCTCCCGCTTGAGCGCGGTGCTCAGGATGCCGGTGCCGAGCGGCTTGGTGAGGACCAGCCGGTCGCCCGGACGGCCGCGGGTATTGGTGAGCAGCCGGTCGGGATGCGCCTCCCCCAGCGCCACCAGCCCGACGTGAGGCTCGAGCGCGTCGATCGAGTGGCCCCCCACGATGGGGCACCCGGCCTCCAGGGCGACCTCCCCCAGGCCCTCCAGCACTTCGCCCAGCAGCTCCAGCGGGAGCTGCTCCCGGGGCCAGCCCACCAGGCTCAGGGCGCAGAGCGGTGTCGCGCCCATCGCGTAGAGGTCACTCAGCGCGTTGGCGGCGGCGATCCGCCCCCAGGTGCGTGCGTCGTCCACGATGGGCGTGAAGAAGTCCACCGTGGCCACCAGGGCGCGGCTCTCGCTCAGGCGATAGACCGCGGCATCATCCCGGGTGGCCGCGTCCACGAGGATGTTGGGATCCCCGATCGCGGGCAGACGGCGCAGCACCTGCGCCAACTCGGCAGAGCCGAGCTTGCAGGCTCAACCCGCGCCGTGGGAGAGCGTCGTGAGGCGGATGCGGGGCTTCTGATCCATCGGGGTGCCGGTCATATTCCCTCCTCCATGCTGTCCACCTTCGTTCCCATCGTCACCGCCCTCATGCTCGGCTTCCTCCACGCGCTGGAGGTCGACCACATGATTGCGGTCACCACGTTCGTCGCGGGGAAGCCCTCCGCGGCGCACGCGGCGCGCTTCGGATTCCGCTGGGGGCTGGGGCACTCGGCGGCGGTGATCGTGCTCGGCGCGGTGCTGCTGGTGACCGGGCTGCGCTGGCCGGCCCGGTATGACGCGATCGGTGAGGGCATCGTCGGGGTGATGCTCTTCCTGCTGGGGCTCTGGGCCTTCGTCTCGAGCCGGAAGTTACACCTGCACCCCCCGGCGGAACACGGGGACCACGCCCACCTGCACGTGCATCCGGCGGCCCCGTCCCACGGTCACCCGCACGATGCCGAGCACCCGGCCGCCGCCCGGCATCATCATGACGACGAGTCCCACCACGCGCATGGGCATCATCACCGCGGGCACGGGATCACCGCGGTGGGGCTCATGCACGGCCTGGCCGGGACCGGCGCGGTGGTGGCGCTGCTGCCTGTCACCCTGATCCACCGGGTGGATCTCGGCCTGCTGTACCTCGCCGCGTTCGGCGCCGGGGTGACGGCGGGCATGACGATCTACGCGGTGGTGGCGGCCTATGCGATGCGCCGGGCCGCGGCACGCTCGGTACCGCTGGGCCGGCGGATCATGCAGGGGGTGGGGGTATCGGGGATGGTCGTGGGGGCCTGGTGGGTATGGCGGGCAGTGGGGTAGGGGTGCCAGGCAGAAGCAGCAGGCCTGCGGACTAGGACCCGGGCGGCCGCGCCGCTTACCCCAGCACGAGCCCCAGCAGCACCCCCGCCACCAGGATCCGGAGCACCCCGCCGATCATCGGCTTGACCGCGACCGCCCGGAGCGACTGCCCCCGGATCCGGGCCGGCACCTCCATCAGCAGCCCCACGATCAGGAACAGCAGCACCGCTCCGCCGCTGCCGAGACTCCCGAACCAGAGTCCGGCGAAGAGCGTCAGCAGCCCGGCCTCCACCAGCAGCGCAGGCCAGGGCGCCCCGGCCGCAGGGACGGCCGCCGGCTCCCCGCCCGATCCCAGCCGGCGCCCCGCCTGGTTCCACGCCAGGAAGAACACCCCGACCGCGACGAACCCGAGCACCACCCGGCCGAAGGCCATCGGCTAGAGGCCGGCCTTGAGCGAGTCGGCGTTGTAGAGCTGGCCGCGGACCATGACCCGCTGCACCGTCCGGGTGTTGCGGATGTCGGTGAGGGGGTTGGATCCCAGGATCATGAGGTCGGCCACCTTGCCCGGCTGGATCACGCCCAGGGAATCGGCCCCGAGCAGCTGCGCGGCATTGCGGGTGGCGGTCTCGATGGCGTCCTGCGGCGTGAGGCCGGCCGCGACCAGCAGCTCCAGTTCGGTGTGCAGGCTCCACCCCGGGACCAGCATCTGGTTGATGGCGTCGGTGCCGGCCACGATGCGCCCGCCGGCGGCGCGGAACTCCCGCAGGAAGAGGTCCTGGTTGGCCCGCGAGGCGCGGAACGCGGGGTAGTCGTTCGCCGTCCACCCCGCCCGGGCAATCATCTCCGGCAGGTTCCAGCGCTGCAGCTGGTCATCGGGGATGGTGCGCAGGTCGGGGTGGCTGAGGATGGCGGGATCGTCGAGGCGGCTGAAGGTCTCGTGCAGCACCAGGGTCGGGATGAGGACGACCTTCCGCTCCGCGAGGGTCTGGGCCACCCGCGCCAGCGCAGCGCTGTCCAGCGTGGCCCAGCTCTTCTCGAAGTAGGTCCACCCCCGGAAGAAGCCCGCCCGGTGCTCGGCGTAGAACTTGTCCGGCTTGGGGCTGGCGGCTTCGGGGACGCCGCTCAGGTGCTCGATCGCCGCGACGCCCAGCTGGCTGGCGGTGAGCGCATCGGTGAGGCCGAGGTGCGCGGTGACCTTGATGCTGAAGGTGTTGGCCTCGTCGATCAGCGGCCGGAACAGCGCGGGGGTGACGTGAATGTAGGTCTTGATGTAGTCCACGTCGGCCACCGCGCGGGAGTCCACCGCGCGGCGGGCGGAGTCGGGGGTGGCCACCTCGGTGGCCGACGGATAGGTGGCGGGCGGGCCGTCAATCATGGCACCGGCGCTGTATACCCGGGGCGCGACCAGGCCGCCGAGGTTCGCCTCCTCCCGCAACGCCAGGATCGAGTCCTGCTCGCCGTGGACATCGCGCACCGTGGTGACGCCCGCGATCACATAGCGGCTCAGCGCCCAGCGCTCGATGTGGGCATGGCCGTCCACCAGGCCGGGCAGGATCCAGGACCCGGTCACGTCCACTTCCTCCGCGGTGGAGGGGATCTCGAACCCCTCGCGCGGGGCGACCGTCTCGATCCGCCCCTGGTGGACCACGATGACCGCGTCGCGGAGCACCGGGTCGCCGGCGCCGCTGATGACGTTGCCGCCGACGAGGGCGATCCGGTCCTTGGGCTTCGGGGTGCACGCCTGGAGCAGTGCCAGGGCCGCGAGCAGCACCCGAGCCGTCGAGCCGCCGAGCCGCCGAGCCGTCATCCGGATCCTCCGACGTGTGATGAAGCGTGAATGCCCGAAACGTGGCCCCGCCGCAGGGGGGACGCAAGTTGAGCCGGGGGCTTCCCCCCGCGCCCCCGCCGGGGCTACCCTGCGACCATGGCGATCCTTCGCTGGCTGTCCCGGGCGCCCGCCACGCCCCTGATCCTGCTCAGCAACCGCGAGCCGTATGTCCACCAGCGCGGCCCGGGTGGCGAGGTGCTCGTGTCCCGGCCCGCCGGCGGCCTGACCAGCGCGCTGCAGCCGGTCATGGCGGCCGCCGGAGGCACCTGGATCGCGTGGGGCCACGGCAGCGCCGATTTCGACGTCACCGACATCGGCGACACCATCGGCCTGCCGCCGGAAGCCCCCAGCTATCGCCTCCGCCGCATGCGGCTCAGCGCGGAGGAGGTCGTGGGCTACTACCTCGAGACCGCCAACCGCGCCCTCTGGCCCCTGTGCCACGCGCAGTTGCCCCGCTTCGTGTATGACGCGGCCAGCTGGCTCGCCTACCGGCGGGTGAACGAGCGGTTCGCCGCCGCCGCGATCGCGGAGGCGAAGGGCCGGCCCGCCACCTGCTGGGTGCAGGACTACCACCTGGCGCTGGTGCCGGGCGTCCTGCGCCGGGTGCGGCACCTGTTCGTGCACCAGTTCTGGCACATCCCCTGGCCGGCGCCGGACATCCTCCGGGTGCTGCCGAACGCGCGCGCCCTGGTGCGCGGACTCCTGGGCAACCATCTCCTCGGGTTCCAGACCGGGCTCGACGTGCGCAACTTCCTCGACAGCGCCCGCCGGATGTTCCGGGACGCGGTGGTGGAGCCCGCCCGGGGCCTGGTCCGCTACCGCGGCCGCCGCACCCACGTGCGCGAGTTCCCCATCTCCATCGACGTCGCCACCTTCGCCGCCCAGGCCCGAGCCCCAGAGACCGAAGCCCACGCCCGTGAGCTCCGCCGCCGCATGGTGCCGGCCGGCGGCCAGCTGCTGCTCGGCGTGGACCGGGTGGACTACACCAAGGGCATCCCGCGCCGCTTCGCCGCCTTCGCCCGGCTGCTGGCAGAGCACCCCGAGCTGCACGGCCGGGTGACGCTGCTGCAAGTCGGCGTCCCCACCCGCACCGACGTCCCGGAGTACTCCGCCTTCGAGCAGGAGGTCGCGGACATCGCGGCGGAGGTCAATGCCCGCTTTGGGCGGGACGGCTGGCTCCCGGTGGAGCTGGTGCGGGAGAGCCTCGACCAGGCCACCCTGACGGCGTACTATCGCGCCGCCGACGTCTGCATCGTCTCGCCGCTGCAGGACGGGATGAACCTGGTGGCCAAGGAGTATGTCGCCTGCCAGCAGGGCCGGATGGGGATCCTGGTGCTGTCCCGGTTTGCCGGCGCGGCGCGGCAGCTCAAGGAGGCATTGCTCATCAATCCCTACGACGTCGGCGCCACCGCCGAGGCGCTGTACCGCGCCCTGACCCTGCCCGCGGAGGAGCGGGAGCGGCGCAGCATGGCGCTGCACCACCGGGTGGAGCGTCACACCATCCATGACTGGATGGGCGATATCTTTGCGGAGGTGGATCGCCTCCGGCCGCGCACGTGAGCCATCCCCTCGGGCGGGGGCCGGCGGCGCGGCGGGCGTTCCAGGCCCTGGTCCGGGCCGAGCGGCCGCTGCTCTTCTTTGACCTCGACGGCACGCTGGCGCCGCTGGGGGAGAATCCCGAGCGCGCGCGCGTTCCCGCCGCCACCCGGCGCACGATCGCCGCGCTCCGGCGGACCGGAGCCGAGGTGGTCCTGGTCTCGGGCCGTTCGGCCCGGGCCGTGGCCCGCATCAGCGGCACGCCGGTGGACGCCATTCTCGGCGATCACGGCGCGCGGCTCCTCGAAGGCGGCCGGCTCCAGCCCTGGCTCCCCGCCGACCGGGTCCGGTTGCAGCGGGCGGCACGGGCGGTGAAACGATTCCTCGCCGGCCGGCGCGGGATCTGGCTGGAGCGCAAGGACCGGTCCCTGGCCATCCACCTCCGGCTGCCGGGGGGGCATGGTCACCGGACGGTGGGAGAGGTCGCCGCGCTCCTCCGCCGGATGGGGCTCCGGGTGCTGCATGGCAACCGGGTGCTGGACGCCCAGCTCCCGGGGGTGAACAAGGGCGCCGCGGTGCGCCGATGGCTCCGGCGCGGAAGGAAGGATGCCGTGCTCTACGCCGGCGACGACACCACCGACCAGGACGCCTTCCGCGCGCTCACGCCGGGAGCGGTGACCATCGCCATCGGTCGCCGGGTGCCCGGGGCCGCCTTCGCTACCCGGAACCCCGCCACCTTCGCCGCCTGGCTCAGCCGCCTCGCCCGGGCGCGCGCCGCCGCCGTACGGGCGGGCCTTGTGCCCGCCCGTGCCGGCTTGGGCGCGCGCCGGGCCCCCCGGCGAGGGGCTGAAGGATGACCGACCAACCCACCATCTCCGACTACGGCCTCATCGGCGACATGCAGAGCGCCGCGCTGGTGGGCCGGCATGGGGGGATCGACTGGTGCTGCCTGCCCCGGTTCGACAGCGGCAGCGTCTTCGCCGCGCTGCTCGACCCCCAGCGCGGCGGGACCTGGCTGATCCAGCCCGCCGAGCCGTACGCCGCCGTCCAGCGCTACCTCACCGGCACCAACATCCTGGAGACCACCTTTCGCACCGCGACCGCCGAGGCGGTCCTGACCGACTTCATGCCGGTCACCGCCGAGGGGCGCCCCGCGGGGAATCACCGGGAGATCCACCGCCGGGTGCACGGGCTCCGGGGGGAGATGCCGATGCGGGTGCGCTTCATGCCCCGGTTCGAGTACGGGGCGCGCAGCACCCGCCTCGAGGCGATCGGCGAAGGACTCTTTGCCAGCGATCGTACCGAGCAGGTCCTGACCCTGGCCAGCGCCCGGCCGTTCGAGTGGCGCATCGAGCAGGGGGCGGCGGAGACCGGCTTCACCCTTCCGGCCGGCGACACCCGCTGGCTGGTGCTGCGTCACGATGACGACGACGTCCACCCGGTGGACCGCTACGAGAGCCAGCGGAAGCTCGAGGAAACCACCGCCTTCTGGCTGCGCTGGAGCTCGAAGGTCCGGTATGCCGGCCCCTGGCGCGACGCGGTGGAGCGGTCGGCGCTCACCCTCAAGCTGCTCACCGACTGCGAGACCGGCGCGGTCATCGCCGCCCCGACGACCTCCCTGCCCGAGACCCTCGGAGGCATCCGGAATTGGGACTATCGCTTCGTCTGGCTGCGCGACGCGGTGTTCACCCTCACCGCGCTGCAGAGTGTGGGGCACGGCGCCGAGGCCGACGCCTTCATGCGCTTCCTCCGCCGGGTCTGCCGGAACGAGGGGGGCGGCCACCTGCAGATCATGTACACGGTGAACGGGCGGCGGGACCTGGAGGAGCGGCAACTGGAACACCTGAGCGGCTACCGCGGCAGCCGCCCGGTGCGGGTGGGGAATGGGGCGGTGGACCAGCTGCAGCTCGATGTCTACGGTGAGGTGCTCGCCGCCGCGGACGCCTGGCGCCGGGAGCACCCGATGAGCGAGGGGGTCTGGCGCACCCTGCGGCCGCTGGTGGACTGGGTGAGCCATCACTGGGACCGCCCCGACTCCAGCATCTGGGAGGTCCGCGGCGAGACCCGGCACTACGTCTTCAGCAAGGTGATGAACTGGGTGGCGCTCGATCGCGGCATCCGGATCGCCACCGACCTCTCACTGCCGGCGGACCTCCCCGCCTGGACCGCGGCCCGCGACGCCGTCCGGGCCGAGATCCTCGAGCGCGGCTGGAACCCGGCCCGCGGGGCGTTCATCCAGGCCTACGACCATCCCGACACGCTCGATGCGGCGGCGCTGACCATCCCCATGATGGGCTTCCTGCCCTGGGACGACCCGCGCGTGATCTCCACCGTGCGGGCCATCCAGCGCGACCTCACCACCCCCGACGGCGAACTGGTCTTCCGCTACCTCACCCCCGACGGCCTCGACGGCGAGGAGGGGGCGTTCTCCATCTGCACCTTCTGGCTGGCGGAGGCCCTCTGCCGGATCGGGGACCGGCCGCAGGCCGAGCGGATCTTCCACCGCATGCTCGGCTACGCCAACCATCTCGGCCTCTACTCCGAGGAGATCGATCCCCTGTCCGGCGAATTTCTCGGCAACTTCCCCCAGGCATTCACCCACATCGGCCTGATCCAGTGCGCGGTGGCGCTGGGATGACCGGCGCTACTTGAGGAAGATCCCCAGCCCGAAGTAGCAGGGCTCTTCCTTGCAGGCCGCCATCTCGACATTGATGGTGTACCGTCCCGCCTTTTCCGGCTGCAGGCTCAGCACCGGGGTATCATCGTCCTTCCGGTCCTTGTCCACCGTGTTGCCGTCGGCATCCTTGATCACCAGGTCAACGTTGCTGCAGTCGTTGTCGCAGGCGCCGGTGATGATGTAGCTCTTCCCCTTGTCGAAGTAGAACGTCCAGCTGTCGGTCCCGCCCTTGTTGAGACGCCCCATCAGGTAGTTCTGCAGGTACCAGTCGTCGTCGTTCTTGGAGATGGTCTTCCAGTGCTCCTGCAGCTGGTCCCAGACCTGGACTGCGTAGCTCTGCGCAGTCAGGCGCTCCGGCGCGAGGCCGAGCAGCAACAGGCAGGTGGGGACCAGCAGGCGTCTGGACATGGGGGGTCTTCCTTTCAGGTGCCCGGGTGAGGGTCAGTACTCGATGGTGCCGTCGAGGGTGGAGAGGTCGCCGTCGGCCAGGGCGGCGGTCAGCGGCAGCGCCGTAAACGTAATCGTTCCCAGCGCCAGGTCGGCGACACCCTTCGCCGGATCACACGGGGATCCGACCATGCCGCCCGCATCACACAGGGTGAAGCCGTCCGGCGCGTTCAGGTCGGTGCCCCAGGAGTGCTCCAGGTTCGGGATGCTGGCGTCGGACTTGAGGATGTTGAGGGAGATCGAATGCTGGATGCTGCCCACCGACCCGGTGATCACCACCAGCACCGCCGGACCCTGGCTCACCGCCGAGTTGGTGTCCACGATGATCGTGATGCCGGTAAGCGCGCCGTTGCCGTTGCTGGGCGTCGCGCTGCTCACGGTCAGGGCGCTGTTCCCGCCCCCGCCGCCCCCGCCGTTGTTCGGGCCGGAGGAACTGGAACAGGCGACGACGGTAGCCAGCAGGACGAGGAGCGGGATGGGGCGACGCATGAGCGAGTCTCCGGGAGGGGATGGCTCGGGACCCCGGTCCGGATGACCGGGGCAACTCCCTGCGCCATCGGGGGATAGGCCAGCGCCACGATTTGTGGGGTGCCGACCTGCGCGGTACCTTGCACCTGCGGGCTCACCCCCCTCTCACCCAGGTCTCACCGCCCAGGATGCACCAGCTCCAGACCTTCGGCGCCCTCGATCTCAGGGGTCCGGATGGCCGTGCGGTTGACGCCCTGCTCCAGCAGCCGCGACGCATGGCGCTCCTGGCATTCCTGGCCGCCCACCGGCCCGGGGTGCTGGTTCGTCGCGATCGGCTGCTGCTCCTGTTCTGGCCCGACCTGGAGGACGGACGGGGGCGTGCGGCGCTGTCGCAGGCGCTGCACGTCATCCGGCGGGCGCTGGGGGCGGAGGCGCTGGTGGCCCGGGGCACGGAAGAGGTGGGGCTCGATCCGGCGCACCTCGCGGCAGACGTGACCCGCTTCCTTGAAGCGGCCGCGGCGCAGGACTGGACCGGCATGGAGCTGGCGTACACCGGGGATTTCCTCCCGGGATTCCATCTCGGGGACGCCCCCGAATTCGGCCAGTGGCTGGACGAGACCCGGACCGCCCTCCGACGAGAGGCTTGTCAGGCGGCATCCCGGCTGGCTGAGGCGGCGGCCGCCGGCGGAGATCCGGCTGCCGCGGTTGCATGGAGCCGCCGGGCGCTGGGCCACGACCCCCTCGACGAGGCGCTGGTCCGCGACCTGCTCGCCCGTCTGGGTGCCCTCGGGGACCGCACCGGCGCCGCCCGGGCCTACGAGGAGTTCGCCGGCCGGCTGAGCCGGGAGCTGGAACTCGAGCCCTCACCTGAGACCCGCCAGCTCCGGGATGCGATTCTTGACGCCGACCTGCCGCCGGCGTTCCTGCCCGGCGTATCCGGCCACCGGGCCGCGCCACCCCAGGCGGCTCCCGCGGCTGCGCCGCCGGCGCCTCCCGTCCGTCGCCGGCGCTGGTTGCCGCCCCTGCTGCTGGCCGGCTGCGCCGCGCTCGGCATCCTGTTCTGGCGGCCGTGGGTCCGCCCCGCCGTCGCCGGCCCCGAACGGGTGCTGGTGCTTCCCTTCGCCATCCTCGGCGACAGCTCCCTTGCCTACCTGCACGAGGGGATGGTGGACCTGCTGGGGAGCCGGCTCGAGGCCTTCGGCGTCCTCCATGTCGTGGATCCCGCCCAGCTGCTGACCCACCTCGCGGCGGAGGACTCGAGCGGCGCGGTGCCCACGCCGAAACCGGCGCTGGCACGGGCCCTGGCGGAGCGGTTCCAGGCCCAGATGTACCTGACGGGGACGGTGGTGCGGCTGGGCAGCGGGATCGAAATCTCGGTGGCGCTGCACGACCGGGACGGCGAGCGTCGCGCCACCGTGACCCGGAGCGCGGCGAGCGAGTCGGACCTGGGCGGCGCGGTGAACGCCATCGCCCGGGAACTGCTCGGCCGCCGCTGGTCCCGCCCCGCCGAGCGGCTGCTCCGGGTGGCGGCGCTGGAGACCGAGTCCCCGGAGGCGCTCCGCGCCTACCTGGCGGGGGAGCGCGCCTTCCGGCAGGGCAACTACGGGGAGGCACGCGCCCAGTTCGCCCTGGCCACCGAAGTGGACACGCTCTTCGCGCTGGCCTGGTATCGCTGGAGCGTGGCGGGAGGCTGGCTGGGGGACAGCGTGGCCTATGACCGTGGTGCCGAACGCGCCGTGGCGCTGGCGGGCCGCCTCGGTGATCGCGATGCCCGGCTGATGCGGGCGCACCTGGCCTACGTCCGCGGGGAGGTGGACCGGGCGGAAGGGTACTATCGCGACATCGTGGCGCAGTACCCCGACGACGCCGAGGCCTGGTACAACCTCGGCGAATTGCTGTTTCACTGGAACCCGCGCCGCGGCCGCGGGATGGATGAGTCGGTGGAGCCGTTCGCCCGCGCCACCGCCATCATGGGGCCACAGGCCGAATCGGCCAGCCACCTGGTCCTGCTGCGGCTGCTCGGCGGCGAGCGCGCGACCCTGCTGCCGGCCATGGATTCGCTGGTCGCGCTCACGCCCGCGAACTCGCCGCGCCGCGTCACCTATACCGTGCTGCGCGCCATCGCGTCGGGGGAGCGGGAGGACATGGCGGACGCGCTCGAAGGCATCGCCAGCCACGACGCCGCCGAATCAATCATTGCCGCCTGGGCGGTGAGCAACTACACCGACCGGTTCACCCTGCTGGACTCGCTGCTCGACCCGCTGACGGGACCCGCAGGGCAGCGGCCCACGCGCGCCGGCGCGCTCGGGCTCCTGGCGCACGCCGCCGTGGGGCGGGGAGACTGGCCCCTGGCGCGGCGGCGCCTGGACCAGCTCTCTGCGCTGGACCACGCCACCGCCCTCGAGACCCGCGCCTGGCTGCTCGGCCAGCCGTGGGTCACCGCCTCGCGGGAAGAGCGACTCGCCGCGCGCGCCGCGCTGGGGGCGGCACGGGAGGAACCGTACCCGCCCGGCGTGATCCACTTTGCCCCGGTGGCGCAGCAGCAGCGGCTGTTGCGCACATTCCTCGGTGGGCTGCTGGCGCTCCGGGTGGGAGACACGTCGGCGGTAGAGGCGGCGGTCGCGGTACTCGAGGCGGCGCCGGAGGCGCACGGCGGGCCGGGACTGGCGCTCAGCCTCGGGGTGGAGCTGGCGCTGGCGCGGGGACAGCCGGAGACCGCGCTGGCGGAGCTGGAGCGACTGGATCGGAACCGGGTGCGACTCCCGCCTGACATGCCGCAGCACGGTGTGGTCCGGCTCCGGCTGCTCCGGGGAGAGGCGCTGGCCCGCGCGGGACGCTATGCCGAATCGGTGGGCTGGTTCGAATCGTGCCGGGCGATCTTCACCTACGACTTTGCCTGGCGGGGGGCGGCGCTGCGGGGGCTGGCAAACGCCGCCTGGGCGGCGGGGGACAGCGCGCCGGCCGAGGGGGCCGCGCAGCGCGCCAAGCGACTGGGGTACTGAGGCGTCCGGGGCGCTACTCCGCCTCCGCGTCCCGTTCGGCCATCCGGTCGTTCAGCTGGTCCACGTCCTCCTTGAGCTGGTCCACCTCGGTCAGGAACTCCGCCGGGGTGACGGTCGGAATCCAGCGCGCCGGGAGCGGCTTGAGCTGGCTGGCCGAATTGGCCCCGGCAAACTCCGGCTGGTCCCCGCTGTTCGCGAGGGTCACCACGCCGGTGAGTGCGCCGACCACCGTGAGGCTCCAGAGCCACTGCGCCGTCCGAGAGAGGGTTGACACCCGTGCCAGGTGGGCGGCCAGCCCCCAGACGGTGAGTGCCAGCCCGATTCCGGCGATCAGCGTGCCCCACGCGATCCCTTCCGGTACCAGGAAGGAGAGCCACTCCTCCACCGCGCTGGCCACGATGTATCCCGACAGGACCACGCAGGGGATCGTGAGGTGCTCGGGAAAGCGGAACCGCTGCTGGGTGATCCGGTTGACCAGGGCCCATCCCCCGGCCCAGACCATGACCATCAGCAGCGCGATCAGCGCCTCGCCCGCCAGCTCGGAGAACCGGGTCCGGTCGGTCTTGCCGAGCCAGGAGTTCAGCGTCAGCAGCACCCCGGTTCCGAGGATAACGGCGGCCATCAGGAGGGGGCGGGCTATCGGCCCGTCCGCCTCGCCGACGGCGCCATCGCGGAGCGCCGGTTCGAGCGTCGCGGCGGGGTCCAGGAAGCGGAGCGTGGTCCGGCCCAGCCGGACTTCCACGCCTGAGCGCACCGGCAGCTGGCGGGTCCGCTGTCCGGAGGCCGGGTCTCGCAGCAGGTTCACGCTTCCCTGGTCCACCAGTACCAGGCCGCCGTGCCCATCCCACTCCAGCCGCGCGTGGAGCGGATCCACGTAGCGATCATCGAGGATGACATCGTTGCCGTAGCCCCGGCCAATCGTCGCCGGGAAGGCGACGAGCCGCACCCGATGCCGGACGGTGCCGCGGCGGTCAAGGATCTCGACGATCACTCCGGCGCCCTCCCCAGACTCGCCAGGAACCGCTCCACCACCCGGCGCGCATTCTCGAAGGTCACGCCGGAGAGGGTGAGGGTCGTGATGAGGCCGCTGGAGGGGTCACCCAGGGTGGCGGCCTTGAAGAAGACATCGTACAGGCCGTCCAGCTTCCGGTAACGCCGGGTGCAGAATACCGTAGTGAGCGCCAGGCCGGGCTGGCGGACATTCCCCGTGGTGCAGCGCTGCGGGGTGACCACTTCGCGGCCCTGGAACTCGAAGCCGTCTCCCGAGAACTGGCTGGTGAGGAGGCTGTAGAACCGGAACCGGTTGAGGTCGCGGGTGGAGAGGACGGTGTGCTGCAGCGTGAGCACCCCGGACCACTGCTCCCCGGAGATGAACACGTAGTCGTCGGTGGAGCACTGATGCTCGATGGTCTCGTAGGGACGGGTGCGGCTGTGTGAGGCGTCCCCCCAGCACTTGAAGAACGGCGCCGGTTCGGTGGGCACCTGGTAGCCGCCCAGGGTGACCGTCCGGGTGCTGTCGGCAAACAGCCGCGCCAGGTAGGTGTCCTGGTAACTCAGCAGCTGCTGCGCCACGGTCCGGAGCAGGCTGTCGGGGCGGACGTAGCCGGGCCGCGTGGCCTCGCCGACGAGGGCGATCACCCGGTCCACCGGCACCAGGAAGCTCACCTGCTCCCCGGCGGTGGAGACGTTCACCCCCACCACCACGCCCTCCGCGCTGACGGTCGGGCCCCCGCTCATCCCCGGGTTGATGGACCCGGTGAAGTGAATCTTGGGGTAGAGGGTGTGTTCCAGCAGGCCGTTGTAGGTCCCCTCGACGATCGAAAGCCCGAGGTCATGCGGGTGGCCCATGGAGTAGAGCCGGGTGCCGCGGTCGGGGGAGGCCGGGGCGAGCGCGAACCAGGGATCGCCCGCGGGCTCGGCCTGGAGCACCGCGAGGTCATGCACTACGTCGATCGCCAGGACCTCCACCGTCCGGCTCCGCTCGCCGCCGTCCACCAGTTCGGCCCGGTAGCGCTCCGGCCGGTTGATCAGCTCGGAGACCACGTGGTAGTTGGTCACCACGTGCCCGGAGCCGGAGACAAAGAACCCGGAGCCGATCGCCGACTTGGCTCCCGAGCGCTTCTCGATGCTCTGGATCTTGACCACCCGGGCCGCGAAGCGGCGGTAGACCAGCGCCGCATCCGGGCTCCCGGCCTGGGCCGGGAGCCCGGTCACGAGGGCCACTCCCAAAACCGCGAGCGCCCCGGGGATCCGGAGCGCTCGGTGGACCAGGCTCACTTCTTCTTCTTTTTCTTGCCGCTCTTCTTGGCCGGCCGCTTCGCCTTCTTCCGGGCCACCTTCTTGGCCGCCTTCTTCTTGGCGACCTTCCGGGCGGGCCGCTTCTTGGCCACCTTCTTTGCGGCCTTCTTCTTGGCTGGCTTCTTCTTGGCGGCCTTCTTCTTGGCCACCTTCTTCGCCGGCTTCTTCTTCGCCGCAGCCTTCTTCGCGGCCGGCTTCTTCATGGCGGGCTTCTTCGCCGCCATTGGCATCGCTGCGGGCGCGGCCGCCGGGGCTGGAGCGGCCGGCGGGGTGGTGACCGGCTCCATCGGCACGGGCGCGGGATCCATCCAGCCCGAATCCGTCCAGCTCATCTCCATATCGTCCAGCTCGGCCATGGGTGCTTCCTCCACAGTCTGCCGCGGCGCGAGACCCGCCGCCGGTGACGCGGGCAATCACTGCCCGCAACGGTCCATCGCTGGTAAGATGCACTTCTTCCGAATGAGTGCAAGACGGGGCGCCACGCGGACCGCGCCAGGACAGTGGGCGCCTGCCCCGGGCCGCGTGCGGCCCCCCTGGCGGCCCCGTGACCTTCGGCCACCACGCTGGGGCCAGCATCATAACACGATATGCGACAAGGGCTTACGCCTATGCTTGAACTCCAGGATCTGCTGCGGAATAATCGGGATTGGGCCGCGCGAAAGCTGGCTGCCGATCCCCAGTTCTTCTCCCGGCTGCAGCACCAGCAGGCCCCCAAGTGGCTGTGGATCGGCTGTTCCGACAGCCGCGTCCCCGCCAACGAGATCGTCGGCCTCGACCCGGGCGAGATGTTCGTGCACCGGAACGTGGCCAACGTCGTGGTGCACACCGATCTCAACTGCCTCTCGGTGCTGCAGTACGCGGTCGAGGTGCTGAAGGTGCAGCATGTCATCGTCTGCGGCCACTACGGGTGCGGCGGGGTGCGCGCGGCCTGGGAGCGGCGCCAGTTCGGGCTGATCGACAACTGGCTGCGCAATGTCCAGGATGTCGCCGAGCACCACCACGATCACCTCGGCGGCCTCACCGGCGGCACCCGGGCCGAGGACCGGCTCTGCGAACTCAACGTCCTGGAGCAGGCCCGGAACGTCTGCCGCACCACGGTGCTGCAGGACGCCTGGCGCACCCATGGCGCCGTCACGGTCCACGGCTGGATCTACTCGCTGCAGGACGGGCTGATCCGGGAAACCGGTTTCCGCGCTTCCCGACGCGAGGATGTTGACCGGGGATACCACGAGGCACTCGAGAGCATCCGCACCAAGCAGTCCTGAATGGGGCTTCCCATGCCGGCTCGCACGCTGCCCTCCCGCCTGGCCCTCGGCCTGTTGCTGCCGCTGGCCCCCCTCGCCGCCCAGGCGGCGCCCGACTCGACCGCCCTTCGCCCCGTCGAGATCAGCCGGAGCGCGGTGGACCTGCACGGCCCGGCGCGGCCCGGCAGTTACGTGAGCGCCGTCGGCCGGCGGTCGCTGGCCATGGGGAGCGAGCTGGGCGGCTTCGAGGTCTGGGCCTGGCCGCTCAAGCTGCTGCACAACTTCGAGCTCCGGTTCCAGACCCCGCTCTTTCAGGAGCCGATTCCGGCCCGGACCCTGGCGCGTGCGGTGACGATCACCCCCGCCGGCCCGGTGATCACCTATACCCACCCCGCCTTCACGGTGCGGCAGACGGTCTTCGCGGCCCGCAACGAGCCGGCGGTCGTCATGCTGCTGGACGTGGACGCGGTCCGCCCCATCGAGATCCTGGCCGAGTTCGTCTCCGACCTGGAGCTGGCGTGGCCCGGGGCCATCGGCGGCCAGTACGTCTTCTGGGACCAGGGCGAGAAGGCCTTCGTGCTCTCGGAGAGCCAGCGGAAGGCGAGCGCGCTGGTGGGCAGTCCATTCACCACCAGCGCCACCAACCAGCCGGCGCACGACGTCCCCGATGCCCCCAACCAGCTGCGGATCGCGGTGGGGGATCCCACCCGCACCCCGATGCCCCGCCCGGGAGAGCCCGCCGGGCGGCTGACGAGCCTCCATGTGCGGGGGATCCCGATCGTCATCGCCGGGGCGCTCGCGCCGCGGGATACGGTCAAGGCGATCTACCGCCGGGTGCTGGCGGAGATCCCCCGGCTTTACGCCGAGCGGGTGGCGGCGGCGCAGGCGGTGCTGGACGGCTCGCTGTCGGTGGAGTCGCCCGACCCGCGGTTCGATCTCGCGGTGCGCTGGGCGGCGCTCAATCTGGACGAGGCCATGGTCTGCAACCCCGACCTGGGGTGCGGCCTGGTGGCGGGGTACGGGCAGAGCGAGTCCCGCGGCGCCCGCCCCGGCTTCGGCTGGTTCTTCGGTGGCGACGCCTCGATCAACTCCCTCGGCATCGGGGCCCTGGGCCAGTACGACCTGGCCCGCGACGGGCTCGAGTTCTTCGTGAAGTACCAGCGCCCCGACGGCAAGATCCCGCACGAGATCTCGCAGAGTGCCGGCCGTATCCGCTGGTTCGAGGACTTCCCCTACGCCTTCTACCACGCGGACACGACTCCCTACTGGCTGCTGGCCTGGGGCGACTACTGGAAGGCGACCAGCGACACGACGACGATCCGCCGGGTCTGGCCCGCCATCCGGAAGGCGTTCGACTGGTGCCGCGGCACCGTCGACTCGACCACCGGGCTGATGCTCAACTCGAAGGGCGGCCTGGGCGCGGTGGAGGTGGGGGACCTCGGCGTCGGGGTGGAGTCCGACATCTACCTGAGCGCGGTATGGGTGGAGGCGCTGGACCGGATGGCGCGGATGGCGGAGGTGATGGAACGGAAGCCCGCCCGCTCCAGCCGCCGAGCCGCCGAGCCGCCGAGTCTCACGGTTCAGGCCCGCCAGCTCCACGCCCGCGCCCTCGCCTCCCTGCGCGAGCGGTTCTGGCTTCCCGCGGAACAGATGTATGCCTTTGCGCTGCTGGAACGGGGGGAGGTCCGCCCCGAGCTGACGGCCTGGCCCGCCACCGCCATGAGCTTCGGGCTGTTCGAGGCAGAGCGCGGCATGCTGGCCGCCCAGGCCCAGGCCCGCGCATCGCTCACCACCGACTGGGGAGCCCGGTCCCTTTCCAGCGGCAGCCGGCTGTTCGATCCGCTGCACTACAACAACGGCACCGTGTGGCCCTTCGTTACCGGCTTCGCGGCGCTGGCCCAGTACCGCTACCGGAACCCGACCAGCGGCTTCCAGCTGCTGCAGAGCATCGTGCGGAGCGGCTGGGACCGGGGGCTGGGGCGGAATCCGGAGGTGTACGCCGGCCTGATGCACGAGCCGCTCGAGACCGCGGTGGCGCAGCAGTTCTTCGGCACCAGCTTCATCCCGACCGTGCTGGTGCGCGGACTCCTCGGCTGGGAACCGGACCTCCCGGCCGGCACCGTGCGGCTGGCGCCGCAACTCCCGATCGAGTGGGACCGGCTGGCGGTGCAGAACGCCCCCGCCGGGGAGAACCGCTACAGCCTGCAATTCCGGCGCGGCCCCACCCGGCTCGAGGTCACGGTGCGGCGCACCGCCGGCACCCGGCCGCTCACCCTCGAGTTCGCCCCGCGGCTGCCGCTCGGCGCGGTGGTGCGGCGCGCCACCGCCATGCGCCCGGAGCCGTGCGGGGCCCCCGAGGCCACGGCACGGGACCTGACGCTCCTGTGCCGGGTGCCGCTCGACGACGAGGCCCGGTTCATCATCGATTACGACCCCGGCTACGAGGTGCTGCTCCCTCCGGCCGAGGTGCCGAGGGGCGCGCCCTCGCGGCAGCTCCGGCTGCTGGACCAGCGGCTGGTGCAGGACACCCTGGCGCTGCTGCTGGAGGGGCCCGCCGGCTCCACGTCGCCGATCCTGGTGCGCCGGAGCGGCAGCGTGCATCCGCTGGTCGTTTTTCCGGAGCCGGGGGACTCGGTGGACGGCTACAGCCGCACCGAGCTCAGGGTCCACCTGCCCGCCGCGCCCTGAGGCGCCATGCTCCTCCTGCTCGCCGCCCTGGCGCTGTTCCCGGCCCCCGCCGATTCGCTGTACGACTACCGCACCGAGCGCGGGTTCATCACCCTGCCGGACGGCGCCCGCCTGGCCGCCACCTGGTGGCGCCCGGTGCCGAAGCATGCCGGTGAGCGATTCCCCGCGCTGCTCGAGTTCCTGCCGTACCGCAAGGACGACAGCTTCTACGCCCGCGACTTCCCGCTGTATGACTACTTCGCCCGGCGCGGGCTGCTGCTGGTCAAGGTGGATATCCGGGGCACCGGCGGGTCGGCGGGGCGGGTGCCGGAGCGGGAGTACTCGGAGCAGGAACTGGACGACGCCGTGGCGCTGATCGCGGCGCTCGCGCGGGACTCGTCGTCCAACGGCAGCGTGGGGATGTGGGGCATCTCCTGGGGCGGATTCAACGCCATCCAGGTGGCCCTGCGGCAGCCGCCCGCGCTCAAGGCGATCCTGGCGCTCCACGCCTCCGATGACCTGTTCCACGACGACGTGCACTACATCGACGGGGCCCTGCACCTCGACCCCTACATCCTGCAGATCGACCACGAGAACGCGCTCCCCCGCACTCCCGCGTACCCCCTCGACAGCGCCTATTTCCGCGACCGCTTCGAGGCCTACCCGTGGGTGCTCACCTACCTGAAGCAGCCGGTGGATGGCCCCTTCTGGCGGAAGAACGGGCTCCGCTACCGCCCCGACGATCTCTCCATTCCCGCGTACTTCATCGGCGGCCTGCTGGATGGCTACCGCGACACCCCGATCCGCGCCCTCGAGTACCTGAAGGGCACGGTGAAGGTGGAGATCGGGCCGTGGGTGCATGACTGGCCCGACGACGGCACCCCCGGCCCCAACTACGAGTGGCGCGCGCGCGCCGTGGCCTGGTGGAACCACTGGTTGCGGGGCGCCCCCAGCCCGATCGTGGACGAACCACGGCTGCTGGTCTTCGAGCGCGAGGGTGCCCCGCCGGACCGGAACCTGGAGCAGGCGCCCGGGCGCTGGCGCTTCGAGGACTGGCCGGTCCACGGCGCCCGGCGGGACACGCTCTTCCTGGCGCCGGAATTCCGGCTGGCCCGCCGGCTCATTTCCGCGGATGACGCGCCGCCGCACTCCTGTGCCGAGCCGGCGAGGCCGGCCGCGCCGGTCCGGCTGGCGTACCGCCCGGGCTTCGGGGTGATGGCGGGCGACTGGTGGGGCGAGCCAACCGGGGACATGCGCCGGGACGACGCCGGCAGCCTGGTGTTCGATTCGCCGGTGCTGGATTCGTCGCTCACGCTGATCGGGCTGCCCGCCGTTCGGATCACCACCATCGCGGGGGCGCCGCTCGCCAACTGGACCGCCCGGCTCGAGGACGTCGCCCCCAACGGCGAGGTGGCGCTGGTGGCCGGTGGGGTGCTGAACGCCACCCAGCACCTTTCCCGCACCACGCCGGAGCGGCTGGTCCCCGGACGGCGCTACACGCTGGACTGGGACCTGCACTTCACCACCTGGACCTACCGGCCGGGCCACCGGATCCGGCTGGCGCTCGCCAACGCCCAGTTCCCGATGCTCTGGCCGACGCCTTACCCGATGGAATCCGCCGTGGAGCTGGCGGGCTCGCACCTGGTGCTGCCGGTGGTGCCGGGCCGAAGCGCCTACCCACCTCCCGTCCTCCCCGCGCCGGAACCGCGGCGCTACCGGAGTGACGTCACCGACCGCGACGCACCCCCGTCCGTCGAACGCACCAGCTACGAGCCGCGCACCGGCGTCACCAGCTTCGAGTGGTCCAGTTACGCCAACTGGGACATCGGCCGGGTGAGGTTCGACTACACCGAGCGCGAGCTCTACACCACCACCGACCGCGATCCCGCCCGTTCCACCTTCCTGGGAGAGGCGAGCCACCGGATCCGGCCTCCCGGGCGCGACTTTACGCTCCAGACCCGGATCGACATCCGCTCCGACTCGACCGCCTTCCACGTGACCGTCACCCGGACCCTCACCAGTGCCGGCAAGCGGGTACGGCAGAAGGTCTGGACCGAGGCGGTGCCGCGGGAGTTCCACTAGCGGGCCGTCCCCCCCCGCACTCCGCCCCAACCTCTCGCGTCCTCCCCCCCGGGCCTGAAATCCGGCCCGAGGCAATTAACTTAAAGTATTGCCAGTATGGCATTTAGCCGGCATGCGCCGGTGGTCTATAGCTTGCTCAATAGCGGGGGTCTCCCAAAGGCTCCCGGACCATGACGACCAAGACCCTCAAGCTGCTCCTGCTCACTGCCCTGGCTGCGGCCTTTCCCGCCGCGCTCGCGGCCCAGACGGTGACTGAACTCTACGTCTCCCCCGACACCCTGCGGCTCGAGGCCGGCCAGCGGCAAGGCCTCTCGGTGCAGGCGTTCGACGATGCCGGCAACGCCGTCCTCGCCATCCGGTTCCGCTCCAGCGACACCCTGATTGCGAAGGTGGCCGAGAACGGCACCGTGAGCGCGTTGACGCGGGGGCGGGCGCGGGTGGTCATCGAGTCCGGCAGCAAGAGCCGCACGGTGACGATCCTGGTGAACGGGCCGGCCCCGGCCCCGGAGCTGGCCACGGCGCGCGCCGCCGCAACCGTGCCGAAGCCGCGTGCCCCGGCGCCTAGCCCGACGCCGGCCGCTGCCCCTGTCGCGGAACCCGCCGCGCCTCCCGCGCCGGCCATCATCCAGCTCACCGCGGAGCCCGCCTCGCTCGAGCTGCTCCCGTCGGAGCCGGGCCGGATTGCGCTGCGCGCGCTGCGGGCCGATGGATCGGTGGGCGCGCCGGAGCAGGTGGTCTGGCGCTCCACGCGGCTGTCGGTCGTCGGGATCAGCGACAGCGGCGGTGGCATCATCGCCCGCGCCTCGGGGCAGGCCCAGGTCGAAGCCACGGTGCCGGGCGGGCCGACGGCCTCGGTGCCCGTGACCGTGACGCTCTCCACCATCGGCGCCGATCGGGGCCGGCTGGTGCTCTCCCCCGACGACAGCGATACGATCTCGATCATCGTGCCGAGCCAGGGGGGGCGGCGCCTGCGCCCGCAGGACCTGGTCTGGAGCACCACCGACGATGCCGTGCTCGAGGTGCGCCCCGATGGCTTCGTGCGGGCCCGCGCCGGCGGCCGGGCGGAGGTCGTGGTCCGCGGCTTCCTGCAGGAGGTGCGGGTCCCGGTGATCGTGCACCAGCGGGTGGCCCGGTTCCTGGTGGCGCCCCGCCTGGCCGACACGGTGCGGCTGCCGGTGGAGACGACCCGCGAGTTCAGCCTGATCCCGCAGACCGTGGACAGCCTCCCGATCGAGGGCGTGCCGATCACTTGGGCGGTGGGTGACACCGCGCTGGCGGCGTTCGATCCGGCCAGTGGCGTGCTCACCGCGAAGCGCGCCGGCGTGACCACGCTGAGCTTTTCCTCCCGCGGCTTCCTCCCCAAGAGCTGGATCATCGACATCCTGCCGGGCGCCATCGCGCTGGAGCGGAAGCTCCTGGCGCTGCCCGCCGGGGAGCGCGTCCAGTTCACGCCGCAGTACGTGGACCAGGCCGGCCGGCCGGCCGGGCCCGCGCGCAACGTGGCGTGGGTGACCAGCAACGCCGGCATCGTGAAGGTGGGAGCAGATGGCGCCGTCGAGGGCGTCTCCCCCGGCCGCGCCACGATCACCGCCCGGGCGGGGAATGGCCCGCCGGCATCGCTGACGGTCTTCGTCCCCGGCGACCTGCTCGTCACCTCCACCCGCGCCGGCCGCTTCGGGACTTACGCCCTGCTGACGCGCGCGCCGGACCATTTCCTGCCGCTCGTCGCCGACACCTTCGCCAATCACCTCGACGCGAGCTACTCGCCGGACCGCACCCGGATCGCCTACGCCTCCGACCGGCTGGGCGCGGGGAGCTACGACATCTACGTGGCCGACGCCGACGGCCGGAACCCCGCGCGGCTGACCACCGAGACCGGCCATGACCTGCATCCGGCCTGGACCCCCGATGGTTCGGCGCTGGTCTTCGTCTCGGCCCGGAGCGGAGTGCGCCAGCTCTACAGCATGGGCGCGGACGGCAGCAACGTCCGGCTCCTCACCGCGCTCGCCGGCGGCGCCGACGAGCCGGTGGTCTCCCCGGACGGCAGGAGCATCGCCTTCACCGGCTACGCCGCCGGGCGGGAGGATGCCCCGGACATCTTCGTGATGCCGATCGAGGGTGGCACCCCCACCGCGGTCACCGCCACCCGAGACCGGCGCGAGAGTCACCCGTTCTACCTCCCCGGCGGCGAGCTGGGCTGGGTGCTGCACCGGAAGGACAAGCGGGAACCGGAGCAGGTGCTGCGGCAGGGGCCGGCCGGCGGCCCCCTGGTGACCCTCGTCTCGACCGAACTCAGCGTGGTGGACGTCGCGGTGGCGCGGGACGGCTCCCGCCTGGCCTGGGTGGGCAGCCGCGCGCCGGAACGGAACGGCGGCTCCCCCGAGTTTACATTCCAGTGGCGCCCGCTCCCGGGCGGCGCAGACACCAGCGTGCGGCTCCTCCCCGGGGAACGGATCACGAGTCCCGCTTTTTGATCGCCCTGACCCTCACCGCCACCGGCGGGCTTGATCAGTTGAAACTGCAGGAGGTTCCGGCGCCCGAGATCGGGGCGCCGGACCAGGTGCGTGTGCGGCTGCACGCCGCCGCGCTCAACCGGCTGGATCTCTGGGTGGCCGACGGCCTTCCCGGCATCACCTACCGCTTTCCCCACGTCATGGGCGCCGACGGCGCGGGGGTCGTCGAGTCGCTGGGCGGCGCCGTCCGCGGCTTCGCCGCGGGGGACCGGGTGCTGCTCAATCCCGGCGTCTCCTGCGGCGCCTGCGACTGGTGTCAGGCGGGGGACCAGCCCCTCTGCCCCGGGTTCGGGGTGCTGGGCGAGCACCGCGCGGGGACCCTGGCCGAGTATGTCGTGGTGCCGGCCCGGAACCTCGCGCGGGTGCCCGACGGAATGAGCTGGGCAGAGGCCGCGGCGTTCCCGCTGGCCACGCTCACCGCCTGGCGGATGCTCATCACGAGGGCGCAGCTTCGGCCGGGGGAGACGGTGCTGATCTGGGGCATCGGCGGCGGCGTGGCGCTGGCGGCGCTGCAGGTGGCCAGGGAGGCGGGGGCGCGGGTCATCGTGACCAGCTCCTCCGATGCCAAGCTCGCCGCGGCTCGCGCGCTGGGCGCCGACCACGGCCTCAATCACGCGCAGGTGGACGTGCCCCGGGAGGTGAAGGCGCTCACCGGGCGCCGCGGGGCGGATGTGGTGGTGGACAGCGTGGGGCCGGAGACCTGGGAGCGCTCGCTCCGTGCGCTGGCCCGGAAGGGGCGGCTGGTGACCTGCGGCGGCACCACCGGGCCGATGGTGACCACCGACGTCCGGAAGCTGTTCTGGTATCAGTGGACCATCATGGGTTCCACCATGGGCACCGACGCGGAGTTCCGCGCCGTCGTGGAGCTGGCGGGCCGGGGCCGGCTCCGGCCCCCGATCGACAGCGTGGTCCCGCTGGCCCGCGCGCGTGAGGCGTTCACGCGGCTGGCGGCCGGCGCCCAGACGGGCAAGATCGTGATCGAGGTGTCACCATGAGTGAACTGTGGGATCGGCTGCTGATCGGCTGGGGCGAGCTGGCGGAGGTGCTGCCCTCGCTGCTCGCCGCGGCGCTCATCATGCTGGCCGGCTATTTCGTCGCCCGGCAGCTGCAGCGCTGGACCGACCGCACCCTCGAACGGCTGCACTTCAAGCGCCTCGCCGACGCCGGCGGCTTCACCGAGGCGGCCGGCCGGGTCCGGATGGACCCGGTGCGCGCCATCGGCAAGCTGATCTTCTGGCTGACGATGCTGGTCGTGGTGCTGCTGGCGAGCTCCGCCCTCGGCCTCGAGAACGTGCGCGAGATGTTCGGCCGGATGCTCGGCTTCCTCCCCACGCTCATCTCGGCCACGGTGGTCATCATCCTCGGCATGATCGTGGGCGAGTTCGTGCGGGCGCTGATCGTGGCGTCGGCCGGCGCGGTGGAAGGGGTGCCCACCGTGGCCAAGCTCACCAAGGGCGCCATGGTGATGATCGCCTTCTTCATGGCGCTGCAGCTGGTCGGTGTGAGCGAGGAGCTGGTCACCTCGGCCTTCACCCTGGTGGTGGGCTCCATCGCGCTCGCCGCGGGCCTGGCCTTCGGGCTCGGCAACCGGGACCTGGCCGGCGAGATCACCCGCCGCTGGTACGAGGAGGGACGCCGCCGCAACCGCCGCAAGACCGATCCGCCGGACACCCCCGCCCCCGAGGAAGAGGGAGGGGGCGGCGCTACTTGACGGTGTACCGCCCCACCCGCTGCCCGTCGGCGTCCCGCAGGATCACGTACACCCGGCCCTCCGCCCCGAAGCCGGCCAGCGTGCTCGACTTGGGCAGCTGCACCGTCCGGACCTGCTTCCCGCTCCGGTCCACCACATCCCACACCGGCACCGAGTCGCCGTAGGGCCGCGCCTGCTGCAGCCACACGAAGCCGGCGGGATCGGTCTGCCCCGCGATGAAGGGCGGTTTCTCATCGGCGAACGGGTAGCTCAGCTCGATCCCCGCCGGCGCGCCCATCTGGGCCATCTGCGCCCGCAGTCGCTCGAGGAAGGCATCCTTCTCCTCCTGGGTGACGGGCACCGGCGTGAAGCTGCGTGACGGGCCGCGGGTCCACTCCCCCGAGGGCGAGCGCCAGTCCACCGCGTTGTTCGAGGCGCGCGCCGCCCAGAGCGACCCGTCCGGCAGCACGCCGAAGAGGTCGCGGCCGGAGAAGATCGTGGAGACGATCTTCATCTGTTCCCCGAACTGCCCCCGGCCCCACACCGGGAGCTTGAGCCGCGCTACCGTGTCGGCGATCGTGTCGGTGAAGCTCACCCGCAGTACGTTGAGGCTGTCGAAGCCGATCTCCTGGCCCGGCTCGAGCCCTCCCAGCACCGAGCGGATGTCTTCCTTATACCCGTGGCCGGCGTGGTCGTAGTAGAGCGGCTGGTTGTAGCCCCCCACCCCGCGTCCCGGCACCACACCCACGTAGGATCCGGCGGCGCTCCACATCGTGGTCCGCTCGGCCGCAAAGTCCACCAGTCCGATCGTATCCCCCGCGAAGCGCAGCACGTAGCCCGGGAGCTTGTGCTTGCCGGGCGCCGGGTCGGTGGGGAGGATGGTGTCGGCGTGCTCGCCGAGGGGAGTGAACTCCCCGGAGAAATCCGCCAGCAGCAGGGTCTTGTCCTTGAGTTCCGCCAGCGCCACCCGGCCATCGGAGAGCTCCACCACGTTGCTCACCTGCTGGAAGGTGCGGGGCAGGGTGGACTCGGGCTGGTCGAGGACCACGATCGGGACGGGTGGCTCAGCGCACCCCGCCAGCAGCAGCGAGAGCGCGAACGGACGGAAGCGCCGGACCATCATCGGGTGAACTCCAGGGGAGGGGCGGAAGCCTAGTCGAGGCCGACGGGTGGCGGCGGGGGGAGGCGGAAGCGGAGCAGCCGCACCCCCGCCTCGAACGGTTCGGCCACGAGGGCGTCCGTGGCGCTGAGTGCGATGATGTGTCCCAGGCCGGCGTGGCTCACTTCGCGGCGCAGCATGCCACCCTGATCCACCACCTGGTACGTCCGGAGGGTATCTCCCACCGCCCGGCTCTTCACCAGCCAGAGCATGCCGGCGGCATCCGGGATGGCGCCCTCGAACGGCGGTTTGATCGCCGCGAACGGCACCTGGGCAACGGAGGGGCGGAGCCCCGCATCGAACCGGCTGAGGAAGAGGTCCCGGTCATTCTCGGTCACCGGCAGCACCCGGTCGGGGAGCTGGGGTCCGGCACGAATCGCCCCGAGGGTGTCGCGCCAGTCCACCCGATTCTCCGCCACTCGCGCCACCCACAGGCTCCCGTCAGGCAGGATGCCCCACCGGTCCTGTCCCGAGAGGAGCCGCCGCTCCATCCGCCGCCGCCCCTGGCTGATCACTTCCGCCAGGTCGAGGGGCGCGAGCCGGGCCACGGTGTCGGTGGCGCTCCGGAGATCGGTGCGCAGCACTACGGCGGAATCCAGGTTTCCCCGCCCGTCCCGCCCCGGCGCCGGCCAGATTTCGAAGTACCAGCGGCCGCCGGCGTCACGCGCGCGGGGGAGTGCGCCGCGGTAGGCGTCCACGGCGGGGAGTGCGCCGCCGAGCCTGCCGTCCAGCGACCAGGCGGTCTGCCGCCGCCGCTGCCAGTCGGCGATGTAGATCGAGTCGCCGGCGCGGAAGAGGTGGAACGGCTGCTCCAGCTCCCGGCCGCGCGGGCCGCCGAGCGGGGTGATGCGGTGGGTCCCGAAGTCCGCCACCCCGACGGTGCGATCCTGCGGCGAGACCAGCGCCCACCGGTCGCCGCCGAGCCAGGCGGCGGCCGCCACCTCCCCCTCATACGGCGCGACGATCGTGTCCGCCGCCGGCGGGAGCAGCGCTGTGGGAGGCGCGGTCTCCGGCCCGGAGCAGGCGACGATGGCGGCCAGCAGCAGCGGCGGCGGGGCAAGCCGATGGAGGGGACGGGGCATGGGGCGGGAAATGTAATGCGCGGCGGTCGGGCCGGGATGGTACGGGGAGCTGCGACCCCGGTCAGGGGCCGGGCATCTTCCCGGGCATTCGGACGCTGCCCAGGTTCCCGGCGTTTCTCCCCAGGTGGAGGTTTCTCCGCGTGCGCTTCCTCGTCTGTCTGAGTCTCGTGATGCCGCTGGCGCTCTCCGCCCAGCAGCCGCCCAGCCGGGTTCTGGCCAAGCCGGACGCCGAGTTCGCGGAATCGTTCGACCAGGTCCTCGCGGTGAGCGAGCTTCCGTCAGGCAAGGTCCTCGTCACCGACCTCGGCCCCAAGGCGGTACTCCTCGCCGACTTCGCCAGCGGCACCCAGACGAATGTGGGCCGGAACGGCCAGGGCCCCGGCGAATACCAGTTCCCGGGCGAGTTGCTGCCCTATCGCGGGGACTCGGTGCTGCTGGTGGACCGGGTCAGCCGCCGCTTCCTGCTCATCTCCCCCGACGGCAAGCTGGGTCGCACCATTCCATTCCCCGACGGCATCGGGGGCCTGCCCGAGCCGCGCGGCGCCGACCGGCAGGGCCGGCTCTACTTCCAGGCCAGCCCCTTCCGCGGCAGCCCGGGGAGCGGCATGGAGATCAGCGAGAACCTGCCGGACACCGTCCCCGTCATCCGCTTCGATCCAGCCACGAAGAAGGTGGACACCATCACCCGGGTGAAGATCCCCGCGGTCAAGGTCCAGACCTCCGGCACCCAGAACAGCCGAATGGTGATGATGCGCTCCCAGCCCTTCGCCGCGGCGGACGACTGGGTGGTGACGCCGGAGGGGCGGGTGGCGGTGGCCCGCACCGGCGACTACCGGGTGGAGTGGTACGGCGGCGCGGCGCCGGTGCGTGGCGCGCCGGTGCGCTACGACCGGCTCAAGATCGCGGATGCCGACAAGAAGGTGTTCATGGCTGCCATGCGGAACACCCGCAATCGCATCACGGTGACCGACGGTGGCTCCGGGCCGAGCGGCGGCGGCACGCCCCCGCGTCCTCCCGAGCCCGCCGCCGGCGATTTCGACTGGCCGGAGTATTTCCCCCCGTTCCCGGCCCGGTCGCTCCGGCTCGCCCCCGAGGGCCAGCTCTGGCTGCCCCGCTCCACCTCGGCCCGGGACTCGACGCCGGTGTACGACCTCTTCGATGCGAGCGGCAGGCACACCGGCCGCGTCACCCTGCCGCTGGGGCGCCGCCTTGTGGGCCTCGGGAAGGGCGTGCTCTACGCCACCCGCACTGACGAGGACGGCCTGCAGTGGCTGGAGCGGTACCGGCGGTAGCGGGCGTTCCCGCCGTGCCCGTCTCACCCTGACCCGACCGCCGCCCGGCCCGGACCTCCGCGCCGGGCTTCTCCCGCCAGCACCTCCGGCATGCGGCGGGAGGGTTGCCGCCCCAGGCAGCCACTCCGCCGCAGAGCCGACTCCAGCAGCCATTCCCACCCAGCGCGTCGGCTGACCTCCGTCCAGCGGAGGTCGGTCGCGAGGCGGAGCCAGCGCCGGAGGGTTCGCGGGTCCAGCCCCGCGAGATAGGCTTGCGCCTCGAGGGTGAGGCCGTGCCCCACCCCTGCCACGATCCGGGCCAGCTCCGCCAGACCCCGCCAGTCCCGCACTTCCAATGGCCCCAGCGCCCGCAGCCGGCGCGATAGGGTCCGGCCGGCGCGTGCGCCGCGGCCCGCGTGGAGACAGTCGAGCAGAAGGCCTCCGGCCGGGGAGAGCCCCAGCCGCAGTTCCACCCAGCGGGCGATGCTGGTGTCCGAAGGTACCGGGCGGTGGCGGACCGCTGCGATCACCCGCTGTTCAGGGGTGAGGTGGGCGAGGTCTCCGGGATAGAGGAAGGCCCAGGTGCCGGGCACCGGCTCGAATTCGGTCAGGGTACGGACGGGGATCCGGCGATCGGGGAGCCGGAACACCAGGGGCGCCCAGGGGGAGATCGCGTGGGCGCTGAGGGCGCGGGCCAGCGCCGGGATGCCGTCGGTCAGGTCGGCGGACAGCAGGGTCCCCAGCCCCAGGCAGAAGGGGCCGGCCGGCGTGAAGGCGGCGAACGGTGGTTCCAGGGCGAGCAGGGTCACATGGCATCGGTCCTCCTCCCGCGCGGGGCGGGAGGGCGTGCAGGGGGTTGAGAGAGTAGCTCCGCCGCAGCCCCGGCGCACCGGTGCCGGTCAGCCCCCTCCAGGACACGAACCGGCCATGAGTGGCGCGATCCTGTCTGGAGTGCGGTGCCCTCCAGCCGTAGCGTGCGGGGTGCAGACCCGACCTCAGCGTCGTCCTCGCCGCCATCGTGCCGCCGCCACCGTCCTTCTGGTGGTATCGGTTGCGTTGGCCACCCGCCCCCTGGCCGCGCAGCGCTGCGGGCCGGAGGCGCTCCGCCTGGAGCAGCTGGCGGTACAGCCGCTGCCGCCGCACTTCGGCATTGATGGGGCGCTTTCGCTGGCGGACGGGGGCTACGCCCTATGGTCGGCGGAGAGCGCCCTCCTCTTTATGTACCCGGATGGACTCCGGGAGCGGCGCGTCCTGCCGCCGCTGCTCCATCCCGTCGGCCTCGCCGCCGACCCGGATGGTTACCGCTTCCTCGATCGCGCCACCGGGGTCGAGTACCGGCTCGGGGCCGACAGCGTCCCGGAGCGGATCGGCGCCGTGCCGCTCGCGCCGGGAGAGGAACTCGACGCCGCCCGCTGGCGCGACGGCGGCTGGACCATCGGCCTCCGCGACACCCGCGCCCGGCGGTTCCTGGTGCGGCGGGTGGACGGGGCCGGGGTCACCACGCTGTTCGCCTCCGCCGCGGCAGACTCAGTCCTTCTCATCCCCCGCTATCACCTGAGCGAGACCGGGTCCGCCTTGCTGCTCACCCGGCTCACGGCGCCGTTCGAGGTGCTGCGGCTGACGGCTGCGACGGGAACGGTGGATACCCTCGCGGTCCCGTTCGGCGACGCGGCGCTCCGCCTGGCGCTGCCGGACACGGTGGCGCAGTGGCGTGCCCTCCCCGCCGTGGCCCTCGATTGCGGCTGGGTCCTCACCCTGAGCGACCTCCAGAGCGACCGGCGGCTGCTGCTGCGGTACGACGCCGCGGGCGGGCTCGCCAAGGTAACGCCGCTCGATGCCCCCTTCGGGGTCATGGCCGGCCGGCCGGCGGAGGGCACGCTGCTCGCGGCCCGGCGGGCCGGGGAGCTGGAGCTGGTCTGGTATCAGTGGCGCTGGGTCCGGCAGGACCAATGACATCCCGCACGAGGAAAGGATTCGATCCGATGAAACAGATGACACGCACCGGCGCGGCCCTGGCCGCCCTGCTGCTCACGCTTGCCGTCATGCCCGCGCGGGCGCAGGTCACCGCCTCCCTGGCGGCCGTGACCGGCATGGCCGGCGCCACCACGCTGGAGAAGACGCCCGGCTGCTGGGGCTGCGCCTATCCCTCGACCGGCGGGGTGTGCGTCGGGGGCTTCGTGCCCGGCTACTGGAACTGCACCCAGGTCTTCGGAAACTCCTGTTCCGTGAGCAGCCCCGGCTGCGGCGCGGGCGCCAGCCTGCCGCTCGATCCTGACGGCGCCACGCAGTATGTCTCCCGCGGGCGGGTGCTCGGGATTGAGGCCGGGCTGACGATCGAGTCGCCTGAATTCCGGAACTGTGAGGGCGCCATCGTTGCGCGGCGTCAGGCGCCTGACCAGATTGCAGCCGTCCGGGACCGGACGGCGACCCTGACGCTCTGAACCCCGTCCCGGACTGGTTGCCATGCGTGCCATGACATCTGCCGGCCTGGTGCTGCTGCTTGCGGCGGCGCCGGCCGCGCTCCCACCCGGGTTGCCGTCCCGGGCGGACCTCGCTCCCGATCCCGCCTTCGTGCTGCCCGACAGCCTCCTGGCCCAGCTGACGCTGGTCACCGACCTGGCGCTCGACCCGGACGGCTCCCTGTACCTGGTGGACCGGAACCTCCCGGCCGTGCTGCACCTGGAGCGGAGCGGGGCGCTGCGCCGCATCATCGGCCGCCGGGGCGGCGGGCCGGGGGAGTTCAGCTACATCTACCAGGTGGGCGTCACCCGCGACTCGCTCTGGGCGGTGGATCCCGGCCTGCGCCGGATCACCATCTTTCCGACCAGCGGCCGGGGGCAGCTGACCATCCCCTTCGGCTCCTCGCGGAACGATGCCGCCAGCGCGGTGCGCGAGCCGGTCCGGCGCGGCATCCCCGCCGTGATGCTCGCCGATGGCGGCTTCCTGGTGGAAGACGCCCTCGGCATGGAATCCACCGGCGGCGTGCCCACCAGCATCGCGGTGCTCCGCACCGACCGGGACTTCGTCCTCCGGGACACGGTGACCGTGCTGCCTTTCGACCACAGCCCGCTCCGGTTCGTCTATCGCAATGGCGAGTCACACTTCATGCAGCCGTTCAGCGACGACCCGACCATCGGCTACGCCTCGGACGGGTCGCTGATCGTCCGGGTCAACCGTACTGCGGCGCGCGGAGCGGTGGAGAGCTACTTCACCGTCACCGCCTGGCGCGGCAACGGGGACCCGCTCTGGCAGCGGGAGGTGGCCTACCGGCCAGCCCGGATCACCCGCGCCATGGTGGACAGCGTGGCGGAGCTGCTGGGCGGAATCCAGGACCCGCAGATGCCGGCGCGCCCGGTGACGCCGGATTCGATCCGGGCCCGGCTGTACCGCCCGCCGATGCTGCCGCCGGTGGAGCAGGTGGTGGTGGGGCGGGACCAGAGCGTCTGGCTCAAGGTGCGGTTCGGCGATTCGCCGGTGGGGCGCGCCGAGTGGCTGCTGCTCTCGCCCCGCGGGTTCCCGCTCCGGCGGGTGAGCACCGACGCGCGGTTCCGGCTGCTGGAGGCGGAGCGGACGATGCTCTGGGGGGTGGAGGGGGATCCGGAGGAGATTCCGCGGGTGGTGCGGTACCGGACGCCGCTGAGCAGTTAGGCGGGTTAGTCGGGTGAAGGCAGGGCGACCCCCGTGCCACCAGAGTGGCTCGGGGGTTGCTAGCTAATGCAGGCGTGGTAGGTGCAAATCGGCCGGGCGCGGCTGGGCCCGGCTCACACCCCGATTAACGCCGGCTGCCGCACCGCGCCCGAGGCCCGCCGGCTGGCCCCCGGCCACGTCACGTAGCCGAACCGCCGCAGCATGGCTTCCAGCTTCCACTCCCAGCCGGGTGTCTCGAGGACGGCGCGGGCGTCCACCCCCAGCAGTTCGGCGCTCCAGCCGCGGAACGTCCGGGGGTCGGTGTCGGTGGACCAGGCCCGCTGCTCCACCGACCCTCCGCCTGGCGATTCACTGACGCGCAACAGCCGGATCATGGTGTGCCACTCCCGGCAGCGCAGCGGGCCGAAGGCCGCGAGGCGGCGGTTGAGGGCGCTCCGGGAGCGGGGTGGCGCTACCGTACCGGTGTCGGTGTCGGTGTCGGTGTCGGTGTCGGTGTCGGGGAGGGCCAGCAGATCCTCGATGGCCGCTCGCAGCTCCCGCGGGAGGCCCCGGGTGGCGCAGTACACCAGCAGGTCGGTGCCGAGGGGCTGGGGCCGGCGGCGGATGGCCTGGAACAGCCGTTCCGTCTCTCCCTCCAAGCTTCCTACCAGCGCGGCGGCGCCGCGGGGCAGGTGCGGCAGCGCCATGGCCAGATCGGCCGGAGGGACCGTTCCCTCCACCAGCACCACCACCGCGCACCAGGGGGCGGTTCGGAGCGCCTCGGCCCCGGCCCCGGGGTGCCGGGCTGCGCGGCGAAGGTCCATGACCAAAGCATCCCCGAGGGAGGGGAGGACGCCCGGCTGCCATGGCACCAGCGTGCGGGAAACGGCGCAGAGGGTGCGGAGGGGGTGAGGCATGGGGGTCCAGGTGGTACGGTGCAGGGGGTTTTGGCAAGTTAGCGATCCACGGCTCGCGGCGCCATCCGCTCCGCCGAGAGGGCCAGGGTCACCGGAGCGGTTGCGGGGCCTGCCGCGAGGCACTCGCAGGCAGGCCGACTTCCGGCGTTCGCTAGGGCACGGAGTTGGCATCCCGGAAACCGCGTAGAAATGCGCAGCCTGTGCATTGCGCATCAGCTCACGCGCAGCAACTTAGGGCATTAAGGTGTCAATGAGTGGGCCACGAGATCGGGAGCCAGTATCGCTTGCGAAGGGTCGAGCGCGGGCACTGGTTCGAGGCAGCAGCCGACTTCTGGAGGTCTGACTTGCAGACGGTGTGGAGGCTTGGTTTCTGGCTCGTTGCAGGCCAGCTCGTCTTGGTACCCCATGAGATGCTGGCAACCTCGCAGGCTAGCCTTCAACTTACAGAGCAGAAGACCCTCTCGCTACCGTGGCGGCCTGCAGGCGCAGCGGTGCTCGAAGGCGTGCTCTTCGTTTGGTCTGCAGAGAGTCCAGTGGCCTACATTCTTGATGGGGACAGGCTCGACTCGATCGCCAGTCCTTTCCTGCGGCGCCCGCTCGGGGTACGGCCGGTTCACAACGGACGGGCGATTGAGATACTTGCCAACGGCGGGGCCTCCAGCGTCACGGTTTCGCGTAGTGGATCTGTTCTCCGCGAGGTACCAACAACAGGCCTTGAGCCACTGTTGCAGTTCCAGTCAGTGCATGGGACTTCATCCGGATGGGCGGTGCTGGGTCAGGACTCATCTGGGATTGGCAGGCTTTTCCTAGTCCTCCCGGGTGGTCGGGCCCGCGAAGTTATGAGGAACGAGTTTCAAGGGAAACCGCCGGGGAGGGGGCTGGCCGTCGTCGACGGCCGCCTCCTGGTGCTCGGATGGCCTTCCGCCTTCGAAGCCGTGTGGGAAACCTACGAGGCGGGGTCACCCCCACTCCAGCTTATCCCGGAGGCTGTGCTTCGAGAGGTTGGCAATCCCGAGCACGACGACGGCCTATGGATTCCGCTTGGCGTGGTGCCCCTCGATGTGGGATTCGTGATCACCTTCGCGGACATGAGAAGTGATCGCCGCATCGTCGCGGTCTACGGACCTCACCTTGCCTTTCTGCGGGCTTCCCTCATGCGAGGTCAGTTCGCCTTCGTCGCTGGCGATCCCCCGCGCCGTCAGTTATGGGCTGTCCGCGTTCTGGAATCGGCTGAAATCACAATGTATGAATGGTCATGGGTACCCTGACGACAAGGAGTCTACCATGAAGCGAATGAGCATCGCTCTACTCGTCCTGTGCTTTGTGAGCGCGGCGAGGCTTGCCGCCCAAGCCTCACCCCAAGGCCCTGGGAACGGCGGGTTCCCATGCTGGCGTTGCATGTGGGACAACTGGAACTGGCCACCGCAGGAGTGGTGCGTCTCAGGGTTCGGGTCGGGCGCTCAAAATTGCGTGAGCGGCACCGGCTGGTGCGCGGAGATCAACCCTGATGCTTGCATCTGGACTGGGGCGCTGAGGACGGACAGCCATCAACTCCTAGCCGACGGCTCGCTTTGGAGCGCGTCGACAACTTGGCGCCTGGATAAAGTGGAGCGGCCCGGTGGTGGCAGGACGGAGGTACGCGCTTGCTCGGGGGTCGTACTTGCCGCATTCTACTCCAGTACCGAGGCGGAGCTCCTGCGGCGCGGGCTGCGAGCTGTTCGCTTGTGACGCTGCTCCACAAGTGCTTGGCGTCTTGGACCTTGGCGTTCAGTATCCCTCACGTGGTGTTGGTAACGTGGAAGGGTCGTCACGGCTTGCGAACGCTCCAAGCTACCGCAACGATCTGCGCAGGCCTCATTTTCGCGGCACCAGGCGCGGCGCAGAACAACTTGGTTGCAGAACGTCAATTGCGGCTGCTTCGCAGGCTGGTGACCGAAGTCGAAGGCGTCCAAGCGACCCGAGTCGCGTTGGCTGAGGACGGTCGCGTTCTCGTTGCGGACCCATCTGCCCCGACGGTGTGGGTATACCCTTCGGGTCCCGGGGAACCCGTCCGAATAGGCAGGCGGGGGCAGGGCCCAGGGGAACTTGGCTACCCGGGTGCAATTGGCCTCGTCGGCGACAGTTTATGGGCCGCCGACTTGGCTCTTCGACGAATTTCCGTCTTCCGACTGGACGGATCACTCGTACGGGATGAACCTCTGGGCGCGGTTTCCATCGGCCCAAGGCGATTGCCGCCCGTGCCGCGTGCGCTCCTTCCTGATGGGCGAATTGTGGCTGTTGTAGAGCCCGCCCTTGGACCCCCCGGAGAATCAGGCGCTCGCGCTGTGGTGCTGATCCTCTCGCCTAGAGGCGATGTGGTGGCGAATCCTGTGTCGCTATCGCGGGAGCACAGTCTGCTCATCGTCAAGGGCTCTGTCGTACAGGCGGATGTGCGGATTCCCCAGCCGTTCGACGACTCGGCCCTTTGGGGACTTTCCCGTGGGTCGCAGGGATTGATCGTTGTGGACCGGCAATGGCCGGGTGGTAATCCAGGGGAAGTCAGGGTCATGCGTGTCAGCTTTGGCGGAGACACCCTCGCCAGTGCGGTTCTACGGTACGAGCCGCTCCCCTTGGGCGGCGACGTGCGGGATAGCATGGCGGCGGCCTTGGCCCTTGGCCCCGAGCGGTTCTTTAACGGGCGCGATGACGCTGCGGCGCGGATTCGACCACTCATCTACGTCCCGTCATTCAGGCCCGCAGTCGTGGGCCTGGTTGTTGGAGCAGATGGGACCGTTCTGCTCCGAGCGGCAGGCGAGAGCCCTCAAGCTGCTCGTTGGGACATTCTGGGCCCGGATCTCAAACGCGAAGGCTTCGTATGGCTCCGGCCCGACGATGTGGTCGTGCATGCTTCTGGGAGCCAGATCTGGGTCTTCGAGCCTGGGGAGGAACTGAACTCACTGTGTGCATATCAGCTGACACCTCGAATGTGACAACGGCAATCTCCGGCGCTCCGCTACAATGATAGAGAGCGCATGAGCGAATTCGCTTGCAGGTTGGGCGGCTCGGCCAGGAAAGCTTGACCGTGGCCGAACGGACTCCCGCGCGCGGCCTTTGGGTTCTGAAGCCCGACCTTCACTCGTGATGCGATTCTCTGGACACACAATCTCCCGCCCGGCGCGCGAACTCCGGGGGGGATTCTCCCGACGCGGTTCCCGAGCAGCCCCCCCCGCTACCCCCCACCCGCCCATGCCCCCAGATTAGAGGGTGCCCGGCTCCCCCATCCGGGCCTGCCCCCTGCGACCGATGC
>JAEUJI010000237.1 GCA_016794805.1 Gemmatimonadota bacterium
CTGGTGCGGCGGCACGGGCTGCCGCTGGCGCGCCGGCTGTGGGACGATTCGCTCGCGGCGATCGGGTTCGTGGAGTCGCTGATCGCCACGGAGGGGATCGCCTGCGACTGGCGCCGGTCCGGCCATATCACCCTCGCCGCCAAGCCGTCCCACCTGGGGCCGCTCGAAGGGATGCAGGACCTGCTGCAGCGCGACTTCGGCTACGCGACCCACCTGCTCGGTCTCACGGAGCTGCGCGGCGAGATCGGCTCCCCCCGGTACTTCGGCGGCCTGCTGGACCCGGGGGCGGGCGCGCTGCAGCCCGCCGCCTACCTCGCGGGGCTCGCGGCCAGCGCGCTCCGGGCCGGCGCCCGGGTCAGCGAGCTCACCGCCGTCCGCGCCATCGATCGGGAGCCGGGAGGCTTCCGCCTCGCCACGGAACGGGGGCCGCTCTCCGCCGCCGAGGTGGTCGTCGCCACCAACGGCTACACCGGCCGCCTGACACCGTATCTCGCGCGGCGGGTGGTGCCGGTGGGGAGCTTCATCGTGGCCACCGCGCCGCTCACGGAGGCGGTGGCACGGCGGCTCATCCCCAATGACCGGATGCTCTCCGACACGCGGAACCTGCTTTACTACTTCCGGCTCTCCCCCGACCGGCGGCTGGTCTTCGGCGGCCGGGCGGCGTTCCTGCCCACGGCACTGGAGGAGAGCCGCGACCTGCTCGCCCGCGGGATCGCCGAGGTGTATCCCGACCTGGGCCCCGTGGCGCTCGAGCATGCCTGGGGCGGGACGCTGGGCTTCTCGCGGGACCAGATGCCGCACGCCGGGCGCCACGAGGGGATCACCTACGCGGTGGGCTTCGGCGGGCATGGGGTGGCGCTCGCGAGCTGGCTGGGGGACCGGATCGGGCAGGCCCTCGGCGGCAGGGGGCCGTGGCCGGCCCTCACCGAACTCCGATTCCCGGCGGTCCCGTTCTACCGCGGGCGGCCATGGTTTCTGCCGCTCGCGGGCGCATATTACGGGCTCAAGGACCGGCTGGTCTGAACCCGAGCGACGGCCCACCTCCGGGAGCCCGCGCATGACCCGACCCGACCCTCTCGAAGCCCTGCTCCGCGCGGCCGCGCGCGGCGCGGTGAGCCGGCGCGACTTCGTCCGCCGCGGGGCGGCGCTCGGCCTGGGCCTCCCCGCGCTCGGCGCTCTGGTCGCGGCCTGCGGCGAGCGAAAGCCCGCCGGTGCCGCCGACGAGTCGCTGGGCGAGCTGGAGCCGGAGCTGGCCATCTACAACTGGTCCGACTACGTGGCCGAGGACACGATCACCAACTTCGAGAAGGAGTTCGGGGTCCGGGTCCGCTACGACACCTACGAGAGCAACGAGGAACTGCTGGCGCGGATGGGGACCGGCACGGCGCGGTACGACCTCATCATGCCGACCAACTACGCCGTGGCGGTGCTCGCGTCGCAGGGCGCGCTGGCTCCGCTCAAGCGGCGGTACATCCCCAACTTCACCAACCTCGCGCCGACCTTCCTCAACCCGGTGTTCGATCCCGACAACACCTACTCGGTGGCCTATCAGTGGGGCACCACCGGCTTCGCCTATCGGGCGGACAAGATTCCGGGTACCCTGGACAGCTGGGGGATCTTCCTCGATGGCGCCCATCGCGGCCGCATGACCCAGATGGACGACATGCGGGACGCGCTGGGCGCGTGGCTCCGGTACCGGGGCAAGTCGCTCAACTCGGTGGATCCGTCGGAGCTGGCGCTGGCCCGGAGCGACGCCCTGGCCGCGCGGCGCAACCTCCGGGCCTACATCTCCGCCCAGGTGAAGGGGGAGCTGGTCTCGGGCGAGGTCTGGGTGGCCCAGCTCTGGAACGGGGACACGGCGCAGGCGCAGGCGGAGCAGCCGGCGATCCGCTACGTGCTGCCCCGCGAAGGGTGCGCCATCTGGACCGACTCGATGGTGGTGCCGCGCGGCGCGGCCCACCCGCGCGCCGCGCACGAGTTCATCAACTACGTGCTCCGTCCCGGGGTCGGCGCCGCGATCTCCAACGCCACCGGCTACGGCTCGCCCAACCAGGCGGCGCTGGCGCAGATGCGCCGCCCCCTCCCGTTCCCGACGGCGGAGGAGTTCCAGCGGCTGGAGTACGAGCGGGACCTGGGCGACGCCACCGCGCTGTGGCAGCAGATCTGGGCCGAACTGAAATCTTCCTAGAAAGAGGGCCGATGAATTGCGGATGCCGAATGCCGATGTCCTGAAGCTCAGCCAGCGGTACCTCGACCTGATCGCCGGCCGCGCGATGTCCCTGGAGGAGAAGCACGCCTTCATCGCCGAGACGGTCGAGAGCTATGAGAAGCACGTCAACCGCGGGTTCCTGAGCTACCGGAAGTCGGTGACCCAGGCGGGACAGTACGCCGCGCTGGAGTGGTCGGGGCAGGGCTCCATGCTCAAGGACCTGCTGGACCGCGAGTATATCGACTGCCTCGGCGGCTACGGCATCTTCTCGGCCGGCATCAACCACCCGAAGATCGTCAAGGCGGTGCAGGACCAGATGGGCCGCATGGCGCTCAACAGCCAGGAGCTGCTGGAGCCATGGCGCGCCGGCCTGGCCAGGCTGCTGGCGGCGGTCACGCCGGGGGACATCGGCTGCTGCTTCTTCATCAACAACGGCACCGACGCGATCGAGGGCGCCATCAAGCTGGCGCGGCTCTACACCAAGCGGAACGTCTTCATCTCCACCCTGGGGGGCTTCCATGGCAAGTCCATGGGCTCGCTCTCCCTGATGGGGAAGGCCAGCTTCCGGGAGCCGTTCGAGCGCGGGCTGCAGGACGTGCGCTTCGTCCCCTACGGCGACGCCGACGCGCTGGACCAGCAGATGTGCGTCCTCGAGGCGGTGGGCCAGCTCCCCGCGGCGGTGGTGGTGGAGCCGGTGCAGGGCGAGGCCGGCGGCGTGGCCCCGCCGCCCGGCTACCTCACGCGGGTGCGGGAGATCTGCACCCGGCACGGCGCGCTCTTCATCGCCGACGAGATCCAGACCGGAATGGGCCGCACCGGGAAGCTGTGGGGCGTGGACCACGACGGCGTCACGCCGGACATCATGTGCATGGGGAAGTCGCTGGGCGGCGGGGTCATGCCGCTCGCGGCCTTCGTGGCCACCCCCAAGGTGTGGGAGGTGATGATCCCCAACCCGATCATCCACTCCACCACCTTCGGCGGCAACCCGATCGCCTGCGCGGCGGGGATCGCGGCCATCACGGTGACCCTGGAGGAGGACCTCCCCGGCCAAGCCGCCGCCAAGGGGGACTACCTGCTGAAGGAACTCGGCGCCTTGCAGAAGAAGTATCCCCAGGTGCTGACGGGGGTGCAGGGGAAGGGGCTGCTGATCGGGATGACCTTCCCGTCGGATCCGATCGGCTTCCAGTGTGCCGCCGGGCTGTTCAAGCGCGGGGTACTGGTGGCGGGGACCTACTCCAAGGCCAGCACCATCCGGATCGAGCCGCCGCTCGGCATCCCGCAGGCGCTGCTGGGGGAGATGCTGACCCGGCTGGAGGATACGTTCAGGGAGATTGGACGGTAGACGGTACCGACGGTAAGGACGGTAACGACGGTAGCGACGGTAAACAGCACGACCCCCCGGGCACTTCGCCGAGGGGTCGAGTTGTTTACCGCCGCTACCCACTACTCGTCGTCGTGGGCCTTGCCGCCGAAAGCCCGGCCCCAGGAGATGCTGACACCGCCCCAGATCTTGGTGTCGTCGCCCTTGTACTTGGTGCCATCGTCGCCGTTGATCTGGAAGTGCAGCGTCGGGGAGATCGACACGGGGCCGGCCTCGAAGTCCACGGTGGCGTGGAGGTCGAGATGGGTGAAGCCGTTATCGGCGAAGTTGTTGGTGACATCATCAGGATCCGGGTCCATGTTGTTGCTGAACCCGCCAGTGGCGCCGAGGCTGAGCGTGGTGGCGCCGAGGGGGATGCCGTGTGAGACGCCGCCCTCGATGTACAGGCCCTTCACCTTGTCGAGGTCGTAGTAGACCGAGACGCTCGGGCTGAGCAGCGCGTCAATCCCGACCGAACCGTATACCTCGACGGTGTTGACGCTGCTGTTGGCGGGCGCGGTGTCGTCATTGGTAAATAGGTAGGCCACGCCGCCGAGGGCAATGGATGCCTTCCCGGCGCTGAAGCCGAGCTCGGCGTACGGGTCCACCTCGGAGAGGTTGAAGCTTGATCCGCCGCCTTGGGTCACGTCGTCGGTATCGTCGTACTTCCCGATCTCCACATTTCCCCAGCCGCCCACGGTCAGCGAAGCGGCGCCGAGGGGGAATGTGAGGGAGACATCGGGCTGCAGGACCGGGCCGCTGGTGAGCGTCAGGCCGCGCCAGACGTAGCTGCTGAAGAGGCCGGCGGTGACGCCGAGCTCGGTCTGCGCCGCGGCCGGGGCCGAGGTCGCCAGGGCGGCGATGATGCCACCAAGGACAAGTGCACGCTTCATCTTTGCTCCTCGCTGAATGGAAGGGGGACTGCTACCCGAGAAGACGACTGGCCCGCCTCCCGGCTCGGTCGCCTGATCTTATCCCGAATACGCTGCCAAGCAAGCCCCGCCGCGCTATACTCTCCTCTTTCCCATGCCCACCACACCCGACCCCTCCGCCCCCTTCGGGGAGCTCTTCGGCCACCTGATCCAGGTGCTCCGGGGCACCCCCGAGCGCCAGGAGCTGATCCAGGAGGCGGTGGCGCGGCTGGTGGCGCGAGTGGCCGCCGGGCCGGCGCTGCTGGAGGCGGGGATCGAGAACTCCTGGGCGGTGGACGGCGATCCGCTCAAGGAGCGGCTGCAGAGTCGTCAGGTGGATGCCATTCATGTCGCGCAGGGGGCGGGAGCGGCGGAGCTGCTGGCCCTGGCCCGCGCCCTGGCGGATGACCACGCCCCCATTCCCAACACCGCACAGGTGCGGGTGAAGCTGCTGCCCGACCCGATGCCGCTGCGGATGTCGGGGCAGCAGCCGTCCATCTCGGGAGCCGACCACCCGACGGTGCCGCGCGCCCGGCCCGGGGACCAGCTCTCCGGCCTGGTCGAGGGAATCCTCAAGGAGCTGGACAAGGCCATTCACCGGGAGCAGTGGCACACCGTGCTGCACAACGCGCAGGCCGCCATGCGGCTGCTGCCCGGGATGCCGGAGGAGACGCGCCGCCTGTTCGCGATCGCGCTCAAGCGGCAGCTCTCGCGGCCGGTGATGGAGAAGCTGATCGAGCAGGCGTATCGCATCCCGGAGGAGCAGGCCCGCACCGCCGAGGTGCTGCGGGCGGGGGGGCTGCCGGTGGCGGAGCAGTTGCTGGAGATCCTGAAGCAGACGGGTGGGTCAGGGCCGCGGGCGTTCCTGCTGGAGGCGGTGGGGGGGATGCCGGAGGCGTTCGCGATGATCGCGCCGCTGGCGCGGAGCGCCCGGCCCGTGGAGGCGTGGATCGGCACCGAGCTGCTGGGGCGGATCGCGGTGCCGGAGGGGCTCCCGATCCTGGCGCAGCGCACCGCCGACCCGGACGAACGGATCCGTCACGCGGCGATCGACGGGCTGGGGCGGTTACGGGAAAAGGGGGCGGTCGAGCCGCTGCGGCAGGCGCTGTCGCACCCGTCGGCCGCGACCCGGGTCCGGGCCACCCGGGCCCTCGCGGCGCGCGGCACCGCGGGGATCGCCATGCCGCTCTTCGCCGCGTTCGAGACCGAGAAGGACCCCGAGGCGTGGCAGCAGATGCTCGAGACGCTGGTGGCGATCGATGCGGCGGAGATCGGGGCCGCGCTGGCGCGGCTCGCGCTCGAGCGGCGGGGCTTCCTGCGGTTCGGGTCGGCGGACCTCCGCCGGCAGCTGGCGATCGTCCGGGCGCTGGCGGCCCGGAACAGTCCCGCCGCGCGGCAGGCGCTGGCCCGGATCGCGGCGGAGGGGCAGGGAGAGGTACGGGAAGCGGCGCAGACCGCGGTGACGCGGGGTTCGCCGTAGGGGCGCGGTGCGGCGGTGGCGACCGCCCGGCCGCCGCTGCCACGCCCAGGCGGGCCTAGGGCTTCGCGGGGCTCACGGCGAACGACTCGAGCTGGATCGACAGGTTGTGGTTGAGCCGGATGCCGGCGATGCCGTCGCCGCCGACCTCGCTGCGGACCCCGCTCCAGACCTCCTGCCCGTTCACCAGGAAGCGGACATTCTGGGCCCCCAGGATCACCGTGATCTCGTTGACGGCCGGGCCGTCGGGCCGGTCCCGGACGATTGCGGGGTTGGCGGTCCAGCCGCGGGTGACGCTGCCCACGTCGGGGCCGCGCCGCCGCTTCACCTTCCAGGTGCCATCGCCCCGGATGATGAAATAGGTGTAGCTCTGACCGGGCTTGGCCAGGTCGCTGCCGCCGAGGAAGATCCCGTAGGCCTCCTGGTGGGCGCCGGCGCCGGGCAGGAGGGCGATCTTCGCCGTCACCCGGTAGTTGCCGGCGCCCCGGTCGGCGGCCCGGTAGAGGATCGCGGCCGGCCCGGTGGTCATCTTCCAGCCGGGCTGGGCCGCCACGACCTTCACGTCCGTGGGCCGTCCCGAGCCGTCGGGCCGGACGGACCAGCCGGCCTGGGCCGACACCGGGACGGCGGCCAGCGCGGCGGAGAGCAGCAGGAAGCCGGGAATGCGGTACTGCATGGGACCCCTCGAGGTTGAAAGCCGGACCCGCCCTGAGTAACCTAATAGCCGAGCGGCACCCATCTCCACTTGCGCGGTTGGGACCATGGAACTCCTGGGACGGATCTTTGCGGGTATCGGTGCGGCCGGGGTGCTGACGGCGCTGACCTTCGTGTCACTGCTGATCGGCGTGATCATCCACGGGATGGTGATCCTGATGGCCGGGAAGCCGGTGGACGATTTCTTCCGGAAGAAGGGGGAAGAGGTGTTCGAACCGGGGTCGGCCCGGTAACGGGCGCCCACAAGGGGCGCCCGTACGGGCCGCCCCTCAGGGTTGTGCTTCGGGTGGGTGATCGGCCTCGGGTATCGAGGCCTTTTTTGTGGCCATGTCCACCTGGGTCCGGATGTAGGCCAGGTTGTCCTTGAGCCCCCGCACCTTCACCTGCGCCCCACCTCCCCGGCGGGCGGTGGATGCCATCTGGCTGCAGGCGTCCGCCAGGCCGTTCATCCCCAGCTGCGAGGCGTGGGCCTTGGACTCGTCCAGCACCCGGATCATGCCCCGGACGAGGGACTCATCGACCTTCCCGCCGCTCATCTGTTCGACGGTGCTGTTCAGCCGCTGCAGCCGGGGCGGAAGGAGCTGGAGGAAGGCGAGCTGGGACTGCTGCTTGGCGCTCAGCTTGGGGGTGGCCATGCGGCAATATAGTCCTCCGTCCGAAATCCGGGCGCACTCGCCAATCGGGCCGGCAGGCCATACCTTGACCCCCGCTTGAAACCCGAAGATCGGTCCTGCGTCCGGTTGGCGTCCCGCGACGCCCTCCCCGCACAGGGAGTCGATTCTGCCCGGTCTCGTTCGACGTGCCAGTGAGACCGTGAAGGGCGCGGCACCCGACCGATCCCAGCCGGTCCGTCCCATCCCCAGGGTCGTCCGATGAAGCTCTCCGACATTTCCATTCGCCGCCCGGTCCTGGCGAGCATGCTGAGCCTGATGCTCGTGCTGTTCGGCGTCATCGGGTATCTCAAGCTCCCGGTCCGGGAGTACCCCGACGTGGATCCGCCGGTCATCTCGATCAACACCGTGCTCCCGGGCGCCAGTCCGCAGGTGGTGGAAACGGCGGTGACGGACATCCTGGAGGAGGAGCTCTCCACCCTGCCGGGGCTCCGGACCCTGACCAGCGCCTCCGCCGAGCAGTCCAGCAACATCACCCTGGAGTTCACCCTGGACCGCGACGTGGACGTCGCCGCCCAGGATGTGCGGGACAAGGTGTCGCGGGTGCGGGACCGGCTGCCGGAGGACGTGCGGGAGCCGGTGATCTCCAAGCAGGAGGCGGATGCCGACCCGTTCTTCTGGATGGCGCTCTCCGGCGACAACTACAGCCTGCTGCAGCTCTCCGACATCGCGGACCGGCTGGTGAAGAAGCGGCTGCAGAGCCTGGCCGGTGTCGGGTCGGCGTTCATCGCGGGGGAGCGGCGCTACTCGATGCGGATCTGGCTCTCCACCGCCTCGCTGGCCGCGTACGGGGTGACGGTGCAGGACGTGGAAGCGGCGGTGCGCACCCGGAACGTGGAGATCCCCGCCGGCCGGATCGAGTCCACCAAGCGGGAATTCACGGTCCGCTCCCTGGGAGAGCTCAAGACGCCGGAGGAGTTCCGCGAGCTGGTGGTGCGGAGCAGCGGCGGCCAGCTGGTGAAGCTCAAGGACCTGGCGCAGGTGGAGCTGGGCCCCGAGGACGAGCGCGGTTCACTCCGCTTCAAGGGCTCCACCGCCCTGGGCGTGGGCGTGGTGCGCCAGTCCAAGGCCAACCTGATCAGCGTGGCGGACGAGATCCTGGCCGCCATGCCGGCCATCCAGCAGTCGCTCCCGGCGGGGGTCAAGCTGGAGGTGGCGTTCGACGGCTCGGTCTACGTGCGGCGCTCGATCCAGGAGGCGGAGGAGACGCTGGTGATCGCGGCGGGCCTGGTCATCATGATCATCTTCGTGTTCCTGCGGAACCTGCGGGCCACGATCATCCCCGGCCTCGCCATCCCGACCTCGATCGTGGCCACCTTCGGGATCATGTACTTCCTGGGCTACTCGATCAACAACCTGACGCTGCTGGCGCTGACCCTAGCCATCGGCATCGTGGTGGACGACGCGATCATCGTGCTGGAGAACGCCTACCGGCACCAGGAGGAGCTGCACGAGGACCCGGTGACCGCCGCGACCAACGGCACCCGGGAGATCGCCTTCGCCGTGATCGCGACCACGATCTCGCTGGTGGCGGTGTTCACCCCGCTGGCCTTCCTGCAGGGCAACACCGGCCGGCTGTTCAACGAGTTCGGCATCGCGGTGGCGGGCTCGGTGGTGATCTCGGGCTTCGTGGCCCTGACGCTGACCCCGATGCTCTGCGCCCGGGTCCTCCGGGTGCCGCCGCGGCACGGCGCCCTGTACCAGCTGCTGGAGCGGGGCTTCGACGGGCTGGCCACGGGCTACGCCCGCTCGCTGGGCTGGGCCCTCCGCCGCCGGGGGCTGGTGGTGGGCTTCGTGCTGCTCTCCGCGGCGGGGGCGGTGTTCCTGTTCAAGGGACTCAAGCGGGAGTTCGTGCCGCCGGAGGACCGCGGGTGGTTCCTGACCTTCGCCATCGCGCCCGAGGGCTCCACCCTGCAGTACACCGATGCCTACCAGCGGCGGCTGGAGGCCATCCTGGCCCGCACCGACGGGATCGAGAGCTACTTCAGCGTGGTGGGCGGCTTCCTTGGCAATCCCAGCCAGGGCATCGTCTTCTGCCTGCTGGAGGACTGGGCCACCCGCACCCGGTCGGTGGACCAGATCATCGGCGAGGTGCAGCCGCAGTACTTCGGGGTGCCGGGCGTCATGGCCTTCGCCAGCAACCCGCCGGCCTTCGGCGGGTTCGGGAAGCCGATGCAGTTCGTGGTGCAGCACCCGAACTTCGACAGCCTGGTGCACGGGGTGGACACGCTGGTGAAGCGGGCCCGGATGATCCCGGGGCTGATCAACGTGGACAGCGACCTGCGGGTGAACAAGCCGCAACTGACCGTCTCCTTCGACCGGGACCGGGCGGAGGATCTCGGGGTGCCGGTGGGGGACGTGGCGGGCGCGCTGCAGACGCTGCTGGGCGGGCGCCGGATCAGCACCTTCACCCGGGACAACAAGCAGTATGACGTGATCGCGCAGCTGGGCGCGGTGGAGCGGGCCACGCCGAGCGACATGACCGGGATCTACGTCCGGGGACGGGAGGGGGCGCTGGTGCAGCTCTCCTCCGTGGCCACCATCCAGGAGGGGGTCGGGCCCCGGCAGCTCAGCCACTTCAACCGGATCCGCTCCGCCACGGTGGACGCCAACCTGATGCCCGGGTTCACCCTGGGCGAGGCGCTCGACTCGATGCGGGCGCTGGGCCGCGAGGTGCTGCCCGCCGGGAGCTCGGTGGCGCTCTCGGGCGAGTCGCGGGAGCTGGAGGAGTCGGGGAGCTCGCTCTACTTCGCCTTCGTGCTGGCGCTGGTGGTGGTGTTCATGGTGCTGGCCAGCCAGTTCGAGTCGCTGATCCACCCGCTGACGGTGCTGCTCGCGGTGCCGCTGGCGGTGACCGGGGCGCTGCTGACGCTGTTCCTCTTCAAGTCCACGATCAACCTCTACAGCCAGATCGGGATGGTGCTGCTGATCGGGCTGGTGACCAAGAACTCGATCCTGCTGGTGGAGTACGCCAACCAGCTCCGGGACCGGGGCCTGACCTCCTTCGACGCGGTGGTGGAGGCGGCGCGGATCCGGCTCCGGCCCATCCTGATGACCTCGGTCTCGACGATCATGGGCGCGCTGCCGATCGCGCTGGGGCTGGGGGCGGGCTCGATCAGTCGCCGCCCGCTGGGCTACGCCATCGCCGGCGGGATCCTGGTCTCGACCCTGCTCACCCTCTACGTGGTGCCCGTGGTGTACACCATCTTCGACCGGCTCATGGCGCGGGAACACCACGACCTGGGGCTCGACGCCGCCGAGCCCGCGCCGGAGGCCCGATGATCGCGGCCCTGCTGCTGCAGCTGGCCACCGCGCCGCTCCCCCCGGCGCCGGACAGCGTGCCGGTGGTCACCCTGGCGGAGGCGCTGGAGCGCTCGGTCCGGCTCGACCCCGACTACGTGCGCGCCCTCGGCAGCGTCTCGGAGGCGGAGTGGGGGCGGAAGGCGGCGCGGCTGGCGTTCTTCGTGCCGTCCGTCAGCGTGAGCCTCGACTACACCAAGTATTCCAAGGCGTTCTTCAACATCGGGACGTTCAACCAGTCGAGCACCTCGAGCACCTTCAGCGCCGACGCGCGGTACGAGGTGTTCAGCGCCCGGAAGTTCGCCGAGCTGGGGCGCAGCCAGGCGGAGCTGGAGGCGGCGACCGCCACCGAGGTGCAGCGCCGCTACGCCGCGGCGCTGTTCACCGAATCCGCCTACTACGCGGTGCTGGCAGACGAGGAGCTGGCGCGCGTGGCCCGGGAGCGGGCCGCCCGCGCCGAGGACCAGCTTCGGGTGGCGCGGGCCCGGGTGGCCTCGGGGGCCGCGGTGCAGTCGGACAGCCTGACGGTGCGGCTGGAGCTGCTCAAGGCGCGGGTGGACCGGCTCCGCAGTGAAGCAACGCTGCGGGTCTCGCGGCTGGAGCTGGGCCGGCGGATCGGGGTGGACGGTCCGGCGGGCGCGGCGCCGCTCGAGGCCGAGGCGCCCGCGGCCCTGCCACTGAGCCTGGCGGCGGCAGTGATGGAGGCGCTGGAGCAGGGCCCCGAGTACCGCGCGGTCCGGGCCCGGGAGCGCGCCGCGGGGTCGGTGCTCAAGGCCCGGCGCGGGGCCTACCTCCCGACGCTGACGCTGGCCGCCTCGCACCAGCGCTTCGACATCCAGCTCTTTCCCAGCGCCAGCAACGTCAGCGCGATCTCGCTGGTGCTGGCGCTCCCGATCTGGAACAACGGCGACCGGGAGCTGGCCATCATCCGGGCCCGCGCCGACCGGGACGTGGCGCGGGCGGTGCGCGCCGACCTGGAACGCGCCGCGCTCCGGGACGTGACCGAGGCATACGACCGGTACGAGACGGCGCGGGCCGCGGTGGACCTCGCGGTGGAGGGCGTGGTGGTGGCACGGGAGAACTACCGGGTGCAGGAGGCCCGCTACCAGGCGGGCGCCACGACGGTGCTGGACCTCATCACGGCGCAGAATGACCTGAGCTTCGCGGATGCGGGGCTGGTCCAGGCTCGCTACAACGCACGGCTCGGCATCGCCCAGCTGGAGGCCATCCTCGGCCGGCGGATCGTGTCAATCAACGGAGGCGGTCAGTGATGTTCGCACGAGTCCTGCTGGTCGGGGTGCTGGCGCTCGCCGCCTGCGGCAAGAAGGAAGCAGGTGGCGGCGGGGGCGGCGGCGGCGGGGAGGGCGGAGGGGGCTTCGCGCTGCCGGTGGAGGTGGCCGTGGCGCGGCAGGACACCGTCGCCGACGCGGTGCTCGCCACCGGGCAGGTGGAGGCCATCCAGGCCGCGCGGCTCCGCCCCGAGGTGGATGGACGGATCACCGAGATCGTGATGCGGGAGGGCGCGGAGGTGGGGAACGGCGACGCGCTGTTCCGGATCGACGACCAGGAGCTCAAGGCCCAGGTGGACCGGGCCGAGGCGGAGCGGGACCTGGCCGAGCAGGCGCTCACCCGCACCCGGCAGCTGCTGGAGCAGAACGCCGCCTCCGCCTCGGACCTCGAACGGGCGGAAGCCACGGCCCGGAGCAGTCGGGCCAGCCTCGACCTGCTCAAGGTCCGCCTGGCCCGGACCACCGTGCGGGCGCCGTTCGCCGGGGTGGTGGGCCAGCGCTACGTGAGCCTGGGGGACTACGTCACCAGCAGCGACAGCCTGGTCACGCTGCAGACGGTGGACCCGGTGCGGGTGGCCTTCAATGTCCCGGAGCGGTATGCCGGGGTGGTGCGGCGGGGCCAGAAGGTCGGCTTCCGGGTCGCGGCCGTCACCGGCGAGGAGCTGACGGGGACGGTGGAGTTCGTGAGCCCCGAGGTGCAGCTGCCGGGACGGACCCTGCTGGTCAAGGCGCTGGTGCCGAACGGGCGCCGGCAGCTGCAGGCGGGGATGTTCGCCGAGGCCCGGCTGGCGACGGCGCTCCGCACCAGCGCGGTGGTGGTGCCCGAGGAGGCAGTGCTGGCCGTGCAGGGGAGCTACGTGGTCTGGGTGGTGGACAGCGGCAAGGTGGCCCGCCGCCCGGTAAGCCTTGGCGTCCGGGCGCCCGGGGAGGTGGAGATCGTGACCGGGGTGCAGCCGGGCGAGCAGGTGGTCGTGGGCGGGCTCGAGATGCTGCAGGACGGCGCCCCCGTCAGCGCGACCGTGGTGGAGCGGGCGGCGGTGCGGCGGGGGGAGTAGGCCCGGCCTCTGTGCCGGGCCGGCGGGGGCAACGGGGGAGTAGGTCCGGCACGGAGGCCGGACCTACTCCCCAGATGCATAGGCGGCGGGGTCCCACCACAGCCACCGGTAGCGGTCGAGTCCGGGCCAGCGCACGATGGGATTCCGACGGATATACGTGACCTTCTGGATCAATTCCTCCCGATTGCGGACGATGCGGTCGTGTGAGTCATGCTGCCAGATTGCCCCTCGCCTGGAGTGGTGCCGTTGTAGCTGGTAGGCGGACACCGATTTCCAGGTGTGCAGAATCCTGCCGAGCTCCCAATCCGGTTGCGGCGTTACGAGGACGTGAATGTGGTCGTCCATGACCACCCAGCCCAGCAATTCGTAACGTACCTTCTCGAAGTGCCGTAGCACATCAACGACCAAGTCCCGTTCCGACGGGTGCAGGCGACACCGGCCCCGATGCGACCTCCACGTCACGAAATATGTTGCCCCCTCGATGCGCCAGTGCGGCAGGCGGCGGCGATAAATGCGGAGGGGCATCCCAGAGGGTAGGGCGATCCGATCATCCGGCGGGGCGTCAGGTGACGCGGGGAGGGGCAAGAAAACGTCAATGGGGCGGAGCTGACGCTCCGCCCCTACTGAACCTTCGTGCCTGAACACCGGTAATCGGATGGCCCCCTACGGCCCGACGCTGAACACCGGCAGGGTGAGGCCGCGCCAGATGGCCACCAGGCGCAGCGCCGCGATCAGGGCCACCCCGGCGAACGCGGGCAAGGGGTCGGCGACGCCGGCCCGCTCCAGCCCCGCGTAGAGCAGGGTGCCCGCGATCGCCGCGCTGGCATAGAGGTTTCCCTTCCGCAGGACCAGCGGCACCTCGGCGCTCAGGATGTCCCGCACCATGCCCCCCGCCGCCCCCGTCACCGTGCCCAGCAGGACGCAGGACGCCACCGGCAGCCCGCGACCCATGGCGATCTGCGCCCTGGCCACGCTGAAGAGCGCCAGGCCGAGGGCGTCGGCCACCTGGAGCGCCATCTCCGGCACCCGCCACCGGCGCGCCCACCCCACCGTCGCCAGCGCCGAGACCAGGATGACCAGCAGGTAGGAGGGGTCGGTGAGCCAGAAGATGGGGAGCCGGCCCAGCAGCAGGTCGCGGATGGTGCCGCCACCCACGGCGGTCACGGTGGCGAGGACCAGGACCCCGAGCACGTCCAGCGATTTCCGCCCCGCGGCCAGGGCGCCACTGATGGCGAAGACCGCGATCCCGACCAGGTCGATGACATAACGCAGCATGGGGGAAAGAAACACCCCCGCTCCGGTGTTGTGGAGCGGGGGTGGGTAGCCCGGGGGCCGGCGGGCGGCGCTACGGCCAGTTGATCTGGGCCCCGTTCACGGTGGTGCTGTTCGGCGGGTCGGACAGCGCGGGGCCATTGCCGCCGACCTGCGGACTCTGGTTGGAGCCCGGCATCGCGAGGATGAAGGCCTGGCCGTTGGTCGAGGTGAGCTTCAGGTAGAGGTTGCCCGCGCCGGTCGGGAGCGAGACGAAGTCCACGTTGCTGGGATTGAAGGCCGGGCGCAGCCCGACGTCGCTGCCGACACCGGTGATGCTCATGACCTGGGCGCCGGTGGTCGGGAAGCCGGCAAAGGAGACGTTGTTGAAGGTGTGGGGGAAGATCGTCCCCTGCTCGTTCAGGATCATCGGCGCGTTGTCCACGTCCATCCCCTGCACCAGCCACTGCCGCGCGGTGAGGCTGTTGCCGCCGCCGACCAGCTTCGGGGCCCCGGCCGCGACGCCGACGACAAAGGCGCTGTCCACGATCGCGTTGCTGCCCAGCGTGAGCCCGCCGGAGGCGGCGGTCATGTCCAGGACCTGGAAGTGAGAGCCGGTGGCGCCCGCCCCCGGTGAGGCAAAGGTCGCCGTCCGGGCACTCGACGCTCCCAGCAGGGTCTTGTGGCTGCCGCTGGGTGCGAAGCTGGCCACGCTGGTGGCCGAGGTCTGGCTGAAGTTCCCCTGGATCTGGAGCACGCCGGCCGTGAGCAGGCCGACGGTGCTGCCGCCGCCGATCGCCGCGTTGCCGGAGACGACCACCGAGTCGGCGGCGAGCTGCATGACCAGGAACCCGCGCGACCCGCCGAGGGTGGCCACATCCAGCGAAGCGGTGGTGAGCTTCCCGCCGTCGAGGGTGAGCCGGCCGAAGACCTGGGTGGTGCCGCCGACGGTAAGCCGGGTGCGGACGCCGAGGGTGTCCCGGACCCGGATGGTGCCGGCGTTGACGACCCGGGTGATCAGGCTCCCCGGGATGGTGAAGTTGCCGGGGTCGAAGAAGAAGTTGTTGCCCTGCTGCAGGACCAGGTGGTTGTAGGCGATGGTATTGGGCACCTGCAACTGGGCCGCGGCCCCCTGGCTCCAGCCGGTGGTGTCCACGGTCCACGTCCCCTGGATCGAGCTGCCGGGGAAGAGGGACACGAACGGCCCTCCAACCGAGCTCCCCGAGGTGGTGGTGGTGCCGGCACTGAACGAAAGGGCGCCGGTGCCGGGATTCAGGTAGCTCACCGCCACCGGCGTGAGAACCCGGAGGGCCCCGGTGCCATCGAGGTTCAGGCCGGGCGTGAGGCCGATGAGCCCCGCCGGCCCGCTGGTGGCCACCTCCAGGGTGTGGAACACCGTGGCCAGGTTGCTGCCGACCGTGGTGACGCTGGTGGCGCCGCCAACCAGCCGCACCACGTTGGTGCCGCTCCCCTCGAAGCCCGGCGCCGCCGGGGTGCCGCCCTGGGTGAAGTTGCCGCCGACCTGGATCACGCCGGCGGTGATGAGCCCCGTCGCGATCCCGCCGCTGAAGTCCGCGTCCCCGCCGATATCCAGCGAGTCTGCGGCGTTGGTCATGGTGATCGTCCCGCTGCCGGTGGTGCGGAAGCTCCCGGTGGTGCCGAAGGCCTGACCGTTCAGGACCAGGGTGCCGCCCTGGATCTCCACTGCCTGCACGATCGCAAGGCCGGTGAGCACCGGATCATTGGGTGTCGCGACGATGACGATGCTGTCCGTGGCGCCCGGCACCTGGCTGTTGCTCCAGTTGCCGGCGGTGAACCAGTCGGAACTGACCGCACCGGTCCAGGTAATCACCGGCCCGGCGGCGGGCCAGTTGATCACCGCGCCGCCCAGGGCCTGAGCAAACGGGCCGGGGGTGGCCGGGGAGGGGTTCACCAGGTCGATGGTGAACGGCACCGCGGGACCATCGGTGTCCGTGGCGGAGATATAGAACCCGCCGGCGGTGGGCAGGGTGGTGAAGGTGGCGTTGGTCAGCGTGAGCGGGACGATGCTTCCCGGCTCCGAGATCGAAAGCTGGGTCGCGAGCGGATTCATGTTCCGGAACCCGACCGACCCGAGGAAGAGGATCGAGCCGGGCGCGGTGGCGTTGACCACGAGGCGGGTGTTGTCGAACACCACCGCCGAGGCAAAGAACGCGCCGCCCAGGCTGAGGGTCCGGTCCCCGGACTTGAAGAAGGTGGTGTCGGCGTTGGTCTGCTGCAGGTTGCCGTGGGCATATGCATCGCTGGCGAACGTCACGGTGTCGAGCGCGGTGCCGGCGATGGCCAGCTCCTGGAAATGGCTGGTGCCGGGCACGGTGCCGGGGGTGGCGAACGAGATGATGGAGTTGCCGGCGCTGTTGATCACCGTGATGTGGGCACCGGAGGGGTGGTAGCTGTCGCCGCTGTGGGTAGCGAGCTGGGTGAAGTTACCCGCGACCGAGACCGCGCCATCGGTCATGCTGCCGAGCTGGTTGCCGCCGTCGAAGGTGGCATTGCCGAGGACGCTGAGCTGCGCCCCGGCCTGCTGACTCAGGATCAGCGCCGCGGGGCCGGTCGCCGTGAAGTCGGTGGCGAGGAACAGCTGGTTGGTGAGGTCCAGGGTATCGGTGAGGACGGCCGAGCCGAACACCTGCATGATCCCGGCGACGCTGGTCCGGCCGTTGATGGCCAGGTTGGCGAACTGGATGGAGCCTTGGATGGTCGCCCCGTCCCCGGTCAGCTGGACCGCCTCAGTGGCCCCGGGGCCTGAGCCCTGGATCTGCCCGGCCGTGGCGTCGAGGCTGCCGTTCAGGGTCAGGACCGCCCCGCCGCCCAGGTTGAGGACCACCGAGCCGGTGAAGGTCAGGCTGTTCACGGTGGTGCTGGCGTTGAGCACCGGGGCGTTCGGCGACCCGGTGCCGATGGTCACGTCGGACGTGGGGCCCGGCACCACGCCGCTGCTCCAATTCCCGGCGGTGAACCAGTCGGTGCTGACGGCGCCGGTCCAGCCGAAGGTCGGGGCGGCGGCGGGCCAGTTGATCACCGCGCCGCCCAGCGCCTGGCTGAAGCCGCCGTCGGAGGCCGGCGTCGGGGCGGCGAGGTTGAGGTTGAGCGGCGTCGGGGTGCTCCCGTCCGCATCCGTCGCCTGCAGGTACAGCCCGCCGCTTGGCACCGTGCTGAAGACCAGGTTGCTCAGGGTGAAGCCGCCGGGGAGGCCGGGGTGGGTCACCGCCAGCTGAATCGCCGCCGCCGGCATGTTCTGGAACGTCACCCCGTCGAACTGGAACGAGCCGCCACCCACCAGATCCGCCACGATCGGGACGCCGTCCACGATCAGCCCGGTCACCACCGTCCCGCCCTGGACGGTGAGCACCTGGCCCCCGGCCCCGCTGAGGAGCGGCGTGCCCGCGGCGGGCGCGGCGGTGAAGGTACCCAGCACCGCCACGTTGCTGTTAAGTGTCAGGCCGCCGGTGGCGCCGGTGATGTCCAGGTGATTGAACTGGCTGGTGCCGGTGCCGAAGCCGGGGCTGGCGAAGGTCACCACCCGCACCGCCGCCGCGCCCAGCTCGGTCTTGTGGTTGCCGCTGGCCGCGAAGCTGCCGGCGGTCGTCCCCGAGGTCTGGTTGAAGCTGCCGCCGACCTTGAGGTAGCCGTCGGTCAGCTTCCCGCCGGTGAACCCGCCGCCGAAGATCGCCGCTCCGGTCACCAGCACCGAGTCGAGCGGGTCGGTCATGGTGAGCGTACCCGAACCCACCGTGTTGAGCGCCGCGCCCACCACCAGGGTGTTCCCGATGGGGGCGAGGTCGCCGGTGCCGCTCACCGTGAGGTTGCCGATCACGGTGCGTGAAGAGAGCATGTACGAGCCGGTCACGTTCACCGGCAGCCCTGCACTGAGCGTCCCGCCGATCGACCTCGCCGTGCCTGCCAGGACCAGGGTGCCGCCGCTGCCGATGATGCTGGTGGCGCCGGGTGCCGAGACGTCTCCGTTCACCGTCAGGGTGAAGGAGTTCAGGTTGAGCAGCACCCCGGATTGCACCGTCAGGTTCCGGGTGGTGCCCGCCGCCGACATGATCGGCTGGTTGGCGGTCACCGGGATCACCACGTCATCGGTGCCGGTCGGCAGGCCGGTGGGGCTCCAGTTGGTGGTGGTGTGCCAGTCCTGGGTCAGGCCGAGCCAGGTCTTCGCCGGCGCCGCCGCGGGCCAGTTGACCACGGCGCCATTGGCGAGCTGTACCAGGCTGGAAGCGGCAGGGGAGCTGTTGCTCACGTCCACGATGACGGTATTGCCGTCGCCGGTGTTGGTGTCGTCCACGTCGAGGTAGACGAACGGATTGGTCGGGGTGCTGGTGAAGGTGATCTGGTCCAGCGTCAGCTTCCCGCCCGCCGGGAGCCCGGGGTGCCGGATGTAGAGCTGGTTGACGCCCGACCCGACGGTGATGGTCAGGTTGCTGAGCGCCACCGGCACCGCCGCGGTGGTCTCGATCCAGAGCTGGGTGTTGAAGAGCGTGAGCGCCGCGGCATTGGCCAGCTGCCCGACGTGCAGCGACTGCACGAAGGTCTGGCCGGCGATGGTGCCGGCGCTGGAGACCGTGAGCTGGCCGAGGACATAGGGGCCGGTGTTGAGCGCCAGGGTACCGCCGCCCGCCCAGGTCAGCTCCTGGAAGTGACTGGTCCCCGCGGTGTTCCCCCCGTTCAGGATGGTCACGGAGGGCGACGTGCCGGTGAGGATGGTGCGGTGCGTGCCCGAGGCGTCGAAGGCGGCGCTGGTTCCGCCGGTCTGGGCAAAGGACGCTCCCACCCGCAGGACGCCGGCCGTGAGGAGGCCGGTGCTGGCACCGCCGTTCATGGTGGCGTTGCCGGCTACCAGCACCGAGTCCAGCGCGTTCGTCATGGCGAGGGTGCCGGGGTTGGAGAGGGAGAGGTTGCCCCCCACCTCGAGGGTCCGGCCACCCAGCGTGAGCGCCCCGGAGAGGGAGACGTTCCCCGCGGCCACCGTGCGGCTCGCGAGGCTGGCGCTCACCCCGCCGGTGATGGTGAGGTTCTGGAACCGGCTGGCCGTGGTCCCCGGGCTCTGGAAGTTGATGGTCGAGGTGGGGCCGACCAGGCTCACCTGGTGACTGCCGCTCGCCGCGAAGCTGAGCGGGCTGCCGGCGGAGGTCTGGGTGAAGTTGCCGCCGGCCTGGATCACGCCATTGGTGAGGCGGCCGGTGTGGTCGCCGCCACCCATGGTGACGTTGCCGGCCACGTCGAGGAAGTCGGAGCCAAGGGTCATGATCAGCAGCCCGCCGGAACCGACGTTCACGCTGGCGGCGGACAGGAAGAAGCCGGCCAGGGTCAGGCTGGACCCGCCGCCGCCCACGCTGAGGGCGCCGGCCACGTCGGTGGCGCCGTTCAGGGTGTAGGAGCCGGAGACGCCGGCACTGACCGGGATGTTGCCCCGGACCGTGCCGCCGGTGCCGCGCAGGTCGAAGGTCGGCGCGCCGCTGGCCAGCGTCACGACCCCGCTGATGTCCAGGTCGCCGAAGACGTTGATCGTGAAGCTGCCGTTGAGCGTGAGGGTGGCCCCCGTCTGCACGGTGAGGTCCCGCATGTTGCCGGTCGTGCCCAGCGTCGGCTGCCGGGTGGCGCCGACCGGGAGGGTCACGTCATCCGAGGGGGTCGGCACCCCGGCGGGGTTCCAGTTCCCCGCGACGCTCCAGTCGGTGCTGATGGCCCCGGTCCAGGTCTTCGCCGCCGCCGGCGCCCAGTTGATCGTGGCGCCGCCCGACACCTGGGTGAAGGCGCCGGGGGTCGCTGGCGTCGGGTTCACCAGGTCGATCGCCAGGGCGTTGGGCGTGGGGCCGTCGGTGTCAGTGGCGCTCAGGTAGAACCCGGTGGTCGGGACCGTCGAGAAGACCAGGTTGTTCAGGGTCAGCGGGGTGGCGGCGCCGGGGCCCGAGACGGTGAGCTGGGTCGCCGCGGTGTTCATCCCCTGGAAGGTGACGCCACTGAACGTCACCGCGCCGCCGGTGATCGCGAACGGCGTGTTGGTGAGCAGCAGGCCCGTGACCTGGGTGCCCCCCGCGGCGGTGAGCAGCCGGTTGCCGCCGTTGATCGCCGGCGCGGTGGCCGACGGGGTGGAGACGAAGAGGCCGTTCACCACGATCGGCGTGGCAAGGGAGAAGCCCGGGGCCTGGGCCGAGATGTCCAGGATGTTGAAGTGCGAGCCGGTGCCCGGGGTGGAGAAGCTCAGGCTGAGGGTCGCGCCGGTGGCGAGCACCACCTTGTGCGTGCCCGAGGGGGCGTAGCTCGCGGCGCTGAAGGTGTTGTCCTGGGTGAAGCCGGTGAAGGCGCTCCCGTTCATGAGGATCACGCCGGCGGTAAGCGATCCGGCGGTGCTCGCCCCGTCGAACACGATGCTCGAGTTGACCCCGCCGATGATCAGGGAATCGAGGGCGTTGGTCATGACCAGCCGGCCGGCGTTGCTGGTTTGGAAGTCGTCGCCCGCGCTCGACCCCACCAGCGCGGTGAAGCCGTTCAGGGTGAGGGTGCCGTTGACGGTAATCCCCGCCGCGACCAGCCGGCCGGAGAGGGTGTAGGTGCCGTTCACCGTGAGCCCGAAGAAGGTCCCCGGCACGTTGCCACGCACCGTGCCGGTGCCGTTGAGCGACACCCCGGCGATGTTGCCGGTGAGCGTTCCCGGCGCGTCCAGCGAGCCCTGCAGGACCAGGCCGGCCGTGCCCACCGTCAGGGTGGCGCCAGCCGCCACCGTGAGGTCCCGGGCGTTGGCGGTGGGCGTAGTAATGAATGGCGCCCGGGGCGTCGCCGCGGGAATCACCACGTCGGTGGTATTGGTGGGGACCGCGCCGGTGCTCCAGTTGCCGGCGGTGGTCCACGCGGTATCCACCGCGCCGCTCCAGGTCGCGACCGGGCTCAGGCTGGTGCCCGTTGCGCTGAACACCACCGCGGCGAGTCCCGGCGCGGTGGCGGTGAAGCTCTGCGCCCCCACCGTGGCGCCCAGGGTGGCGCCCATGGTCGCCAGGCCGGCGCCGTTGCTCACTACCGTGGCGCTGTCCACGCTGCCGCCGCCCGTCGTGGCCGCAAAGCTCACCGGCACCCCCGCCACCGGCAGCCCGTCCGTGCCGTCCACCCGCACCACCAGCGGCTGCGGCAGGGGAGAGCCCACCGGCGCGGTCTGGTTGTCGCCGCTCACCTTGACCAGGGTGGCCGGCGCCGCCGCCACGATCACCGTGGTCTGGTCCGTGATCCCGCTCGGCGTCGTCGCCGTCACCGTCACCGTGTCCCGCGCCGCCGGGGCCGTGAACTGCCCCGCCGCGTCGATCGTCCCGGCACTCGCCGTCCACCCCACGTAGAACGACGCCACCGGCGCCTGCTGGCTGTCCACCGCCGTCGCGCCGAACAGGAAGCTCCCGCCGAAGACCACCGTCGTGTCCCGGGGGCCGATGGTGATGGCCGCAATGGTGGCCCCGGGGCCCTGGTAGAGCACCGGCACCGAGTCGGGCGCGGGGGTGAGCCCCTGGGCCACCCGCACGATCCGGGTGCCGCTGAAGAGAAGCGTGGTGCCGGCATAGAGCTCGAGGGTGACCTCGAGGTCCTCGCTGGCGGCCTGGAGCTGGAGCGGGATGTTGAGGGTGAGCTGCGAACTGCTGACGCTGAAACTGCGGGCCACGATGGCCAGGGTGTCGCTGGGAGGCCGGACCACGATGACCCGGACGTTGTCGAGCGTGAGCGGCGCGTTGCGCGCGAAGGCGTCGAAGGTCGGCGCCACCCGCAGGCTGCCGAGCCCCGGCCGGCCCGGACCCACCGGATTGTCGGTGCAGGTGATCACCAGC
>JAEUJI010000288.1 GCA_016794805.1 Gemmatimonadota bacterium
TTCGCGCTGCTCGGGCCCAACGGCGCGGGGAAGACCACCACGGTCGGCGTCTGCACCACCCGGGTCCGCGCCAGCGGCGGCGCGGTGAAGGTGGGCGGGCGCGATGTCCGCCGCGACGAGGCGCAGGTCAAGCGGGGGATCGGGGTGGTCACCCAGCACAACACCCTGGACCGCGCCTGCACCGTCGAGGAAAACCTCTACTTCCACTGTCGCTACTTCGGGTTCTCCGCCGCCGCCGCGCGGGCGCGCGCGGCGGAGCTGCTGGAGCGCTTTCGCCTCTCCGACCGCGCCGGCAGCATGGCGGCCACGCTCTCCGGCGGCCTGGCGCAGCGGGTGCAGATCGCGCGGGCGCTGGCGCACCGTCCCGGCATGCTCTTCCTCGACGAGCCGACCGCGGGACTCGATCCCCAGAGCCGGCTGGCGCTCTGGGAGGTGGTGCGCGGCCTCAAGGCGGAGGGCGTCACCGTGCTGCTCACCACCCATTACATGGAAGAGGCGGACCGGCTGAGCGACCGGCTCGCGATCATGGATCACGGCCGCATCCTGGTGCAGGGCACGCCGGCCGAGCTCAAGCGCCGGGTAGGCGCCGAGTCGGTGATCGAGCTGGTGCTGGAGCGGCCGGACCCGGGGCTGGTCCAGGCCGCCGGGGCGCTCCCCGGGGTGCGCACCGTGCAGCCGACGGCGACCGGCTTCCGGGTCTTTGCCGCCTCGCGGGACGGCTTGCTGCCGCGGCTGGTGGAGCTGGCGGTGCCGGCGGGGTTGCGGGACGTGGCGGTGCACGAGCCGACGCTGGAGACGGTCTTCATCCAGCTCACCGGGCGCGAGCTGCGTGACTAGCGCCTACCTCGCCCCCCTCTGGGGCATGGTGCTCCGGGACCTCCGGGTGCTGCGCCGGAGCTTCCTGCCCCTCATCACCCGCACCGTGATGAACCCGCTGCTCTTCGTCTTCGTGTTCACCTACGTCTTTCCCATGATCGGGTCCGGCTTCCAGCCGGGCACCATGGGCGTGAGCTATGCCACGGTGGTGGTGCCGGGGCTGGTGGCGGTGGGGATGGTGTTCACCGGCATCTCGGCGGTGGCGCTGCCCCTCTCGATGGAGCTGGGCGGCACCCGGGAGATCGAGGACCGCATCCTGGCCCCGGTGCCGGTGGCGCTGGTGGCCCTGCAGAAGCTGGTCATGGGGGCGGTGCAGGGAGTGATCGCCGGGCTGGTGGTGTTCCCGCTGGTGGCGCTCATCCCGGCCACTCCGGTGGAGATCCGGGTCGCGAGCTGGCCCCTGCTCCTCGCGGTCGTCCTCCTCGCCAGCCTCACCACGGGCGCGCTGGGGCTCGCGCTCGGGACCATCGTGCGGCCGCAGCAGATCGGCCTCATGTTCGCGGTGGTGGTCGTTCCGATCACCTTCCTGGGGTGCGTGTACTACCCCTGGGCACTGCTGCACCCCATTCGCTGGCTGCAGGTGCTGGTGCTGATCAACCCGCTGGTCTACATGAGCGAAGGGCTTCGCGCGGCCCTCACCCCCGACCTGCCGCACATGCCCCCCTGGGCCTTCTTTGGCGCCCTCACGCTCGCCACCCTCGCGCTCGGCACCATCGGCGTGCGCGCCTTCATTCGCCGCACTATCAGCTGAGGAAACCGGCCCCGGAAGGGGGCCGTACGGGGAGGCGAGCAGCGTCGGTCATCGTCCCGGGCTGCAACGCCCGATCACCTGCCTTCCTCGAGCCGCCTCATGCGTTCCGTTTTCTCCTTCGCGGCCGCCCTCTCCTGCGCCGCGCTCGCCCCGCTCGGCGGCCAGCAGGCCTCCTCCGAACTCAGTCCCACCCACTGGGGCGTGGTATACGACGTCCCCGCCACGAAGCGGGTGACCCTCCGGCCGGACATTCCGTACCTGCGGCGAGCGGGCGGTGACCTCACCTTCGACCTCTACGCCCCGCCGGGAATGAAGCGCGGCGAGCAGTTGCCCGCGGTGGTGTTCATCAATGCGGTCGGGGATCGCCCGGGGGACAAGGTGAAGCACTGGGCGATCTACCGCACCTGGCCCCGGCTGGTGGCGGCTCACGGCATGATCGGCATCTCGATGGATGCCGATGGCGAACGGATCCAGGAGAGCCTGCGCGGCATCTTCCGCTTCCTGGCGGACCGCGGAGCGGACTACGGTGTGGACGGCCGGCGGATCGGGGTGTACGCCGCATCGGCCAACGTCTCCGGGGCCGCCACCTACCTGATGGGAGATTCGGCC
>JAEUJI010000324.1 GCA_016794805.1 Gemmatimonadota bacterium
GCGCCGACGTCGGCGCGGACCTGGTGGGCAAGGTGGAAGCCGGCATCCCCGAGGACGATCCCCGGAACCCGGCCACCATCGCCGACAACGTCGGGGACAACGTCGGCGACGTGGCTGGCATGGGCGCCGACATCTTCGAGAGCTATGTCGGCGCGGTGATCGCCTCCGTGGCGCTCGCGGCCACCGCACCCGCCCTCGCGGAGGGCTCGCGGTCCAACGCCATCGCACTCCCGATCCTGCTCACCGTGGCGGGGCTCTTCGCCTCGCTCGTCGGCATCGCCGGCATGCGGGTGTTCGAGCGGGGCAATCCCGCCACGGCGCTCCGCGCCACCACGCTGCTCGCGGCCGGGCTGTTCCTGGCGGGCGCCTTCTTCGTCTGCCGCGCCCTACCCATCGGGATGACCGGCACGCCGGCGCTCGGGGCCTTCTATGCGGTGCTCGCGGGCACCGTGGCCGGCATCCTGATCGGTATCGTGACGGAGTACTACACCAGCGCCTCCCCGGTGCGCCGGATCGCCCAGGCCTCGCTCACCGGCCCGGCCACGAACATCATCGCCGGCCTCGCGGTGGGAATGATGTCCACCCTCCTCCCGCTGCTCCTCATCTGCGCCGGAATCTACGTGTCGTTCTGGGCAGCCGGGCTGTACGGCATCGCGATCGCCGCCGTGGGCATGCTCGCCACCGTCGGGGTGACCATGACGGTGGACGCGTACGGACCCATCGCCGACAATGCCGGCGGAATCTCCGAGATGAGCCACCTGGGCCCCGAGGTCCGGAAGATCACCGACGGCCTCGACGCGCTGGGGAACACCACCGCCGCGATCGGCAAGGGCTTCGCCATCGGCTCGGCCGCCCTGACCGCGCTGGCGCTGTTCAGCGCCTATGCCACGGCAGTCGCCGCCGGCGGTTCGCCGCTGGTCCTCGACCTGGTGAACCCGATGGTCGTGATCGGCCTGTTCATCGGCGGCACCCTTCCGTTTGTCATCGGGGCCCTGACGATGACGGCGGTGGGACGCGCGGCGGCGGGGATGGTAGAGGAGGTCCGCCGCCAGTTCCGCGAAATCAAGGGGCTGATGGAAGGCACCGCGAAGCCGGACAGCGCCCGCTGTGTGGACATTTCCACCCGGGCCGCGCTCCGGGAGATGATCCTCCCCGGCGTCACCGCCGTGGCGGCGCCGGTGGTGATCGGCACGACGCTCGGCGTGCAGGCGCTCGGGGGGATGCTGGCGGGCGCCACCCTCTCCGGCGTGCTGCTGGCGCTCTTCATGGCCAATGCCGGCGGCGCCTGGGACAACGCCAAGAAGTACATCGAGGGGGGCGCCCACGGCGGCAAGGGCTCCGACCCGCACAAGGCCGCCGTGGTGGGCGACACCGTCGGCGACCCGTTCAAGGACACGTCCGGCCCGGCGATGAACATCCTGATCAAGCTGATGAGCATCGTCTCGCTGGTGCTGGCGCCCTGGTTCGTCAGCCTGGGGCGCTGAGATGCTCCGTCTCGGGATCGTCGGGCTGCCCAACGTCGGCAAGTCCACCCTGTTCAACGCCCTGACGTCGGCCGGCGCGCTGGTGGCGAACTATCCGTTCGCCACCATCGAGCCCAACACCGGCGTGGTCACCGTGCCGGACCCGCGGCTCGAGGTGCTGGCGGGGATCATCAAGCCCCAGCGAGTGCTCCCCGCCACGGTCGAGTTCGTGGACATCGCCGGCCTGGTGAAGGGCGCCAGCCAGGGCGAGGGGCTCGGCAACCAGTTCCTCGCCAACATCCGTGAGGTGGACGCCGTGGTGCACGTCATCCGCTGCTTCGAGGATGCGGACGTGCAGCACGTGATGGGCCCGGTTGACCCGGCCCGGGACCGCGAAGTCATCAATATCGAGCTGCAGCTCGCCGACCTGGCCTCGGTCGAGAAGCGGCTGGACAAGGCGGCCCGCGCGGCCAAGTCCGGCGACGCCCAGGCCAAGCTCGAGACCCGCCTGCTCACCGCGCTCAAGGAGGCGCTGAGCAACGGCCGCCCGGCCCGGGTCGTCGTGCCCACGGAAGAGGAAGCCCCGACGTTCCGGGCCTTCAATCTGCTCACCTCGAAGCCCGTCCTCTACGCCGCCAACGTGCTCGAGTCGGAGCTGCAGCACGGCAACGCCCATGTGGAGGCGCTCAAGGCGGCGATCGCGAAGGACGGCGAGGAGGCCGACTTCGTGATCTTCTCCGGCAAGGTGGAGGCGGAACTCGCCGAACTCCCCCCCGAAGACCGCGCCGAGTTCCTCGCCTCCCTCGGCGCCACCGAGTCGGGCCTCGACCGCCTCGCCCACGCCGCCTACCACCTCCTGGGCCTGCAGAGCTACTTCACCGCCGGAGAGAAGGAAGTGCGGGCCTGGACCATCCATCGCGGCGACCGGGCCCCGCAGGCCGCGGGGGTGATCCACACCGACTTCGAGAAGGGGTTCATCAAGGCGGAGACGGTCAGCTACGCCGACTTCGTCCGGGTCGGCGGCTGGAAGCCCGCGCGGGAGCAGGGTCTCGCGCGGGCGGAAGGCAAGGAATACGTGGTCCAGGACGGAGACGTGATGCTGTTCCGGTTCAACACCTGACCGGGTGGGGGCGCGGGGACAGTCGGGGCGACCGTCCGGCCTCGTCTACTGTCCCCGCGCCGGGGCAAGCCGCTGGGTGACGTCCAGCGTGGTCACATGCAGGTTCAGACCTTCCCCCACCCGGAACCCGAAGTTGCCATCCAGCGACAGCCCCTCCAGCGGCAGGATCAGGATGTCCAGCCCGTTGGCCTTGAGCACCGCCTCCTGCCGGGTCACCACCAGCCGCAGCCGGTTGCGCTGGGCTTCCTTCCCATCCGCCGGGATCACGGCGTCCGCCCGGCGCCACTCCGAGAGCATCCGGGTCCCCGCGGCGCTCCGCTCCCACGCCGCCACCGAGCCATCGCCCCGCAGCACGAAGCTGACGTAGCGCGGACTGCTCCCCTCGAGCCCGGTACCGCCCACGAAGAGCCCGTACTCTCCATTGGTGGAGTTGGGGAAGTGGAAGATCTCCGACTCCAGGGTGAAGCGCTGCTCGGCGATGAAACGCGGCTCATACAGCACCCCGCCCGGCCCCATGGTGATGTGAAAGCCCGGCGGCATCCGCACGAAGGTGAAGAGCGTGTCCCCCTGCCGATCCGGGACAGTACTCATGCGGGCCGGCCGGTCGGTGACCCATTTCCACCCGGGTGGCGGCGCCAGCTGCAGGGCGTGAAGCGGAGCAGCGCTGCAGACGAGCCCGGCGGCGAGGGCGAGAGCGATCAGGCGCATCGGGGTACCTTGCAGTGAAGGGGGTGGCAGGTCAGGACCGGGCCGGCGCCCGGCCGTACTTCTGGGTCGCGAAACCGACGATCAGCCCCACGATGGACCCGGGAATCATGATTTCCCAGAAGTAGACGTTGCCCGTGGTGGGGTCCTTGCCCAGCGCGAACGGGAGCGCGAACAGCGCGCCGATGGCGAGCCCGATGAGCAGCCCGAGTGGCAGCGAGTTGAGCCGCTTGGCGATCCAGCCAATCAGCACCCCCGCCATCAGCCCCTTGAACATCGACCCCATGATGATCGTCATGATCTGCGGCGCCACCTCCGGCGCGGAGACCAGGGCGGTCAGTCCGTCGAGCGCCCCGAGGACCCCCCCGAGGATGAGACCAAGCAGCGGCTTGTTCATGCAACGACTCCAGGAAGAGGATTTCGAGTTCGAACGACCTGATAGCCTGCTGTTACCCGGCCCGGTCGCCGCCCTTTACGCCAGGCACCAGACTGGCTTCAAGCCGCCGAGCCGCCGAGCCGCCTACCTTCCCCGCCACGCGAGGAAGAACAGCCGCATGGCCAGGTAGCTCAAGACCAGGATGATCGGGGTCTGGTACCGTAAATACAGTCGCCCGAGTCGCTCCGCCACCGTCTCCCGGTGGGCGAGGACCGGCACCCCATCGAGGAACCGCGCCACCTCGGCCGCCAAGTCCGCCGCGCCGGCATACCTCCGCCCGGGATCGGGGGCGGTGGCGCGAGCGACTACCGAGGCGAGCGGTCGCGGGATGGCGGGGCCGCACACGGTCCGGAGCACGGCGCCGAGACTGAAGACGTCGCTCCGGGCATCCACCTGGTCCACCGCCCCATGGGCCTGCTCCGGGGCCATGAAGCCGGGGGTACCCAGCACGGTTCCGGCGGCGGTGCTCACCTCGGGCGAAGCACCTTGCCTGGCTGAATCTGGCTCAGCCGACACCGGCCCCGCGGTCTCACGCTCGGCTGCCGACCCTCCGGTGACCTTGGCGATGCCCCAATCCAGCACGAGCACCTCGCCGAAGTCGCCCACCATGATGTTGGCCGGCTTGAGGTCCCGGTGGATGATGCCCTGGGCGTGGGCAAAACCGACCGCCTCGCACACCCGGAGGAAGACGCGCAACACCTCCCCCAGCGGCCGCGCCGCGGCAAAGCGGTCGAGCCGCTCCCCTCGCACCAGTTTCATCACGTAGAAGACCCGGCCGTCCGCCAGCTCGCCGGCATCGTGTACCGGAACGATGCCGGGATGTTCCAGCCGGGCGAGGATGCCCGCCTCGCGGGCGAGTCGTTCGGCCACCCCGGGCAGCGCGATCTCGGGCCGGAGGACCTTGAGGGCCACATCACGCCCCAGAACGTAGTCCCGGGCCCGGTAGACCATCCCCATGCCCCCCTCGCCCAGCAACTCCCCGGCCTGGTACCGCCCGCCCGGGATCTCGGGGCCGACGAGTGCGCGCTGCAGCTGCCGGAGCGCGGCGTCCGGGAGGTCGCTCATTCCGGCTCCACCCCGAGCAGGGCCCGGGCCTCGGCCCTGAATTCGGCCTCGCTGCCCGAGAGGAGGCGCAGCCGCTCGAGCAGGTGGCGCCGGAACTCCCGCCGCGCCCAGGCGAGGTGGTTGGTCACCTGGGTCTCCGGCACGCCGAGCTCGTGACCCAGCTGGCGATACGAGGGACGGTCCGTCCCAGTGGTCGGCAGGAGATCATAGCGCCGGAAGACCTCGAAGCGGATGGCCCTGGGGGTGCCGGCACATTCGGCGGCAAGCGCATCCACTGCCAGGGTGAACAGTGACCGGACCCACTCCTGGTGAAAGCGCTGGTCCGCCTCCGCCTCGGTGACCTGTCCGGCCGCGGCGAACGCCCGATCCGCGCCGGCGAAGTCGAGCTCCAGGGGCACCAGCCCGCCGCCCCGCTTGAGCCGTCGCTCGGCCCGGTGCGCCTTGGCCGCGAACCGGTCAAGGCACACCCGGAGAAAGGTGCGGAACCGGGCCTGGTCGGGGTCGTATCCGGTGAAGAACGCCCGCTCGAGGGCCAGCGCGAAGAAGTCCTGGGTGAGGTCCTCCGCGTCCTGGGCCGACTTGTTCCACCGCCAGCGGAGATGCAGGTACACCGGCTTCCAATAGGCCGCGACCAGGGTGCCGAAGCTCTCCCGCCGCACTCCCTCGTCGGCGTCGGCCAGGGCCTCGAGTACGGAAAGACGGGTGCGCGGAAAGCCCTGCCCCGCGCCGGGGTCTGGAGCGTCGGGGCCGGTCGTCATGCCGCGCGGGCTAGGTGCGGAAAGCAGGATGCGTTCAAGGTCCCAGCGAAGGTGCGGGTTACCCTTCCGTCCCGTCAAGAAGATGTATAATTACGCATGACATCCACCACCCCTCGCGCACTCGAACCCTTCAGTCCCCAGTCCGCCCTCGCCCGAGCCCCCGAGATCGCCACCGAAAGCGCCGATTTCCGTGCCGTGCTCACGGAGATCGGCCGGGTGATCGTCGGCCAGCAGGTGCTGCTGGAGCGGCTGCTGATCGGCCTGCTGGCGGACGGCCACCTGCTGCTCGAGGGGCTCCCCGGCCTGGCCAAGACCCTGGCGGTCCGCACCCTCGCCGCAACGATCGACTGCGACTGCCGCCGGGTGCAATTCACGCCCGACCTGCTGCCGGCGGACCTGATCGGCACCCTGATCTACAATCAGCGCGCCGGCGACTTCACGGTCCAGAAGGGGCCGATCTTCACCAACATCCTGCTCGCCGATGAGGTGAACCGCGCCCCGGCCAAGGTGCAGAGTGCCCTGCTGGAGTCCATGCAGGAGCGGCAAGTGACGATCGGGGGCGAGACCCACCGCCTGCCGGACCTCTTCCTGGTCCTCGCCACCCAGAACCCGCTGGAGCACGAGGGGACCTATCCGCTCCCGGAAGCGCAGGTGGATCGGTTCCTCTTCAAGCTGATCGTGACCTACCCCTCGCGCAGCGAGGAACGGGAGATCATCGACCGGATGACGGACCAGGCCGAGCCCACGACCCGGGTCGTGATCCACCCCGACCGGGTGCTGCGGGCCCGGGAGATCGTCCGCGGCCTCTATGTGGACGGCAAGATCAAGGAATACGTGCTCGACCTCGTGGCCGCGACCCGCGAGCCCGACAAGTGGAATCTCAAGGACCTCGTGGGGCTGGTCCAGTTCGGCGCCTCGCCCCGCGCCGGCATCAACCTGGTCAAGTCGGCCAAGGCGCATGCCTTCCTTGCCGGCCGGGCGTACGTCCTGCCCGAGGACATCAAGGCGATGGCCCACGACACCCTCCGGCACCGGCTCATCCCCACCTACCAGGCGGAGGCGGACGGCGTCACCTCCGACCAGATGCTCGACCGCATCCTCGCCGCCGTGCCGGTGCCGTGACCCCGGCGGAACTGCTCCGGGAGGTCAGGCGGATCGAGCTGACCACCCGCGAGCTGGTGCGGGACCTCGTCGCCGGCGACTACACCAGCACCTTTCGCGGCCGCGGGGTCGAATTCGCCGAGGTGCGGGAGTACCTCCCCGGGGACGACGTCCGCAGCATCGACTGGAATGTCACCGCCCGCCTCGGCGCCCCGTTCGTCAAGCGCTTTCACGAAGAGCGGCAGCTCACCCTCCTCCTGCTGGTGGACGTCAGCGCCTCCTGCGGCTTCGGAAGCGCCCAGCGCACCCGCCGGCAGCTCGCGGCCGAAATCGCCGCCGTCCTCGCTCTTGCCGCGACCCGCCATCGGGACCGGGTGGGCGCCGCGTTCTATTCCGACCGGGTCGAGTGGTTCCTTCCGCCGAAGGGCGGCCGGGCGCAGGCGCTGGGCCTGGTGAGTCAGGTGCTGCAGTACCAGCCCGAAGGGCGTCGCACGGACTTTCCGGCCGCGCTCCAGTTTCTCGACCCGTTGCTGCGCCGCCGCGCCGCCGTGGTGGTGCTCTCCGATTTCCTCGATCCGGAGCAGTGGCGCGGGCTCGACCGCCTGGCCTGGCGGCACGACGTCATCGCGATGCAGCTCACCGATCCCCGGGAGCGGGCCCTGCCGCCGGTCGGGCTGGTGACGCTCTGGGATCCGGAGAGCGGTGACTGGCAGGTGGTGGACGCCGGCGACCCGGCGGTCCGCGAGCGGTTCGCCGAGGAGCGCCACGCCTTTGACGAGGCGCTCGGACGCTACACCACCCAGCGTGGCATCGACCTGCTTCGGCTGGAGACCGACCAGCCGTTCGGTGAACGCCTCGCGGCCTTCTTCAGCCGGCGCGAGCTGCGGCGGGTCTGACCGTGCGCCCGCTCCCCCTCCTCCTGCTGGTGGCCGCAGGCATCCCGGCCGGCGCCGGGGCGCAGTCGCTCGAGATCCGCGCCGAGCGGGGCAAGGCCACCATCGGCGACCCGATCGCGTTTGACATCACCGTGCGGCTCCGACCTGGCAACGAGCTGATCGACGTCTACCCCCGCACCCTGGTGCAGCCGCCCAAGGGGATCCGGGTGCTCTCGGCGGATACCCTCCGACCGGCGGGCAACGGCGTGTACCGGGGCAAGGCCCGGATGGCCTTCTACCGTGTGGGCCCGCAGCCGGTGCCGACCCTGGCGCTCCTGTACCGCGCCGCACCGGGCGATCCCCCCGACACGCTGCTGCACATGCCGGTGTCGATCGAGATCACTCCCATTCTCGAAGCCGGCAATCCCCCGCTTCGCGACATCAAGCCGCTGCAGCCGCTGGGCGGCCCGGTCTGGATCCAGGTCACGGCGCTGGTGGCCCTGGTGGCCGGGGCATTCTACTGGCTCTGGCGCCGTGGCCGGCGACGCAACCTGGGCACGGCGGAGCCCGTGGCGCCCCTCTCCGGTCCGTTTGATGCCGCCCTCGCGAGGCTGGCGGCGCTGGAGTCGGCATCCCGCGCCAGCGGGAATGGGATCCTGCCGCTCTACAGCGGGGTGGCAGACGTCGTGCGAGACTGCCTCCGCCAGGTCGGCGCGATCCCGCACGCGGGGCTCACCACGGATGAGGTGGGAGAGCGGCTCCCCGGATGGCTCGCCACGGCCGACGGCCGCGGCCGCTGCCACGCGGTGCTGGCGGAGGCGGACCTGGTGAAGTTCGCCCGCGTGCGCCCCGATCTCAGCACCGCCGCCGAGCATCTTGCCCGGACCCGCGCGCTCCTTGAAGGGTGGCGGGATGCCGCCGCGCCGCCGGTGCCCTGATGCGGTTCGTTGACCCCTGGTTCCTGCTGCTGCTCCTCGCGCCGGCCTGGCTGGGGCTCCAGCGCTGGCTCGCGCGGCGGAGCCCGCCGGCGGACCGGATCGCCTTCCCCGCCCTCCGCTTTGCGCGCGCTGCGAAGCCCACCCTGCGGGCCCGATTCCACCGCCTTCCCGGGGTGCTGGGCCTCCTCGGCGCCGGCCTGCTCATCGTGGCACTGGCCCGCCCCCAGGTGCCCGGCGATGCCGAGCCCACCCGGGTCAAGTCGCGCAATATCGTGCTCGCGCTGGACATCTCCAGCAGCATGAAGGCGGCGGATTTCCAGCCCGGCAACCGGCTGTCGGTGGCGCGGCTGGTCCTTCGCGACTTCCTCAAGCGTCGCGAGGGCGACCTCATGGGGCTGGTGGTCTTCGCCGGCCGGGCCTTCCTGCAGGCGCCACTCACCACCGACCTCAGCGTGCTGGACCGGCTGGCGGAACAGGTGGACATCGGCCTGCTGCCGGACGGCACCGCCATCGGCAGCGCCATCACCCTGAGCCTGAACCAGCTCAAGAACCTGCCGCGGAACGCCTGTGCCATCGTGCTGATCACCGACGGCGCCAACAACGCGGGGGAGATCTCCCCGGTGCAGGCGGCGGAGGCGGCGCGTGCCCTGGGCGTGCGGGTCCACACCATCGGGCTCAGCTCCGCCGACACCTTTTCGGTGGCACTCAACGGGGTGTGGACGGTCCGGAACGTCAACGCCCGGCTCTCCGGCAAGGACGAGGCGGTGCTCAAGGACATCGCCACCCGCACCGGGGGCCAGTTCTACAAGGCCACCGATCCCGGGATGCTGGGCGAGGTCATGAAGGAGATCGACCCGCTGGAGCGGATCGAGGTGCAGATCAGCGAGACCCGGGAGTGGCACGAGCTGTTCCCGATGCTGGTCGGGATCGGGCTGGCGCTGCTGCTGCTGGAGACGCTGCTTGCGGTCACCTGGCAACGGCGGCTCCCATGACCCTGTTCGCACAGCCCTCGGCGTTTGCCCTCTTCCTGGTCCTGCCGGCGCTCTGGCTGCTCTGGCGCCACGCGCGGCGGGAGCGGGAGGACGCGCTGCGCCGCTTCGGGGACCCGGCGCTGCTGGGCCAGAGTTCGCTCCTCCCTGTGGCCGCCCGCGGGCCCCGTGCGGCGCTCCGGTGGGTGGCGCTGGGCTGCGCCGTGTTCGCGCTGGCGCGTCCCCAGGTGGGCCGCCAGCCCAAGCCCCTCGCTACCACCGGCCGGGACATCGTGATCGCCCTCGACCTGTCCCGCTCCATGAGGGTGGCGGACGTCGCCGGCGATCGGCTGCGGGTCGCCAAGCGGCTCGGCTGGCAACTCGCCTCGGCCCGCCCCGGCGACCGGATCGGGCTGGTGGTCTTCGGCGGCGCCGGCTTCCTGGCCCTGCCGCCCACCGGCGACCTGGGAACCTTCCAGCTCTTCCTCGACGCCGCCACCCCCGATGATATCGGGGATCCGGCGAGCGACATCGCCGCCGGCCTGCGCGTGGCGGAGCGCGCGCTCCGGCGGGAGGGAACCACCGTGGGCTCCCGCGCGGTGCTGCTCCTCACTGACGGCGAGCGCAACGAGGGCCCCATTGCCCCGGTGCTCGAGCTGTATGCCAAGTCCCGGCTGCCCGTCTTCGCGGTGGGGATCGGCACCGCCGCGGGAGGCCGGGTGCCCAACGACTCCGGGGCCACCGAGGGGCCCTGGCACCTGGACGGCATCGGCCGGGAGGTGATCTCGCGGCTCAACGAAGGCGGCCTCGACTCGATCGCCACCGCGACCGGAGGGGCCTACGCCCGGTTCGATGACCCGCGCGGCCTGGAGCAGCTCAGCCTCGCGTTGCAGAAGCTTGAGGCCCGTACGCTCGCGGCCGAACCAGCCACGGAGCCGATCGAGCGGTATCAGTGGCCGCTCGCGGCGGCCATTCTCTGCCTGCTGTTCGATCTCATCCTGGGCGACCGCAGCAGCAGGCGAACCGCCGCACCGCCGAACCGCCCAAGCGTCCAATCGCCCAATCGCCCAATCGCCGGATCGCCGAACCGCCGAACCGCCGAACCGTTCCGCACCCCGGCGGCAATCCTCCCGGCCCTGCTCGTCGCCCTCCTTTCCTGCTCCACCTCGCAGCGGCAGGTGGCCCGGGGCCAGCAGCTCTACGACCAGGGCAAGTACCTCGAAGCGTACGAGGCCTACCAGACGGTGCTGCGGCAGCAGGGCGGTTCCGATATCCGCTACAATGCCGGCAATGCCCTGTACCGGATGAAGCAGTACAACGAAGCCGCGAAGACCTGGCGGGATGCCCTTACCGGCGCCCCCGACCAGCTCCGCCACGATACCTACTTCAACATGGGCAACGCCTTCGTGCGCGCCGACGAGGATGCCAATGCCCTGAGCGGCTACCTCGAACGGGCCATCGACGCATACGAGGAGGCGCTTCGGCTCAACCCGGCGGACCAGGACGCCAAGTGGAACCTGGAGATCGCGCTGGCACGCCGCGGCGATCCGGGCCAGGCTGGCTCCCCGGGGCGCGGGGGCCGGGCGGACTACGGCCGGGGCAGCAACGAAGAAGGGTACGAGGGAAGCCGGGAGGCGGCCGTGGGCGCGATGGCGGGGGGCGGCTCGGGCGGTGACGAGGGGGAGTCGGTCGAGGAAATGGACCCCGAACAGGCCCGGGCCATGCTCGAGGCCATCGAGCGGCAGCAGCTCTCCACCCATGAGGGGCGGCGAGCGAAGTCCACCGGCCAGGGGGACCGGGACTGGTAGCGATGTGAAGCTCCCGGGGGCCCCCATCGTCTCATGGACTGATCCCCCATGCCATCCCGCGCCGTCGAGGACCCATGCGCACCGCCCGGCTGCCCGCACCGATCACCTGGCTGCTCCTGGCCGCCGCGGCTCCCCTGCCGCCGCTCGGGGCCCAGTCCGCTGCGGACCGCGCCGCCGTGCTCGCCTTCTCCGATACCCTGGCCCGCGCCACCCGAGTGGAAGAGATCCGCGCCCTGGAGGGCGCGAAGCTCCCCGGGACCACCGGGCTCATACGCGCCGCCCTGGCAGCGCTCCGCCGCGGTGAGCTGGGTGAAGACCGCGCCCCCTACGACCAGGCGCTGCAGCTGATCGAGCGGGCCATCGATGCCGAGAAGGAGTGGCCGCTGGCGTGGTATGGCCTGGGGCTCGTCCACATCGCTTCCTACCGCCGCGCCTATGTGGTGAAGGCCTCGAACTATACCCCTGCAGGCATGTCGTACCGCGAGGCCGCGATGCGGTCCTTCATCCGGGCCATCGAGCAGGACTCGACCTTCCTGCCCCCCGCCGATGCCCTTGCGGGGATCGTCCTCTCTCTCGGCCACCGGGTCCTGCCGAAGATCGTGGTCGAGCCGCTGCGGCGTGTCTCCCTGGTTCCCGGGTCTTCACCGGCCATCTCGCTGGCGGCCGCCAACGTCGCCTACTTCAACCGCCGGTACCCGGAGGTACTCGACCTGCTGGGGGACTACCGCCGCCGGGGAGGCGATGCCGGTGTGGCGCAGCTGGAGCAGGCCCGGGCGCTCATGGCGCTGGGGCGCCCCGACGAGGCGGTGGCGACGTACCTCGCCGGTCTGGACGGCCTCTCCCGGATCGGGAGCCTCGGCTATCGGGACGACCTGTCGTGGATCGCCTCCGTGGAGGAGCTGCGAACCTTTGACAGCCTGCCGCACGCCGACCTGCCGCAGTTCATCCGCCGGTTCTGGCGCGAACGGGACGTCCTCAATCTCCGGTTGCCCAACGAGCGGCTGGCGGAGCACCTGCGGCGCTGGGTGTATGTGCACGAGGAATTCCTGACGCAGCGCCCGGATGACGTCCCCGCCGCCGCCGAAGGCTTCGGCCCACAGGACCAGGGCTCGCTCTTCGAGGTCGGCGCGGTGGCCCAGGTACTGACCGAGTCCACCGGTGGCACCCCCACGTTCCGGGCGTACCGCCGCACCCAGTGGGAGATCGACGACCGCGGCGTGATGTACCTCCGCCACGGCGCGCCGACGAAGAAGGTGAGTTCCGTGGCGGGCCCTCCCAATGAATCGTGGGCCTACGATCTCCCCGAGGGGCGTCGGGTGTTCCATTTCATTGCCTCCCGCGCCTTGGGCACCACCGCGCCCACGACCCTGACGGCCACTCTGCCCCTCGACGCTGATATGCTCGAGGCACGCGCCGAGCTCGATGGCCGGTACGCGCAGCTCGCCAACCGGATTCAGCGGATGGAAATGCAGGCGCGGTCCCAGGGCCAGTTGACGGCCCTCGTGACGAGTCAGCTCGCGCTGGAGGCCGGGGACGGCGGCATCACGCAGCATGATGCCATGCGCGCGGCGGAGCGGAGCCAGCAGTCGGCCTTGCAGCTCTCCACGCCGAGCCTCCCCCCCGAACTTCTCTGGCGCGAGGCCGCCCGGGCCCGGACCGCCATTGCAGCCGCAGTCTCCAGCGACGGCTATCCTCCGCGCTTCGAGTCATCGCTCGACGCGATCGTCCAGCTCCATGGCGTTGGGTTCGGCGCCGGGGAAGCCAAGCGGATCCTCGTCGTCTTCGCGGTGCCCGGGGCGCGGCTGGTCCCGAAGCCCAGGCCGGATGGTGGCCCGGGGGTGCTGTACCCGATCGCGTTCCGGGTAATCGCCATCGACCGCGTCACCGGGCTGGTGCGGCAACTTGACACCACGCGCACCTTCCTGGCCCAGGATACCTTGCGGGGCGAGCAGCACCTGACCGGACTGCTGGAACTGCCGGTGCCGGCGGGGATCTACCGGGTGCGCGCGCTGGTGACCCAGCCGGGCTCGGTGAGTGGCACCGGGATCGGGCGGGACAGCGTCGCGCTCCCGGGCTCCCCGCGGGAGATGGTGCTGTCCGACCTGATCCTGGGGCGGGCTGCGGGGGGCATCACCTGGCGCTACGGCGGCGAGGAGATCACCCTCAATCCGCTCAACGCCTTTCCCCGGGGCGCCGATGCGGAGCTGACCTACGAGGTCGGCGGGCTGGTCCAGGAGCAGAGCTATGCCGTGCTCACGACCGTCCGGAAGTCGGATGACAAGCCGGACGCGAAGCCGCTGGTCCAGGTGGGCTTCGAGTTCGGGGCCACCCAGCCCTACGAACTGGTGCGGCGCGGTCTCGGCCTGGCCAACCTCAAGCCCGGGAGCTACCTCCTGACCGTCATCGTGCGGGAGGCAGGCTCCACCCGTGAGGTGCGCCGGACCCGGGCGCTCAACATCCTGGTGAAGTAGCCCTGCCCCCTGCACTTGCCCTAACCCGTTCTCCCGGTTAGGTTTTCGCCGCTCGACATATCTCCTCCCGGCTCCCACACCAGGCGCCGGGCGTCCACGTCCAAAGGAAGGTGTCATGGCCCGTCCGTACGAGGCGGTCTATATCTTCGACAGTGCGCTCGAAGAGCCCGCCATCACCGAGAAACTCACCCGCTACCACGCCCTCACCCCTCAGCCAGCCGGCGAAGAGGTGAAGTTCAATCACTGGGGCAAGCGGACCCTCGCCTACGCCATCAAGAAGCGCGAGACCGGGTACTACGTCATCGCCAACTTCAAGGCGGAGCCCAGCCAGCTCCCCGAGTTCGAGCGCGCCATCAAGCTGGACGATGGCGTACTGCGCCACCTCGTGGTGGCGGACGAACACGACTACGCCCCGGTCCGGGACGCCTCGGACCGCAAGTTCGAGGAGGATGACGAATGAAGCGGATGCGGAAGGGTGATCCCCTGGCCGAGGCCGGGATCCACTACATCGATTACAAGGATGAGAAGATGCTGCAGCGCTTCCTGACCGAGCGGGGGAAGATCCTCCCCGCCCGCCTGTCGGGGATCAGCGCCCGGCACCAGCGGCAGCTCTCCACGGCCATCAAGCGGGCGCGGTTCCTCGCCCTGCTGCCGTACATCAAGCGGGGCGTGAGCTGATCCTCCCCGCCGGCGTGCGGCCGCCAGTGACCGGGAGGGCAATCCTCCTGCTGGCGGCCTACGTCATCTTCTTCCCGCCCCTGTTCGTGCTGGGGCCGCTGGCCGGGCTGCTGATCGCCTCCCGGCCGGCGACGGTCCGGGAGTGGGCCTGGATCGCGGTGGCGGTGCTCTGGCTCGCGGTCAGCCTCTGGAACCCCGGCGGCCTGGCCACCCAGACCGTCCATGCCTGGGCGCTGTTCGTGACGGGGGCCTTTGTGGCCCTCATGCTGAGCGGCCGGGTGCGCCTGGTGACCGGCGCCCTGCTGGCCACGGTCTTCGGGCTCGGGGCCGCCACGGCGTGGAACTGGTGGCTGGGAACCCGGTGGCAGGAAATCCAGCTGGCGGTGGCGCATAGCGGCTGGGAGTTCTGTCGGCAGTTGTTGCAGGAGGGGCTCCTGCGCGCGCAGCGGGCCGAATCGCTCCGGCTCTACGTGAACCTGCTGGGAGACGGGGTCGCCGTCATGGCGCAGCTGCTTCCCGGGATGCTGGTACTCGCGGCGCTCCCCGGCCTGGTGCTGGCGTGGGCCTGGTATCATCGCATCGCGCGGCGCCCCATGGGGCTGCCGGCGGGCCGGTTCGCCGAGTTCCGCTTCAGCGACCAGCTGATCTGGCTGGTGGTGCTGTGCGTGGCGGCGCTGGTGCTCCCGCTGCCGGCCCGCTGGGTGGACCTCACGGGAAACCTGGCCATCGTCATCGGCGGGCTCTACGCCGCACGCGGTGCCGCGATCCTGTGGGGGACCCTCGACGGCTTCCCCCTGCTGGTGCTGGGGGTGATCCTGGTGGGCGTGGTCTTCGTTCTTCCGGTCGTGCTGGGTGGCTGCTTCGCCCTCGGTGTGGCCGATACCTGGGTGGATTTCCGGCGGCGGCTCGCCGTCGCCGATCAGCGAAGGGAGTAACTCGTGGAAGTCATTCTGCGCGAAGACGTGAAGTCGCTCGGCAAGGCCGGGGAGATGGTCAAGGTGAAGCCCGGCTATGCCCGGAACTTCCTCCTGCCCAAGGGTCTCGCCTACGAGGCTACCGAAGGCAACCGGAAGCGCATCCTGGCAGAGTCCAAGGCCCGGGTCGCCCGCCTGGCAGAAGAGAAGCAGGCGGCGGAGGGTTTCGCCCGCGCCCTCGGCGCGGTCAGCATCACCCTCACCCGGAAGGCCGGGGAGGGAGAGCGCCTCTTCGGCTCCATTACCTCCCAGGACATCGCCGACGCCCTGGCGGCCCAGGGGCACGCGGTGGACAAGCGGAAGATCGAGCTGGAGCACCCCATCAAGATGACCGGGCACCACACCGTGCCGGTGCGACTGCACCACGAGGTCACCGCCGAAGTCAAAGTCAACGTCGTGGCGGAATAGCCGCGCCAGGATGACCGTCGCAATCCGGTACGTGGATGGTCCGCGCCTGGCCCGATCGCTCCTCGCCGCGGCAGACTGGGTGGCGGCCGGGCGGGAAGAGATCAACCGGATCAACGTGTTCCCCGTTCCGGATGGGGACACGGGTACCAACTTCAGCCTGACCCTTCGGTCCGTCGCCGACGCCCTCCGGGCGCTCGGCGACGCGCCGCTTGTGGCCACCGCCCGAACCGCCGCCCGGGGCGCCGTCCTCGGAGCCCGGGGCAATTCCGGCATGATGCTGGCCCACTTCCTCCTGGGCTTCGCCGACGCCATGGAGGGCAAGGCGCAGGCCTCCGCCCAGGAGATCGCGGTGGGCTTCCGCCGTGGTGCCGACCAGCTCTACGCCTCCCTGGATGATCCCCGGGAGGGCACCATCCTCACTGTGGCCCGCGAGGCAGCGCTCGCCGCCGAGCGGGCCGCCGCGGACTCACCGGACATCATGGTGTTCATGACCCGTTTGCTGCGGGAGGGGGAGATTTCCCTGGCGCGCACGCCGCAGCTGATGGCCGCCCTGCGGGAAGCGGGTGTGGTGGACGCCGGCGGCATGGGGTTCGTGCGCATGCTGGAAGGGGTGGTGCGCTACATCGATGGGGACCCGATCCTCCCGGCCACCCCCATCAGCGAGTCGGAGGCCGCGATGGCCCCCGCCGCGCATGTGGAAGTGGCCGCGGAGCGCGACTTCCAGTTCTGCACCGAGGTAATGGTGCGGGGGAACCAGCTCCCGGCGGCCAACGACGTGCGCAGCCAGCTCCGGGGGTTTGGCGGTTCGATCCAGGTCGTGGTGACGACTGACATCCTCAAGATCCATGTGCACACCGATACCCCCGATGCCGTCTTCACTCTTGCGGCGCGCTGGGGCGCGATCGAGCAGACCAAGGCCGAGGACATGCGGGCGCAGCACCGGCGCCTCGCGCACGGGGACCGCCGCCCGGTCGCCATTGTCGCGGACTCCTCCGCCGACCTGCCGGATGCGATCCTGGACCGGCACCATATCACCCTGGTCCCCCTGCAGGTCATGTTCGGGGATGAGACCTTCCGGGACCGGGTGGAGCTGAAGCCGGCGGACTTCTACCGCAAGATGCGGGTGTCCAAGGCCCACCCCACGACGTCGCAACCCACGCCGGGGGAATTCGTCAGGGTCCTGCGGGACGCACGGGCCGAAGCGGACGAAGTCGTCGCCGTGCTGCTGGCGAGCCGGCTGTCCGGCACCTACCAGTCCGGGCTGGCGGCGGCCCGGATCGGAGGGATTGAAGGGGTCCATTTCGTGGACAGCGCCAGCGCCTCCCTGGGACTCGGGATGCAGGCGCTCCGGGCGGCAGAGCTGGCCGAATCGGGCTGGGGGGCTGCCGCGATCGCCACCGAGCTCCGCCGGATCCGGCGCCAATCCGGCTGCTTCGTGACGGTGGACCGGTTCGACAACCTGCTGCGTTCCGGCCGGGTGACGCGGGGCCGGGCCTGGCTCGCCGGGATGCTGGACGTGAAGCCGATCCTCAGCCTGGACGAGCAGGGCGGGATCATCCCGGTGGACCGGGTCCGGGGGCGGAACAACGTCGTGCCCCGGGTGTTGAGCCTGGTGGAGAAGCGGCTCTCCCCCCGCCCGAAGTCGGTCCGGTTCGGGATCGTCCACGCCGAGGCGCCGGAGGTAGCGGAGCGGGTCCGGGGGGCGCTGGTGGCGGCGTACCAGCCGCGCGATGTGTTCGTGAACCTGGCCACCGGGGTCCTCGGGGCCCACGTCGGGTTCGGCGCCTGGGGGCTGTTCTGGCAGGTCGAGGACGGCACCCCCGGCCATCCGGGTGGGGGGGCCTGATGCCGGGCCGCCGCGCCGGGCCGGTGCCGGGGGGCGACGTGGGCGCCGCCGTCACCGCCATCGAGGACCTGAAGGGACGGGACGTGGTGGTGCTCGACCTCCGGGGCCTCACCGACGCAACCGACTACTTTATCGTAGCGTCGGGCACCTCGGACGCACATGTCCGCGGGATCGCGGACTCGGTGCTGGAGAAGCTGCACCGGCGCGGGCTCAAGGCGCACCACGTCGAGGGCCTGACCACCGGGCGGTGGGTGTTGCTGGATTTCGTGGACTTTGTGGTCCACCTCTTTCATCCCGAGGCGCGGAGCTTCTACCAGCTCGAACGCCTCTGGAGCGATGCGCCGGAGCTCCGGTCCGGCGCCTGAACCGGCAGGTGAGCTCATGATCGGTCGTATCGCGCTCGCGGTGGCCCTGGTGGCCGGGGTCCCCGCCGCTCTCGAGGCGCAGTACTACTTCGGGCAGAACAAGGTCCAGTACCGGACCTTCGACTTCCAGGTCCTCCGGACCGAGCACTTCGACATCCACTTCTATCCCGAGACCCGCCAGGCGGCGCTGGACGCGGGACGGCTGGCGGAGCGCTCCTACCTGCGGCTCTCGCGGATCCTCCGCCACGAGTACCGGGAGCGGAAGCCGATCATCCTGTACGCCTCCCACTCCGACTTCCAGCAGACCAACGCCCTGGGCGGCGAGGGGCCGAGCGAAGGCACCGGCGGCGTCACCGATTTCTTCAAGCAGCGCATCATCATGCCGTTCACCGGCTCCTACGACGAGCTGGAGCACGTGCTGCAGCACGAGATGGTCCACCAGTTCCAGTACGACATCTGGAGCCGCGGGCGGGCCGGCGCGGGCCTGGCCACGCTCATCAACGTGAACCCCCCGCTCTGGTTCGTGGAGGGGATGGCCGAGTACCTGTCGATCGGCGGGCTGGACCCCAACACCACCATGTGGCTCCGCGACGCCGCGATCGAGGGCAAGATCCCGACGATCGCGCAGCTGGAGAACGACTACCGGATCTTTCCCTATCGCTACGGGCAGGCGCTGGTGGCCTTCATCGGGCAGCGCTGGGGAGACGAGGCCATCGGCGCCATCATGCAGGGGACCCTCGCCGGGGGCGGGGGCCTCGAGGGCTCGATCCGCCGGGTGCTGGGCGTGGACTACAAGCAGCTGTCGGACCTGTGGAAGGACCACATCAACCGGACCTTCCTCCCCGAGGTCACCAGCCGCCAGCGCGCCGGCGACATCGCCCGGCCCATGCTCACCGAGGCGCGGTCGCAGGGCACCCTCCACCTGGCCCCGGCGCTTTCCCCCGACGGCAAGGAAGTGGCCTACTTCAGCGAGAAGGACTTCTACTTCGTGGACCTGTACCTTGCCGACGTCGAGAGCGGCAAGGTCAAGCGGCGGCTGGTCAAGTCCTCCTACAGCAGCAACTACGAGACCTTCCGGTTCATCAACTCGGCCGGGGCCTGGTCGCCGGACGGCCGCTACATCGCGATCGCCGCCAAGAAGGGCGCGCGTGACGACATCGTCATCATCGACGTCAAGGAGAACCGCGAAGCCCGCCGCATCAAGGTGAAGCTGAGCGGCGTGACCACCCCCTCCTGGAGCCCCGACGGCCGGGAGCTGGTCTTCACCGGCTACGACGGGGGCAACTCCGACCTGTTCCTGGTCAACGCCGACGGCAGCAACCTGCGGCGCCTGACCCGGGACCAGTACGCCGACCTGCACCCGGTCTGGTCCCCCGATGGGAAGACCCTCGCGTTCGCCACCGACCGCGGGCCCGACACCGACTTCACGACGCTGCGGTTCGGCAACATGAAGATCGGCACCTACGACCTGGCCACCGGCCGGATCGAGGTGCTGCCGGGGATGGAGCATGGCAAGAACGTGAGCCCCCAGTGGTCCCCCGACGGCCAGGAGCTGGCGTTCATCTCCGACCGGGATGGGGTCACCAACATCTTCCTGTACGACACCCGCGACCGGCGCACCTACCAGCTGACCGACCTCTTCACCGGCGCCCAGGGCATCACGCCGCTCTCCCCGGTGCTCTCCTGGGCCCGGAACGCCGACCGGCTGGCATTCGTGTACTACTCGCGGGACCAGTACGACATCTACGGCATCGATAACCCCCGGTCGCTCAAGCGCGGCCCGTGGACGCCCCCCGACCTGGTCCTGGGCCGCGACTCCGCCCGGGTCGAGCCGCCCATCGCGGTCGGGCCGGGAGACACGACGATCCTCGGCCGCGATTCCGCCCGGGTGGAGGCGCCGGAGCCGGTGTCCCTGTACGTCACCCCCGAGGGCTTCCGCCAGGCGGACACCGTGCCGGTGTCCGATTCGGTGGTGCGCCCGCTCACCATCACCGCGCTGATGGATTCGGTGGACCTCCCGCTCCCGGACACCGCCGAGTTCAAGGTCAATCGCTACAAGGTGAGTTTCCGGCCCGACTACGTGTCGCGGCCGACGATCGGCTACACCCGCGACACCTTCGGCCGCGGCTTCTACGGGGGCAGCGCCATCGCGCTGTCCGACATGCTGGGCAATCACGAGCTGATCTTTGCGGCCTTCGTCAACGGGCGCCTGAGCGAGGCGCTGGTCAACGCCACCTACGTGAACCTCAACCGCCGGCTCAACTGGGCGGTGGGCGTGGGCCAGGAGCCCTACTATTTCCTGGAGCCGAGCCGGATCGTGGTGGACTCGCCCTTCACCGGCGAGAACACCTTCGTCACCAACCTGCGCCGCATCGTGATCCGCTCCGCCTCCGCGCAGGCGATCTACCCGCTCACCCGCTTCCAGCGCTTCGAGTTCGGCCTGACGGCGGCCACGATCACGGACCGGCTGCAGCAGATCCTCGAGCCGTACGACCCGTTCACCGGCTTCCCCACCGACGACGCCGTGTCGCGGGAGCGGAGCCTTCCGGGCGCCAGCTACGTGCAGCCCAGCATCGCCTATGCCTTCGACAACAGCCTCTTCGGGTACGTGTCGCCGTTCTATGGCCGGCGCTACCGCTTCGAGGCGGCCCAGTCGCTCGGCGGGTGGCGCTACTTCCAGGGGCTGGCCGACTACCGGCGCTACGACAAGCTGATCGGGCCCCTCACCCTGGCCACCCGCGGACTCTACTTCGGACGGATCGGCCGGGATGCCGAGCGCTTCCGGGTGTTCCTGGGCAGCACCGAGCTGCTCCGCGGCCACACCTCCGGCAGCTACTACCGCAACGAGTGCAAGACCAGCGACCCCGGCACCACCACCGGCTGCATCGAGCTGGACCGGCTGGTGGGCACCCAGCTCGCCGTGGGCAGCGCCGAGCTCCGGTTCCCGATCCTCGACCCGCGTCTGGGCTTCGTCCCGGCCGGCTTCCCCCCGATTGAGGGGGCCCTGTTCTACGACGTGGGCATCGCCTGGAACGAGGGCAACACCCTGCGCTGGAGCCGGCGCTCGGGGGATGATCCGGTCGACGTCCGGACCCCGCTGCAGACCATCGGTGCCTCCGCCCGGATGAACCTCTTCAACTTCGTGGTGCTCCGGCTGGACTATTCGATCCCCCAGAACCGGAGCGCGATCAAGGGGTACTGGACCCTGAGCCTCGGGCCCGCGTTCTGATACGGGCCGGGTGCCATCCGGCACCCCGGCCCGCTAGATTCCCGCCGTGCCAACCCGTCCCCTCCTGGCGGCGCTGGTCCTCGCGGGACTCGCCTGCCAGTCCAGCTCCCAGCGGTACGCCCACGGACTCTCCGCCGCCTCCACGCCCCCGCCCTCGAGCCTCCTGCGGCTCCCGGCGGCCGGTGGGGCGGCGGCGCTCTACCATGTGCCGGACCTCGAGCCCTGGGACTGGAGCTCGAGCGCTCCCCTTCCCGCTCTTCGGCGGGTGATCGGGGCGGCGCTCGACCAGGAACTGGTGTACGCCCAGACCGCCAAGAGCGAGATCGTGGCGCTGGACCTGCAGACCGCCCGGCCCCGCCCCACCCTGATGCAGAATGTGCGCGAGGCGGCGCTCGGCCCCGATGGGACGCTTTATACGGTGGATGACAGCCTGCGCGTGGTGGAATTCGTCCGCCGGAACCCGATCCGGTTCCCTACCCGTCTCCCGGCGCGGCCACGCGATCTCTTCGGCACCCGGGGCGCGGCCCTCCTCGCGATCTCGACCGGGCCGACGAATGTCCTGACCCAGCTGCGTCCAGGCGCGGACCCCGGCCGCGCCACGCTTCCCAGCGGCGACGCCGCCGCCACCTTCTGGGGCGACCTGCTGGCGGTGGCCGCCGACAGCGCCGTGATCCTGGCGGACCCCGACGCGCCCGATTCGCTCCTCGCCCTCGAGGTGAGCGGCCATGCCCGGGCGGTGCTGTTCTCCCCGTCGGGGCACCGGTTCTACGTGGCCCGACGCGAGGGCGGCGTCCTGGTCTACAACCGGTTCACCCGCGGGAAGCTGGCGGAGATCGACCTTCCCGGCCCCGCCGGCGCCCTCCGCGCCGACCCCTTCGGCCGCTGGCTCCTGGTGCACCCCACCGGGGCCGATTCGCTCTGGCTGGTGGACCTGGCCACCAACCGTTATGTCGGCGGCTTCGCCGCCGACTGGGCCAGCGATCTTCCGACCGTGACGAATCAGCAGGCCCTCCTGCTCAAGGTCGGCGGTGATGTCGTCGCCTACGACCTGACCGACCGTGATTTCCCGGAGCGCGGGCGGGTGCTGAATGGCGCGGTGGACTTCTGGCTCCCACTGGCCTGGACCCCCGAGACCGGCACCGCCAGCGCCCTGCCCGAGGCCGCCCCGGACTCCGCCCTCGGGCCCGACGCCGGTGACGGCGAGGGCGGCGCCGTCTACCTCCAGCTTTCCAGTTCCCAGAACCGGGCCTGGTCGGCCGAACTGGCGCGCCAGCTGGAGCAGCAGGGCCTCCCGGCGAAGGTCCTGGATCCCGGCTCGGGAGAAGAAGGGTACCGTGTGGTCCTCGGTCCCTACCCGACCCGGGAAGCCGCCGAATCCACGGGCCGCCAGCTGGGCCGCCCGTTCTTCCTCTATCAACCCGACCGCTAAGCCAGGACCGCGCCCGCATGAGGCTCTCAAAGCTCGAACTCTCCGGCTTCAAGTCGTTCGCCGACTCCGCCACGCTGACCTTCAAGGATGGCGTGACCGCCATCGTGGGCCCGAATGGCTGCGGCAAGTCCAACGTCTCCGACGCCGTCCGCTGGGTGCTCGGCGAGCAGTCCGCCCGCATCCTGCGGGGCGGGAAGATGGAGGACGTGATCTTTCAGGGCTCCACCGCCCGGCGCCCGGTCAATGTCACCGAGGTCTCCCTCTTTCTGGACAACACGGACGGCGACCTGCCGATCGCGTATCGCGAGGTGCAGATCACTCGCCGGCTCTCGCGGAGCGGGCAGTCGGACTACCTGCTCAACGGCACGGTGGTCCGGCTGCGGGACATCCAGGACCTGCTGCGCGGCACCGGACTCGGCACCGACTCCGGGGTGGTGATCGAGGCGAAGATGATCGAGTGGCTGCTCTCGGACCGGGCCGAGGATCGTCGCTCGCTGTTCGAGGAGGCGGCGGGGATCGGCCTGTATCGCGACCGGCGCCAGACCACGGAGCGGCGGCTGGAGGAGACCGGCGGCGACCTGCAGCGGGTGGAGGACCTGATCGCCGAGGTACAGAGCCAGCTGCGGAGTCTCGCGCGGCAGAAGGGCAAGGCGGAGCGCCACGCCCGGCTGATGGAGGAGAAGTTCGCGGTGCAGCTCACCCTCGCGAAGCGGCATCTGACCGACCTCGGGGAACAGATGGCGAGCTCCGAGCGCCGTCACGGGGAGCTGGAACTGGAGCTGCCGCGGGCGCGGGAAGCGCTGGTGGCCCTGGAGGAACGCCGGGATGAGACCGCCCGCGCCCGGGCGCTGGCTGAATCCCAGCGGACCGACATCGCTCGCCGCCTCGGGGACGAGCGGCTCGAACTGGGCCGCCTCGACGGGGACCTCGCCCTCGCGGCCGAGCGGCTCGCGAACGCCGCGGCGCGGAAGCTCCGCGCCTCCGAGGAGCGGGGCCAGATGGAGAGCCGGCGGCAGCAGGCCACCCGCGAACGGGAGCTGGCCCAGGCGGAGCATGCCGGTGCCCAGACCGAACGCGAGCGGATCCAGGCCGAGCTGACGGCGCGCACCGCCGCGGAGCAGGAGGTGCGGCTCCGCCTGGGCGAGCAGCGCCAGCTGGTGCGGCAGCTGGAGGAGGAGATCCAGAAGCGGGTGCAGACGCTTCGCGCCCTGGAGGGAGAGCGGCACTCGCTGGAGTCGGACCTCGCCTCCCTCCGGGAGCAGGCCGCCACCGCGAGCGCCCGCCGCCAGGCGGCCGTGGCGGAACAGGAAGTGGCCGAGCGCCGGCGGGCCGATGCCGTGGAGGTGGCGGAGCGGCACGGCCTCGAGGCGAAGCGCACCGCGGCGGAAGCGGAGCGGGCCCGGCACCTGGTCGGTGAGCTGCGCCGGCGCGAGGCGCTGGAGCGCGCCGACAAGCGCACCGCCGAAGAGACGCTGGCCCAGATGACCGCCCGGCGGCAGGCGCTGGAGGAGCTGGAGCGCGATCGCGTGGGCCTGGCGCCCGGGGCGGCGGCGCTCCTGTCCGCCCGGGAGCAGTTCGGAGACACCATCATCGGTCCGCTCTCGGATTTCATCCGCACCGGCCGCGAGGACGCGGAACTGGCCGAGCGCCTGCTGGGCGAATGGGTCCACGCGGTCCTGGTTCGCGACGAAAGCGCGCTCCCCGCGATCCTCGCGTGGCATGCGGCGGAGCAGCCGGGCGCGATCGCCCTCCTGCCCGCGTCCCTGCTCCCCGCCGGCGCCCCAGGCGCCGATCCGATGGCCCATCGGCTCTACGCCCAGGGCCCGGCCGAGGGGTGGGTCCGCGCCTTCCTGTCCGGCACCGAGCCGCTGGACCCGGCGGGCCGGGCGCTCCGTCGGCCCAATGGCGCCATTCTCCTGGCGGGCGCACCCAGCCCCTCCGGGCCGCTTCGTCGCCGTGCCGAACTGGAGAGCCTCGCCACCGACGTATCGGAGGCCCAGGCCACCCTGCACCGCGCCGACCTGGCGCTGGGCGCCACCGTGGCCCGGCTTGCGGAGGCGGAGGCCGACCAGGAAACCGCCGGCCACGCCGCCGATCAGGCCCGGGAAGGGGAACGGGTAGCCATCGCCAGCCGGGAAGACGCCATCCGCATCGCGAACACCGTGGGCCGCGAATTGGGGGAGGCGGAGACGAATCTCCGCGCCCTTACGGAGCGGATCGAGCGCTCCGAACGCCGGCTGCAGGAGATCGACGCCGCCCTCACCGAGGGCGATCTCGCCCGGGCCCGGCTGGACGAGAACCTGGGGCAGGCCCGCGCCCTGCTCGCCGACCTGGAGACCCAGCAGGAATCGGCCCGGGACGCCCGGGTGCACTGGCAGGTGCAGGAGGCGCAGCTCCAGGCCCGGATCGACGGGGCGAAGACCGCGCTCGACCGCGCGATGCGGGTCGGCTCGGAGGCGGATCATGCGGCCGTGTCCCTGGCGGGGGAGCTGGACCAGATCGAGACCGATACCGCGCAGCTGGCGGCGCAGCAGGCCCAATGGATCGAAGCCCGGGGGGAGCGTCGCGTTGCGGTGACCGAGCTCGAAACCGCGGCCGCCGAGGCGGACCAGGCCGCGGCCGCCACCGGGCTGGCGCTGGAGACGGCCGAGGCCGAGCTGCACCAGAACCGGGACCGGGTGGCCGCGCTCACCGAGGAGTATCATCGCCTCGAGCTGGAGATGACCGAGGCCACCGGACGGCGCCGCTCGATCGTCGAGCGGGTGGAGACCGAATGGCGGAAGCCGCTCGACACCCTCCTGGCCGAGGCCCCGCTGCTGGAGCTCGACCTCGAGACCCTCGAGAACGAGTCCCGCCGCATCATCGAGGCGCTGGAGACGATCGGCCCGGTGAATGCCCTGGCGGTGGAGGAGCACGCCGAGGAGGCCAAGCGGCTGGAGTTCCTCGTGGCCCAGCGGGACGACCTGGTGGCGGCCCGGCAGTCGCTGCAGCAGGCCATCCGGGAGATCGACGGCACCGCCCGGCAGATGTTCATGGAGACCTTCACCGCCATCCGGGCCAATTTCCTGAATGTCTTCCAGACGCTGTTCGGCGGCGGCGAGTGCGACCTCAAGCTGGCCACCCCGGACGATCCGCTGGAGAGCGAGATCGACATCCACGCCGCGCCCCGCGGCAAGAAGGTGCAGCGCATCCACCTGCTCTCCACCGGCGAGCGCTACCTGGTGGCGGTATCGCTCCTGTTCAGCATCTACCTCACCAAGCCCAGCCCGTTCTGCCTGATGGACGAGGTGGACGCGCCGCTCGACGATGCCAACGTCGGCCGCTTCATCCGGCTGCTGGAGGAGTTCCGGAAGTCCACCCAGTTCATCGTCATCACTCACAACCCGCGCACCATGCAGGCGGCGGAAGCGGTCTACGGGGTGACGATGCAGGAGCCCGGCGTTTCCTCGATCGTGGGCGTCCGGCTGGGCGAGCTGGAACGGGTGTGAGGATCACGCCATGCTGATCGTGATGCACGCCGAGGCCTCGGAGGATCAGATCCGCCGGGTCTGCGACACCATCGCGGAGCTGGGCTACACCGCCCGCCCCATGCCGGGGAAGCAGCGTACCACCGTCGGGCTGGTGGGCAACGACGGACGGGTGGACGGGTCGCGCTTCGAGGCCCTCCCCGGCGTGGCGGAGGTGATCCACGTCTCCAAGCCCTACAAGCAGGTGTCCTGGGAGTGGCGGGCCGAACCGACGATCGTGAAGCTCCCCGGCGGCCTCGCCATCGGTGGCGAGAGCGTGGTGGTCATGGCCGGCCCCTGCTCGGTGGAAAGCGAGAGCCAGATCCTCGCCGCGGCGGAGGCGGTGCGGAGCGCGGGCGCCACCGTGCTGCGCGCCGGGGCATTCAAGCCCCGCTCGTCTCCCTACTCGTTCCAGGGACTCGGCGGGGAGGGCCTCCGGCTCCTGGCCCTGGCCCGGGAGCGGACCGGGCTCCTCATCGTGACCGAGGCCATGGATCCCGAGGGGGCCGACCTGGTGGCGGAGGTGGCGGACATCATCCAGGTCGGGGCCCGCAACATGCAGAACTACTCGCTCCTCAAGAAGGTCGGGCGGCTCGGAAAGCCGGTGCTGCTCAAGCGGGGGCTCTCGGCGACGATCCAGGAACTGCTGCTCTCGGCCGAATACATCCTGGCGGAAGGGAATCCCAACGTGATCCTCTGCGAGCGTGGCGTCCGCGGCTTCGACTCCGCCACCCGGAACCTCTTCGACCTGTCCGCGATCCCGGTGGTGAAGTCGCTCTCGCACCTCCCGATCGTCGCGGATCCGAGCCACGGCACCGGACACCGGGAGATGGTGACGCCAATGGCGCGGGCCGCGGTCGCGGCCGGAGCCGACGGGCTCCTCGTCGAGGTGCACCCCGCGCCTGACCGGGCGCTGTCCGATGGGGCGCAGAGCCTGTATCCCGAGCAGTTCGCCCGCCTGATGAAGGAAACCCGCCTTATCGCCGAGGCGATTGGCCGGCGGATCGCACAGCCGGCGGGAGTGCCCGCATGAACCTGTTCCTCGCCATGCTCCTGCTGGCCGCCGCACCGGCGCAGGCAGATCCCGATCCGCGGGTGCTGATCGAGAAGGCGGCACAATCCTATCGCGGGATTACCTCGTTCTCGGCGGATTTCCGGCAGGTGATCGCCGATTCGATGATCGGAACGTTCGAAAGCCGGGGCCGGCTGGTGCAGGCAGGAGAGGCCCGGCTCTCGATGCGCTTCACCGATCCCCGAGGCGAGGCCATTGTGATGGACGGGGAGCGGATCTGGGTCTACACGCCGAGCACCACCCCGGGACAGGTCGTGCGGCTCAAGGTTCCGACCGATCCGACCTACGGACCGAATGTCCTCGCCTGGATCCTGACCGATCCCGCCCGCCGCTACCAGAGTCGGTACCTGCGGGAGGATCAGATCGCCGGTCGTGGGGTGGATGTCATCGCGATGACGCCGGTCGATCGCTCCCTGCCCTTCACCGAAGCGGTGGTCTGGCTCGATCAGTTCGACCACCTTCCCCGGCGGCTGGAACTGCGGGAGCGTGGCGGCCAGCGCCGGACACTCACCTTCACCGGGGTCGAGACCAACCGCCGGGTCCCCGCCGGGACCTTCAGCTTCACGGTTCCGGACGGCGTCCGGGTCGTGGATCAGTAGCAGGAGACCTCGTCCGACCACGGCCCGGGTCTACCGGGCCGCCTCGCCCAGCAGCGCCTGCAGTTCCCCTGCCCGGTCCCGGTCCAGCCCGGCCTCCAGCGCCAGCCCAAGCGTCGCCTCCCCCAGAACGGCATAGAGTCGCCGCGCCTCCCCGGAGAGCGCCTCCAGATGGGCCCGGACCGTCGCGACGTCGCCCCGCACAATCGGCCCGGTCAGGGCCTCGGCGGGCGGCAGGCGCTCCAGGTTTTCCAGCGCCCCACGCAGGAGCGGCAGGTAGATGCGCGCCGCAACTGACGGCTCCACTCCGGCGGCGGCCGCCACCCTGGAGGCCAGGGCGGAAAGGGTGACCGCGTAGTTGGAGGCGATGACGGCGCCGGCATGGTAGGCCGGCTTGGCACCAACCGGAAGCCGGAACGCCGTCAGCCCCAGCAGGCGGCTTAGCCGTTCCCCCGCGACCACCGCCCGGTCATCCCCTTCCAGCGCTGCATAAGCGCCGCGCCAGCGTTCGGCGGCCACCGCGGCCGTGGGCACCGTCTGCAAGGGGTGCATGGACCCGAGCGCGGCGCCGGTGCACTCGAGCGGCGCGAGGGCGCTCCGATCGTGCAATCCCGACAGATGGAGTACCACCTGACTCGAGGATATCGCGGCAGCGGTCGCCAGCCGGGCCGCGACGCCGGTGATGGCGCCATCCGGCACCGCGAGGACGATGGTGCTGGCCGCACCAACGACCGACGCGGCCTCGCCGCCGCCGGGCTCCCGGCCCGGCGCCAGTTCCACCCGCTCTCCCACCTCGGCCAGCGCCAGAGCGAGGCCCCGCCCCATCCGGCCGCCACCGACGATCGCGATCACCCGCCGCGACCCCTGGCCCAGGCGTAAACCAGGGTCAGCCCGATTCCGGCGAAGAGCAGGGCGAAGCACCAGTACAGGGTTCTGGGGCTGGAGCTGCGATTGACCCTCACGCCGAGCGGCACGGTCACGGCGGCCCCGAGCGCCAGGGGAATGGCCATCCGGAGATCGAGAAAACCGGCCATCTGGGTCGAGACCGGCGGACCCGCCCCGGCGGTGAGGTAGCCGAGCCCGCCGGAGAGCGTGGTAAGGCAGACGCCGGCCAGCGCTGTGGGCGCCACCGCCTTGACCGGGAGCTTCCCGACATAGATCAGCACCGGCACGGCGATCAGCCCGCCGCCGATTCCGAGCAGCGCGGACAGCGCGCCACCCAGGAGACCCACCAGGACCAGCCAGCCCCAGGAGTGTTCGGTGGGCATCGCGTGGGATTCCTCGGCGTGATTCCGGGCACGGCGAGCCAGGTCCGCCCCGGCGGCCAGCAGGAACACGCCGAAGGCGGCCCGCACCCAGTGGGCCTCCGCGGTGCGGGTGAGAATCCGGGCGACAATAAAGGCGGAGAGGATGCCCGGCAGGGCGTAGGCGGCCGCAGGCCGCCATGCGATGGCCCGTGCCCGGGCGTAGCGCCAGGTGCCGATGCTGGAGGTCACAAATGCCACGCCCAGACTGGTGGCGTGGGCCACGACAGTCTGGGCGGAAGGCGATACCCCGGTCCGGGAGTACACCAGGTACAGGAACGGCACCATGAGGACCCCCCCGCCCACCCCCGCCCCCCCCGACAGCACGCCAACCAGCAGGCCGGGGAGGAAGGCGGCGGGGACCTCGA
>JAEUJI010000337.1 GCA_016794805.1 Gemmatimonadota bacterium
CACGTTGAGCCCCAGGCGGAGCGCGGGATCGTCCTTGCAGGCCTTCTTCCAGCCGTCGCGCGCCAGCCGCAGGCCGTACGACAGGGTGGCGTTGGTGAGCGCCAGGGTCGAGGTCCGGGGGACGCCGCCCGGCATGTTCGCCACCGCGTAGTGCAGGATCCCGTCAACGAAGTAGGTCGGGTTCTCGTGGGTGGTGGGCTTGATGGTCTCGACGCAGCCGCCCTGGTCCACCGCCACGTCCACGATCACCGACCCGGGCTTCATCAGCTTCAGGTCCTCACGCTTGACCAGGTGCGGGGCCTTGGCGCCCGGCAGCAGCACTGCCCCGACCACCAGGTCCGCCCGGCGGATGGCGTCGAGGATGTTGTGCCGGTTGGAGTAGAGGGTGGTCACGTTGGCCGGGAGCACGTCGTCCAGGTAGCGGAGCCGCTCCAGGGACACGTCCAGGATCGTGACCCGCGCACCCATGCCGGCCGCCATCTTGGCGGCGTTGATCCCCACGACCCCGCCCCCGATGATCACCACCTCGGCCGGCGGCACCCCCGGCACGCCCCCCAGCAGGACCCCGCTCCCGCCGAAGACCTTCTCGAGGTACTTGGCCCCCTCCTGGACCGCCATCCGCCCCGCCACCTCGGACATCGGCGTGAGCAGCGGCAGCTCGCCGTGGGGCAGCTGGACCGTCTCGTAGGCCACCGCGATGGCGTTGGACTTGATGACCGCCCGGGTGAGCTCCTCCCCGGCCGCGAAGTGGAAGTAGGTGTAGATCACCTGGCCGGCCCGCATCCGCGGCCACTCCACCGCGATCGGCTCCTTCACCTTCATGATCATGTCGGCCTTGGCCCAGACCGCGTCCGCGGTGGGGAGGATCTTCGCCCCGGTGGCGGCGAAGGCCTCGTCGGTGAAGCCGCTGCCGAGTCCGGCGCCCTGCTCCACATACACCGTGTGGCCCCGGGTGACGAACGCCTCGGCGCCGGCCGGCACCAGCGCGATCCGGTTCTCGTTGGTCTTGATCTCTTTCGGTACGCCGATGATCATCGGATTCTCTGCGGTCTCAGGGTTGACTGCATCCGCCGGCGCGCCTCGTGCCGCCCGCCGCGGGCTCTGATGGGATCTGGACTACCCGGCGCCCGGCCCCAGGCGGACCACCGTCTGCCGGTCCGGGTCGAAATACTCGGCCGTGATGGCCGCCACGTCCTCCGCGCTTACCGCGTCGATCTCCGCCAGGATGGCGTCGAGCGGCCGGTAGGCCTCCCCGTGCAGCGCGAGCGTCGCCAGCCGGCTCATCCGGCTCTGCGGGCTCTCCAGCGACAGCATCACCTGCCCCTTGAGCTGCTGCTTCCCCTGCTCCAGGTCCGCGGCAGGCAGGCCCTCGCGTGCCAGCCGGGCATACTCCGCCCGGATTGCCTCGGCGGCCCGGTCGGCCGTCCCCGGCTGCGTCCCGACATACACCCCGGCCACCCCCGCCACCTGGAAGAACTGCTGATAGGCGTAGACGGCGTAGGCCAGACCGAGTTCCTCCCGGATCCGCTGGAACAGCCGGCTCGACATCCCGCCGCCGAAGGTATTGGTCACCAGGGAGAGCGCGAAGCGGCGCCGGTCCCGATAGGGGAAGGTATCGGTGCCGAAGACGAGGTGGGTCTGGGCGGAGTCCCGCTCGATGCGGTGCTCCTCGCCCCGGTGGGCCGGACGCGGCTCCACCGGCGGCCGCGGCGCCGACGGGGCGGCGCTCCCCTCGAACCACCCCTCCTGCGCCAGCAGGGCCAGGACCTGCTCGTGTTCCACCCGGCCCGCGGCCGCGATCACGCAATTGGCCGGGTAGTATCCCGAGCCGTGCACGGCCTGCAGGTCCTGGGCGGAGAGGGCCGCGACCGTCTCCCGGGTTCCGAGGATGGAGTAGCCGTAGGGATGCTCGGGCCACAACCGGTCGCTGAAGAGCTCGAAGACCTGGTCGTCCGGGGTGTCCTCGACGGTGGCGATTTCCTCGAGCACGACGTTCCGCTCCAGCGAGAGATCCTCCTCGCGGAGCAGCGGCCGGCGGACCAGGTCGGTCAGCACGTCCACCGCCCGGGGCAGGTCCTCGTCGAGGATGTGGGCCTGGTAGTTGGTATGGTCGCGGCTGGTGTAGGCATCGAGGGCGCCGCCCCGGGCCTCGAGCTCGAGGGCCAGCTGCCGCGCGCTGCGGCGCTCGGTGCCCTTGAAGACCATGTGTTCGAGGAGGTGCGACACGCCCATCTTGCCGCGGGCTTCGTGGGCGCTGGCGGTCCGGACCCACACCCCGGCGGCGACGGATCGCACGCCGGGGAGGAGTTCAGTCAGGATGACGAGACCGTTGGGGGCAACGGTCCGGAAGAGGCCCTGGTCGAGGCGGGTGGTCTCCACGGGCGGCCCGGCCTCACTCCTTGGGGATGAGCGCCTTCCGGGACAGCTTCATGCGGCCCTTCTCGTCCACCTCGAGCAGCTTGACCTTCACGACGTCGCCCTTCTTGACGACGTCCTCGGTCTTCTCGGTGCGGCCGTGCTGCAGCTCGCTGATGTGCAGCAGCCCCTCGACGCCGGGCAGGATCTCGACGAAGGCGCCGAAGGCGGTGGTGCTCTTCACCGGGCCCTCGTAGGTCTTCCCGACTTCCGGCTCCATGACCATGGACTCGATCATCTGGCGCGCCTTCTCGCCCCCCTCGCCACCGGGCGAGGCGATGGTGATCAGGCCGGTGTCCTCGATCGAGATCGAGGCCCCGGTGGCCTCCTGGATGCCGCGGATGGTCTTGCCCTTCGGGCCGATCACGTCGCCGATCCGGTCCGGCTTGATCATGATCGTGATGATGCGCGGCGCGTACTTGGACAGCTCCGGCCGCGCGGCCGGCAGCGCCTTCGCCATCTCCTTGAGGATGTGGAGCCGGCCCTTCCGGGCCTTCTCCAGCGCTTCCTCCATGATCTTCAGGTCCATTCCCTCGATCTTGATGTCCATCTGGATCGAGGTGATCCCGGTCGTGGTCCCCGCGACCTTGAAGTCCATGTCGCCGAGGGCGTCCTCCGACCCCAGGATGTCGGTGAGGATGGCGATCTTCTTGCCCTCCTTGATCAGCCCCATCGCGACACCGGCGCAGGCGGCCTTCACCGGCACGCCGGCATCCATCAGCGCGAGCGAGCCGCCGCAGACGCTGGCCATCGAGGAGGAGCCGTTGGACTCCAGGATCTCGGAGACGATCCGGACGGTGTAGGGGAACTTGTCGAAGTGGGGCAGCAACGGATGCAGCGCCCGCTCCGCCAGCGCGCCGTGGCCGATCTCGCGCCGGCTGGTGCCGCGCACCGGCTTGACCTCGCCGGTCGAGTAGGGCGGGAAGTTGTAGTGCAGCATGAACGACTTGCTGGACTCGCCCACGGTGTCGATGGTATCGAGGCGCTGCTCGTCATCCGCGGTGCCCAGGGTGGCCGAGACCAGCGCCTGGGTCTCGCCCCGCTGGAACACCGCCGAGCCGTGGGTGCGCGGGAGGTAGCTGGTCAGGATGCTGATGGGCCGGATGGTGTCGCAATCGCGCCCGTCCACCCGCTCCCCCTTCTCCAGCACCTGGGCCCGCATGACCCGGTACTCGATATCCTCGAGCAGGGCGGAGATCTGCTTCCCGGCCTCCGGGAACTCCGCGGCCAGGGCCTCCTTGACCTTGGCCTTGAGTGCCTCGGCGCCGGCGGCGCGCGCGTGCTTGTCCTTGGCGTTGATGGCCTTGGCCATCTCGTCCTCGGCCAGGGCCTTCACCTTCCTGGTGAGCGCCGCGTCGATCTCTTCCTTCTTCCATTCCATCTTGTCGCGGGCGGCCTTGGCGATCAGCTTCTCCTGGTGCCCCAGCAGCTCCTTGAGGCCCTTCTGGGCCACCTTGAGCGCCTCCAGCACCTCGGCCTCGGACACCTCGAGCGCCCCCCCCTCGACCATGACGATGGAGTCGGCGCTGCCGCTCACGGTCATGTCCACCGTGGAGAACTCGAGCTGCTGGAACGTGGGGTTGAGGATCCAGTTGCCTTCCACCCGGCCCACCCGGACCGCCGCGATCGGGCCGTTCCACGGCACCGACGAGACCGACAGCGCCAGCGACGCGGCCACCACGCCCAGGACGTCGGCGTCGTTCTCCTGGTCGGCGGAGAGCACCGTCACGAAGACCTGCACCTCGTTCTTGAAGCCCTCCGGGAACAGCGGCCGGATGGAGCGGTCCACGCCCCGCGCGGCCAGGATTTCCTTGTCGCTCGGACGGGTCTCCCGCTTGATGAACCCGCCGGGGAACTTGCCGGCGGCGTAGGTGCGCTCCCGGTATTCGACGGTAAGCGGGAAGAACGGCAGCGACGACTGATTCGGGGAGACGGTCACGGCGGCCAGGACCACGGTCTCGCCGAAGCGGAGCTCGGCGGATCCCGCCGCCTGCTTGGCCAGCTTGCCGACTTCGATGACCAGCGGACGACCGGCGAAGGTGCTCTCAATGCGGTGTGCAGTCACGACCTGTTCCTGTGCCTGGGGCCCAAATAGGTTGAAGGGCGTCCCTGCGAAGCTGGCAGGGACGCCCTGAGCAAGACGAGTCGGTTAGTGCCGGAGTCCGAGCTGTTCGATCAGCGCCCGGTACGTGGCGAGATCGTGTGTCCGGAGGTAATTCAGCAGTCGGCGGCGGGTGCCCACCATCTTGAGCAGGCCGCGTCGGCCGTGATGGTCCTTGGCGTGGGTGCGAAAGTGATCGGTGAGGGAGTTGATCCGCTCGGTGAGGAGCGAGATCTGCACTTTCGCGGAGCCGGTGTCGGTCTCGTGCAACCGCTGCTTGGCGATAACCGCCTGCTTGTCAAAACCCATGCTGCGTGTATCCTCTTGGCACTGACGATGGGGACGGCTCCCCGGTCTCTTAAACTCAGTTAGCACAATAAAATAACGCGCCCCTCCCCCTATGGGCAACCCCGGAATGTCCAGCGACCAGCCAGCCCCCGGCCAGCGCCTTGGCCCCTTCACCCTCGAGCACCTGCTCGGGCAGGGGGGCTTCGCCTGGGTGTTCTCCGCCCGGCGGGATGACGGTAAGTCGTTTGCCGTCAAGGTCTTGAAGCCGCGGTACGCGTCGGACCCCCCGTTCGAGACCCGGTTCCGGCAGGAGGCGGCCTTTGCCGCCCAGCTGCAGCACCCCAACATCATCCACATCGAGGAGGTAGGGGCCGAGGGTGGTCTGGCCTACTTCGCCATGGATCTCTACCCGGAGAGTCTGGCCGGCCGGCTGCAGCCCGACGCGACCCTCCCGGAGGCCGCCGCCGTCGGGGTGATGCTGGGGGTCACGGCCGCGCTCGCCTTTGCCCATGAGCGCGAGGTCATTCACCGCGACATCAAGCCGGACAACATCCTCCTCGCCCCGGACGGAAGCGGGGTGCTCACCGACTTCGGCATCGCCCGGGCGGTGAGCGGCTACGTCCAGGCCACCGGCTTCATGATGACCATCGGGACCCCGGCGTACATCTCCCCCGAACAGGCCCAGGGCCGCCCGCTCGATGGCCGGACCGATCTCTACTCCCTCGGGATCACCCTCTACCGCACCGTCACCGGTGAGGTCCCCTTCAAGTCGCGGGACTGGTTCGAACTGGCCCGGATGCATGTGGAGGACCGGCCCGAGCCCCCGCGGAACCGCCGCCCCGAGTTGTCCAAGCGGCTGGAGCGGATCATCCTCCGGCTGCTCGCCAAGCACCCCAACGACCGCTACCCCTCCGCCACCGCGCTGCTCGAAGACCTGCGGGACGTCGCGGAGCGGACCCGGGACACCTCGGACATCCCGGTGCCGGAGGGCTACCTGCGGGACTCGAAGGCGGTGAGCGGGGAAGGCGAGGAGAAGAAGAGCTGGTGGAAGATGTGGTAGGACGACCGGGACGGAGCGCCGGCTCCGCCCCGGTCAGTGCAGGTCGGTCTCCCGCGGGCTGATCAGCTCCGCCACGCGCGCATCCAGCTTGAACACCAGCCCGTCGGCCTCCCGGCGCACCCAGATGGCCCCGCTCTCGCTGGAGTCGAGTGCCAGCGCCGCGAGCAGCGAGCCCTCCCGCCCGAGGACACGGACGGTCCGGTCCGGCGGGGTGAAGCGGAGCGGGGGCTCGCGGGCATCGGGAAAGGCCGTCCCCCGCAGGTTGGCCACCTGCTCGAACAGGCGCCGCGCCTTCGCCGAGTCCGCCGCCAGGGCGCCCAGCCGGTACCCCGCGTCGGTGCGGCTGAGCGACCAGGCCTTCCCCCCGCGCATCACCTCGATCCGCCCGATGCTCTCCGGCTGGAGCCGCACCACCTGGAGGTCGCGCCACTGCTCGACGGTGAGGGCGGTCTGCTCGGCGAAGGCGCCGCGCAGCAGGTACACCCGCTCCTCCCCGGCCCGTCGCACGTAGAAGCCATCGAAGTCCGGGCCCCGCCGCCCGACCCAGAGATCGAGCAGGGTCCGCTCCCCGGCGGCCAGCGTCAGCCGCCTCCCCTGCACCGTATCCACCGCCAGCCGCTCGTGCGACTGCGCGCTCTCGGAGATCAGCTCCCCGGCAGACGCGCTGTCGTTGAGCGCGGCGAGGAAGCGTTCGACCGTCAGCGCCGCGGCGGGCAGGCCGTTCACCCGCCAGGCGCCGCCACCCTCCTGCTCCACCACGACCGAGTCGAGCCCCTGCCGGACTGCAATCCGGGTCAGCTCGGCGGCGGTCACCGTGGGGAGCGTGATCCCGCCGGGGGCGTCGCCGCTGGTCCGCCGGAAGATCGCCAGCGCCCCCCAGGCGAAGACCAGCAGCGCCAGCGCCACGGCGATGCGCACCAGCATCCGCCCGCTCACGCCGCCGGCCCTCCGCCGGCGAGCGGCGCCCAGGGGGTGAGCGAACGCCGGCGCCGTCCGGTCAGGCGCACCAGCCCCATGAGGGCGGCCAGCGCCGGCAGCAGGAGGGTGTTGAGGTACTTCACCCCCTGCTGCAGCGCCGGACTCGAGAACAGGAGTCGCGGGGGGCGCCGGTCCCGGCTGCGGATGCCGATCAGCGCCTCATCCTGCGCCAGCCAGTCGATCGCGTTGAGCGCGAACACGGCGTTCTCGGTGGCGCTGCTGGCGTAGCGATCGGTGGCGAATTCCATGTTGCCCACCACCACCACGCGGCCCCGCGGTCCGGCACCACTGGTGTCGGCGGACACGGCGGCGGCGAGCACCCGCGGCCGCGGATCGATCGGCGGGAACTCGCGGGTGGGGCTGAGGTCGATGTCGCCCTCCACCACCGAGGCGACCCGGCTGGTCATCAGCAGCGGCTGCAGGTTGCCGGTGGCCCCGGGCAGGGTCTGGATGCTGCTCACCCAGGGGAGGAACACCTCGCCCACGCCATCAGTGATCACCGTGTTGCCGCCGGCCTGCGACCGGACCCAGTAGGGGTACGGCTGGTACACCGCCCCCCCGCCGGCGCCGGGCACTGGCACGATCTGGTTCGAGGCCAGGTCGTAGACCAGGTCGGCGCGCACCTTCACGCCGAATCGCTGCAGCAGCCGGTTCCACACCGGCTCCCGCCCCACGGCCCGCGGCGCGCGGCCCGTGATCGGGGCGCCGGTCGTCATGATCAGCGCGCCGCCGCCCCGGTTGAAGAACGCCTCCAGCCGCTCCTGCACGCCCGGCATGAGGCTGTCGGGCTGGCCGGCGATGATCAGGGTGCTGAGGGAATCAGCCGGCTGGGTGCTGTCCCCCAGCGAGACGGGCACCACGGTGTAGCTCCTGGACAGCTGTTCCTGGATCAGGTCGAAGGTGCGGCCCTCGACCCCCCAGTCGTCCATCGCGACCGCCAGCCCGATCGTGGGCTTCCGGCTCCGGGTAAGGCCGCGGATGGCCACCGCCAGGCGGTACTCCAGGTCATCGGTGCGGCGCACGAACGGGATCGGCTCGCTGGCGTCGGCATACTGCGCCACGATGCCGAGGTAGCCTTCCTTCACCTGCAGCTCGGACTTCCCCACCACGTTGAACTGGACCGGGGTGATCCCCAGCGCCTGCGCATCCTTCTTCGCGTCCGCATCAGTGGCCGGGTCCTTTTCCACCACCCGGATGCGGCCGTTCCCCGCCTCGCGGAAGTCCTGCAGCAGGTCGTCGAGGTCCCGCTTCATCAGCGCCACCTCCGCCGGCAGTTCCGCGGAGGCGAACAGCTTGAGCGTGATGATGTCGGGGAGGCCCCGGACCAGTTCCTTCGTTGCCGGGGAGAGGGTGTACGCCCGACCCGGGGTCAGGTCCACCCGGCCCGAGATGTAGCTGCCCGCCAGGTTCACCATCACCAGGACGCCCACCAGCAGCAGCACCCCGAGACGCAGCCGCCGCACGGGAGGTTGTCCCGCGGCCAGCTTCCGGGCCATCAGCGCGCCATAGGCCAGGGTCAGGAAGATGGCGGCGAGCGAGAGGAAGTAGACCGCGTCCCGCAGGTCGATCACCCCGCGGCCGATCGAGTTGAAGTGCGCCAGCACGCCGATCCGCGCGGCCAGCAGGTCCAGCGCGGGCGAGAGCCCCACGACCAGCGGGAAGCCGACCAGCACCAGGATGGCCATGACCGCGACCGCGACGATGAACGCCGTGATCTGGCTCCGGGTGATCCCACTCGCCCACACTCCCACCCCCGCGAACCCGGCGATGAGCAGCATGCCCCCGAGGTATTGCGCCACCACCGGTCCCCAGGGGAGCTCTGCGCCGAGCGAGAGCCCCAGCGGGATCGGCAGGGTAAGGAGGAGCGCGATCCAGAGGAAGAACACCGCCCCCAGGTACTTGCCGAGCAGCAGTTCCAGCTCGGTGAGCGGCTGGGCCAGGAGCACCTCGAGCTGGCCGCTGCGGTTGTCCTCCGCCAGCGCCCGCATGGTCACCGCCGGCACGAAGAACAGCAGCACCAGCGGCAGCCAGTCCATCATCGGCCGGAGCGAGCCCGAGTTGGTCAGGTACGCCTGCCGGAAGAAGGGAAAGGCGTTGGCCACGAGGAAGATGATCAGGAGCACGTAGCCGGTGGGCGTGTCGAACATCGCCTTGAGCTCGCGCCGCGCGACCGTCAGGATCGGCTTCATGCGGCCTCCCCGGGCACGGTCAGTTCCCGGAAGAGGTCCTCGAGGCTCCCCGCTTCCTGGTGCAGTTCGTACAGGGTCCACCCCGCCTCCGCCGCCAGGCGGAAGATCAGCGGACGGATGTCCTCGCCGGCCCGCGCGGTGAGCCGCACCCGCACCCGGTCCGCCTCCGGCTCGGCCACCAGGTCGGCAACGCCCGGGAGCGCCCGGAGCCGCTCGGCCACGCCGGCGCCGCTGGCCTCCACCCGCACGTGCACCATGCCGCCGGCGCGGCTCACCAGCTCCGCCACCGGGCCATCCGCCGCGAGCCGCCCCCGGTTGATGATCAGCAGCCGCGAGGCGACGTGCTGCACCTCCGACAGGATGTGGGTCGAGAGGAGCACGGTGCGGTCGCGGCCGAGGTGGCTGATGAGCTGGCGGATCTCGACTCGCTGGTTGGGGTCGAGGCCTTCGGTGGGCTCATCCAGCACCAGCAGGTCCGGCTGGTGCAGGATCGCGGCGGCGAGCCCGACCCGCTGCCGGTAGCCCTTGGAGAGCTCGCCGATGGGCCGGTGGAACACCGCCTCGAGGCCGGTGGCCGCCACGGCGTCGTCGGTGGCCAGCGCCAGCGGGCGCCCCGCCAGGTCCCGCAACCGGCCCACGAACGCGAGATACTCCGCCACCAGCATCTCGGTGTAGAGCGGGTTGTTCTCCGGCAGGTAGCCCACCCGCCGCTTGGCCTCGCGGCCCGCCTCGGCGAGCGGCACGCCGTCGAACAGGATCCGGCCGCCATCGGGGTCATGAAACTGGGTGATCATCCGCATGGTGGTGGACTTCCCGGCGCCGTTGGGGCCGAGGAACCCGACCACCTGGCCCCGGTCCACCGCGAAGCTGATCCCGTCCACCGCGGTGACCTGGCCGTACCGCTTGGTAACCTGCTCGAGGGTCAGGAGTGTCATGGCCTAGGCAAAGAGTCCGCGAAAGAATCCCACGATGAAGCCCCAGTTGCGCACGATGTCGTTCTTGAACGCCAGCACCATGAGCATGACGATGAGCACGAAGCCGACGATGGTCAGCCGCTCCCGCAGCTTGAGGGACAGCGGCCGCCGCCGGATGCCCTCGGCGAGCAGGAAGAGGAACTGGCCGCCGTCGAGGATCGGGACCGGCAGCAGGTTGAGGATCGCGAGGTTGACCGAGATGAGCGCCATCACCCCGAGGAACTGCTCCGCGCCGAGGCGGGCCGCCTGGGCCGCGACCTGGCCGATCATGATCGGCCCGCCGACGTCATTGCTCGAAATCCGGGCGGAGAGCAGCCCCTGCACCGTCCGGTAGATCTGGGTGGACGCGGCACCCGTCTCCCGGATCCCCGCCCGCACCGCCTGGCCGAATCCCAGGCTCCGGTGGATCACCGGTTCCTGCGGCCGGACGCCGAGCTTGCCCACGGTGCGGGTGGAGCCGTCGGGCTGCTTCTCTTCCTCGCTCCGCGGCGTGAGCGTCACCTCCCGGCGGCCTCCGGTGGTGCCCAGCTCGATCCGCATCTCCTGCCCGGCGCGTTCGCGGATCAGGTCGAACAGCACCCACCAGTCGCGGACAGGCTCCCCGTCCACCCGGATGACCGTGTCCCCCACGGCGAGGCCGGCGCCGGACGCCGGATACCCCGGCACCACCTCCCCGAACACCGGCGGCACTGCGTAGGTGATGGCGAACGCCGCCTGGGCGCGGTCGGTCAGCGCCGAGCGGTGGAGCGGCAGCACCACGGTCCGGCCGTCGGCGAGCACGATCAGCACCGAGTCGGCCGGCGTCGAGACGATGCCCTGCATCACGTCTTCCCAGGCCGCGACCGGCTGGTCGCCGATGGCGACGATGCGGTCTCCGGGGCGAAGCGCGGTGATGGGTCGGATCGCCTCGGGCAGGGTGTCCGTGGTGACCCGGCCCACCGTGGTGATCGGGTTGAGCTCCTCGCCGTAGTGGTACTTGAGGCCGGTGTAGATGATGAGCGCGAGCAGGGCATTCATGGTGACGCCGGCGAGGATCACGATCATCCGCTTCCAGACCGGCTGGGCCTCGAAATACTCCTGGGCCTCCACCGGCGGCGCGCCCTCGGGGCGGCCGTCCCCCTCGGTCCCCTCGAGGGCGCTGCTGGTGGCGCCCTCCTCGCGGCTCGCCATCTTGACGTACCCGCCGAGGGGCAGCCAGCAGATGGCGTATTCGGTGGCGCCGCGGCGAAAGCGGAGGCCCGGGATCGGGCCGCCCATGCCGATGGCGAACCGGTGGACCCGGATGCCGGCCCACTTGGCGGCGAGGAAGTGTCCCAGTTCGTGCACGAAGATGAGCACGCCGAGGGTGACGAGCAGCGGCCACAGGTTGTGAAAGAGGGTCACGCCAATACCTCATGAGCGTGTTCGCGGGCCCAGCGGTCCGCCGCACGCACCGTGTCGAGTTCCCGCACCGGTTCCACCCGGTGCACGTCCAGCACCTGCTCGATGACCTCCGCGATGCGCCCGAACGCGATGCCGCCGGCCAGGAAGGCGGCGACGGCCACCTCATTCGCCGCGTTGAACACCGCCGGCGCCGTCCCTCCCGCGCGCCCCGCCTCGACCCCGGCCCGGAAGGCGCGGAAGACCTCCGTCCGTACCGGCTCGAAGGTCATCGCCCCGACCGCCACCGGATCGAAGCGGCGGACCCCGCTGTCCGGCAGCCGCTCCGGATGGGTGAAGGCGTACAGGATCGGCAGTTCCATGCTGGGGAAGCCGAGCTGCGCGATGACGCTGCCATCACAGAACTCCGCAAAGGCGTGGATGATGCTCTGCGGGTGCACCACGACCTCGAGGCCGGCGTACGGCAGCTGGAACAGGTAGTGGGCCTCGATCACCTCCAGCGCCTTGTTGGCGAGTGTGGCGCTGTCCACCGTGACCTTGCTGCCCATCTGCCAGGTGGGGTGGTTGAGCGCCTCCGCCACCGTGGCGCCGCGGATGCGCGCCGGCTCCCACTCCCGGAACGGGCCCCCCGAGGCGGTCAGGATCAGCCGCGCCAGCCCGCCCTCCCGCCCCGCCACGCACTGCAGCACCGCGCTGTGCTCGGAGTCCACCGGCACCAGCTCCCCGCCGCCCTCCACGGAGGCCTGGCGCACCAGGTCGCCGGCCATCACGAGGGTTTCCTTGTTGGCCAGCGCCACCCGCTTGCCGGCGCGGAGCGCCGCGAGGGTGGCGTCGAGTCCGGCCGCGCCCACCACGGCATTGAGAACGATGTCGGCGTCGGGGTGGGTGGCCGCCTCCACCAGCAGGTCCGGGCCCCGCTCCGCCACCAGCCCGGAGAGCCGGGGCTGCCATTCCCGCACCTGCCGGTCCAGCGCCTCGCGGTTGTCGCGCGCCGTGAGCGCCACGACCCGGAACCGCTCCCGCTGCCGGGCGAGGACCTGGAGCGCGCTCTTCCCGATGGACCCGGTCGAGCCCAGGATCGCGACTCCGCGCACGCCGCGCGGCGTACCCCCGGGCATCAGAGGACGCCGAACAGGCGGTAGAGCGCGGCCGCCACGGGCAGCACGAAGTAGAGCGAGTCGAACCGGTCCAGCACGCCGCCGTGCCCGGGGATGAGGGCGGACGAGTCCTTCACCCCGGCCTCCCGCTTGTACAGCGACTCGGCGAGATCCCCGACCTGGCCCACGATCCCGAGCACGAGCGCGAAGCCGAGCCCCTGCAGGAGCGGCAGGGCCACACCCAGCGGCGTCATGACCAGCAGGTTGAGCAGCGGCACCGCGGCGAGGGCGCCGGCGACGCCCGCGAGGGAACCGGACCAGGTCTTGCCGGGGCTGATGGCGGGCCACAGCTTGGGCCCGCCCATCGCCTTGCCGCCGAACATCGCCGCGGTGTCGCACACCCAGGTGATCACCAGCGGGAAGAAGACCAGCCAGGCCCCGGCCCAGGAAAAGGTGTCGTGCGCGCCATGGCGGATCGGGATCAGGAAGGACGCCAGCCCGGCGGGATACAGCACCCCGAAGGCGGTGGCGGAGGTGGCGGCGAACGGATGCTCGCCCGGTGCGCGCCGGAACAGCGCCACGGTGAGCAGCAGCACCACCCAGAGCCCCGCCAGGAACCAGCCCCATTCGGCGAGCGCCACCGAGCCGGTCACATTGAGGTAGGCGAGCACCGGCACCAGCACCGCCGACGCCAGCCCGAATCGCCGGAGCGGCACCACCCCCTGGCGGGCGGCGAAGTCGAACAGCTCCCGCGCTCCAAGGGCCGCCGCGACGGCGACCACCGCGACCAGCGGCCAGCCCCCCACGTACACGACGCCCAGCGCCGCGGGAATCGCGACGGCGGCCACCAGGACGCGCTGCGTGAGATTGGAGGCCATCGAGGAGTGCTAGACCGAGACCTTGCCGAACCGTCGGTCGCGGCGCTGGTACTCGAGGATCGCTTCCCACAGGTGCTGCCGCGTGAAGTCCGGCCACAGCACCGGGGTCACGAACAACTCGGCGTACGCCAGTTGCCAGAGCAGGAAGTTGGAGAGCCGGAGCTCCCCGGAGGTGCGGATCAGCAGGTCGGGATCGGGCCAGGCGGCGGTGTAGAGCTGCCGCGCGATCGCGTCCTCGTCGATATCGGCGGGATCGAGGGCGCCGCGCCGGACCTCCTCGGCGAGCAACCGGGCGGCGCGCGTCAGCTCCGCCCGGGAGCCGTAGGAAATCAGGATATTGAGCGCCAGCTTCTCGCCGGCCGCGGTGTGGCTCATCAGCCGGTCCACCGCGGCGCGCTGCGAGGACGGGAGCCGGTCAAGGTCCCCCAGGAAACGGACCCGGACGCCCTGTTCCTTGAGATCCCCCATCTCCCGGGCGATGTACTCCTCCAGCAGCCCCATCAGGGCGCCGATCTCCTCGGCGGGACGCTGCCAGTTCTCCTGGCTGAAGGCGAACAGCGACAGCACTTCCACCCCGGCCGCCAGCGCGCCCTCCACCACCTCGCGCACCGCCTTCATGCCGGCCTTGTGCCCGAACGGCCGCGGGAGCGCGCGTCCCCGCGCCCAGCGGCCGTTCCCGTCCATGATGATGGCGACATGCGCCGGCAGCGTGCCGTTGAGCTGAATCTGCTGGAGCGCGTCGTCGAGCATGGGGTCAGACTTCCATGATCTCCGCCTCTTTGGCGGCGATCAGGGAATCGATCAGCTTGATGTGCTCGTCGGTGAGCTTCTGCAGGTCCTTCTCGCCGCGGGTCTTGTCATCCTCGGCGATCTTCTCGAGCTTCTTGATCTTGGCGTGCGCGTCGCCGCGGGCGTGGCGGACGGCCACCCGGCCCTCCTCGCCCAGCTTGTGCATCACCTTGACCAGGTCCCGCCGCCGCTCCTCGGTCAGGGTCGGGATCGGCACCCGGATGAGGCCGCCCTGCGTGGCGGGGTTGAGCCCCAGGTCGGAATCGCGGATGGCCTTCTCCACGACCTGGGTCAGGCCCTTGTCGAAGGGCTGCACCGTCAGCATCCGGGGCTCCGGCGCCGCGACCATGGCCACCTGGTTCAGCGGCATCTGGCTGCCGTAGGCCTCGACCCGCACCGTGTCCAGCAGGCTGGTGGTGGCCTTGCCGGTGCGGATGCTGGAGAATTCGCGGCGGGTGTTCTCCACCGCCTTGTGCATCAGGTCCTTCGCGTGCTTCAGCAGCTCGGGGATGGTGGTCATTGCACGATGGTCCCGACGGGGGCGCCCTGGAGCACCCGGTCCAGGTTGCCCGCGTTGTTCATGTTGAAGACGACGATCGGCAGCTTGTTGGTCTGGCACAGCCCGAACGCACTGCGGTCCATCACCTCGTACCCGTTCACCAGCGCATCCTGGAAGGTGAGTTCCGGGATCAGCTGGGCCCCGGGGTCCTTGCGCGGGTCCGCGGTGAAGATCCCCTCCACGTTGGTCCCCTTGAGGATCACCTCGGCCTCCACCTCCAGCGCCCGGAGCACCGCGGCGGTGTCGGTGGAGAAATACGGGTTGCCGGTCCCCCCGGCAAAGATAACGAGCCGCCCCTTTTCCATGTGGCGCAGCGCCCGGCGCCGGATGTAGGGCTCCGCCAGCGACTCCATCCGGATCGCGGTCATCACCCGGGTCTGGACTCCCTTCCGCTCCAGGATATCCTGGACCGCGAGGGCATTGATGACCGTGGCGAGCATCCCCATGTAGTCGGCGGAGACCCGGTCGAGCCCCTCCCGGCTGGCCGAGGTGCCCCGCAGGATGTTGCCCCCCCCGACCACCAGGGAAAGCTGCACCCCGCGGGCGTGGACCCGGAGCAGTTCCTCCGCGAAGCCGTCCACCACCTTGTAGTCGAGGCCGTAGCCCTTGTCCCCGGCGAGCGCCTCGCCGGAGAGCTTGAGCAGCGCGCGGGTGTACGCGCGGCGCATCAGCCCTCCCCGACCTTGAACCGGGCCAGCCGCACCACGGTGAGGGCGCCCCCGGCCTGCTTCGCCACGCCGGCGACCAGGTCGGCGACGGTCTTGCTGTCGTCCTTGACGAACAGCTGCCCGAGCAGGGTGCGCTCGTTGACGAACTTCTTGAGCTTCCCCTCCACGATCTTCTCGCGGATCTTCTCCGGCTTCCCTTCCGCCGCCACCTGCTCCTCCGCGATCCGCCGCTCGCTCGCGAGCAGCCCGGCCGGGATGTCGGCCTCGCTCACGCCGAGCGGGTCGGTCGAGGTGACGTGCAGCGCCAGGTCCCGGCCGAGGGCGGTGACCGCCTCACCCCGGATGCCGGCCAGCTCCACCAGCGCGCCGCTCTGGGCGTTGTGGTGCAGGTAATGCCCCACGCTGCCCTGGTCGGCGCGGAAGTGGGCCACGCGCTTGAAGGCCATCGCCTCGCCGGTCTTGCCGGAGATCTCCTTGACCGCCTCCGCGACGGTGCCGGACCGGAACGGCTGGGCGTCGAGGGCGCTGCCGGGATGGACTCCTACGGGGGCATGGGCCAGCGCGTGCCGGGCCAGGTCCCGCGCCAGGGCGATGAAGTCCTCGTTCTTGGCGACAAAGTCGGTCTCGCAGTTGAGCTCGATCATCGCGGCGTCGTGGCCGCTGGTCGAGGACTCGATCACCACCAGCCCCTGGGAGGCGCTCCGGTCCCCGCGCTTGTCGGCCTTGGCCATCCCCTTCTTGCGCAGGATCTCGACCGCCTTGTCCATGTCGCCCTGGGCCTCCTGCAGCGCGGCCTTGCAGTCCATCATCCCCGCGCCGGTGCGCGCCCGCAGCTCCGCGACCATCTTGGCCGAAATCGGCTCACTCATTTCCCGGTCCTTGTTCGTGATACGTGGGGAGCGCCCACCCGGGCGCCCGGACTCACTCGCCTATAGGAAGCCGCCGTCCGGGGCCTTCGGGCCGGGGACGGCGGCAGCACCTGCAGTTCGGCCAACCGGCCGGGCCTACTCCTCGGCTTCGACCGCTGCCGCCGGATCCGCGCCTTCGTCGCCGTGCTTGATCCGGGCCGCAATCGCCTCGGGCTTGGGCCGCCGCTTCCGCCGGGCCCGCTTCTTCTTGCGGTCCTCGGGATCGCCCTCGCTGCCACCGTCGGTGCTGTAGGTCTCGGCGTCGCCCTCTTCGGCGGCCTCGCGGAGCGGGCTCTGGGCCCGGGCCTCGCGGATCACCTCCGCCAGCGCGGTGGTGATCAGGGAGACGGAGCGGATCGCATCGTCGTTGCCCGGAATCGGCACGGTGATGACGTCGGGATCCGCATTGGTGTCCACGATGGCCACCACCGGGATGCCGAGCTTGTTGGCCTCCTGGACCGCGATCTTCTCCTTCTTGGCGTCCACGACGAAGAGCGCGCCGGGGAGCCGCCCCATCTGCTTGATGCCCTCGAGGTTGCGCAGCAGCTTCTCGCGCTCCCGCTCGAACAGCAGCTTTTCCTTCTTGGTGTAGTTCTCGAAGTCGCCCTCGGCGGAGCCCTGTTCCAGGTCCCGCAGCCGGCGGATCTGCTTCTTGATGGTCTGGAAGTTGGTGAGCATGCCGCCGAGCCACCGCTCGGTCACCCACCAGGAGCCGCTGTTGGCCGCCTCGGCCTGCACGATCCCCTTGAGCTGCTTCTTGGTGCAGACGAACAGCACGCCTTCACCCTTGAGCGCCACGCTCTTGAGCAGCTCCTGCGCGATGAGGATCTGCTTGAGGGTCTTCTGGAGATCGATGATGTAGATCCCGGAGCGCTCGGCGAAAATGAACCGGCGCATCTTGGGATTCCAGCGCCGGGTCTGGTGACCGAAATGGACGCCGGCTTCGAGGAGGTCCTGCAACTGGGGCTGAGCCATCGGGGCAATGCCGTCCTTCATCATGAGGGGTTGAGTCGTCCGCCGCGTTCGTCTCGGCCGCTTACCCTGCTGCCAGGGCACCCAGCGACCGATCCCGCGGCGTGCGTAGTGGCGGACCGTCGGCCTGACGGTCCGCCGGTGCGTCTACCGCTTGCTGAACTGGAACCGCTTCCGGGCGCCCGCGCGGCCCGGCTTCTTCCGCTCCACGGCCCGCGGATCCCGGGTCAGGAGCCCGTTGGTGCGCAGCTTGGCGCGGTGCTGGCTGTCCGCCTCCACCAGGGCCCGGGCGATCGCGAGGCGCATGGCGCCCGCCTGCCCCGACTGCCCGCCGCCATTCACATGGGCCTTCACGTCGAACGCGCCCAGGGTGTCGGTGGTGGAGAACGATTGCTGGATGTGCTGCACCAGGGAGGGACGGGGGAAGTAGTCCCCGAGCGTCCGGCCGTTCACGTCCCACTTGCCGGTACCCGGCGTCAGGTACACCCGGGCCACGCTGGTCTTGCGGCGGCCGACGGCCTGCCACCGGAATTCGGGCTTTCCGCTCATCTTACCTGGCCGCCTTCAGGGTCACGGTGAAAGGCACCGGCTGCTGGGCGGCGTGGGGATGCTGGTTCCCCGCGTACACCTTGAGCTTGGTGCGCAGCTTCTGCTTGGTCAGCGAATTCTTGGGCAGCATGCCGAACACGGCGTGCTCGATGACCCGCTCCGGGAACTTGCCCTTGAGCAGGTTCTTCACCGGGGTGAAGACCTCGTGGCCCATGTAGCCGGTGTGATGGAAGTGATGCTTCTGCTCGAGCTTCCGGCCCGTCAGACGGACCTTCTCGGCGTTGATCACCACCACGAAGTCCCCGCCGTCCATGTGGCGGGTGAAGGTCGGCTTGTGCTTGCCACGGATCAGCTGCGCGACATGGCTGGCGAGCCGGCCGAGCGGGATGTCGGCGGCGTCCACCACGTGCCAGTCGTGGGTGATATCGCTCGGCTTGGCGGAAAAGGTGTTCATCAGACCGCGTACCCCAAAGTGAAGTCCTGAAAGCCCACAGACTCCAAACCTAGCCACGGAAAAGGGGTTAGGTCAAGCCCCGGCGCCCGGGGCGAACTCCACCAGCACCTGCCCCTTCTCCACCGCCTGGCCAGCCGCTGACCGGATCTCCGCCACCACCCCCGCCGTTGTGGCCCGGAGCTCGTTCTCCATCTTCATGGCCTCCAGCACGATGAGCCCCTGCCCCGGCTCCACCGCCTGCCCGGGGGCCACCAGCACCCGCACCACCAGTCCGGGCATCGGGGCCCGCAGGGGGCTGAGGCCAGCGCGGGCCGCCCCCCCGCCAGTCAGGCTGCGGATGTGCCGGGTCCGTTCGTCCACTACCTGGATCTCGTGCCGGCTCCCGTGGACCAGCAGGCGCCACTCCCCAGGCTCTCCCGCCTCCGTGGCGAGGGTCAGGCTGGCCCCGTCCAGCAGCAGGTGGCGAAGCGGGGTCCCGGGCACCGCCGTGAGGTGGGCCTCCACCTCCCGGCCGTCCACGGTGACGCTCCCGCCGTCCACCTCGACCGGGATCTCCCGTCCCGCCAAGGTCACGAAGTACTTCACTCAGGCCTCCAGGACCGCGACGGTCTCGACATGGGCGGTCTCGGGAAAGAGATCGAACGGCTGCACTCGGGTGACTCGGTAGCCCCCATCCACCGGCTCCGCCAGCCGCCGGAGGTCCCGCGCCAGCGTCGCGGGATCACAGCTCACGTATACCACCCGCCCCGGGCGCCGGGCCAGGATCGCGGTCAGCGCCTCCCTCGCCATCCCGGCCCGGGGCGGGTTGGCGATGACGGCGTCGGGGTGGTGCATGGTGGCGACCAGGTCCTCCACCCGGCCCTGGTGACGGGTCACCCCGCGCTCCGGGCGCTGCGATTCCTCCCGCAGGTGGGCCCCGGCGCGCCAGAGGCGCTCTCCGAAGTCCACCGCCCGGGGATCGAGCTCCACGCTTTCCACCTCCGCCCCCAGCGCATGCAATGCCTCGCTGGTTTCCCCGATGCCGGCGTACAGGTCCCAGACCCGCCGCCCGGCCACGTCGCCGAGCGCCGCCACCGCGAAGGCACGGATCCGATCCGCCAGCCCGGGGTGCACCTGCTCGAACACCGTCGCCGGGACCGCCTCGCGCTCCCCCGCCACCACCCGAAGGGCACCCCCCTCCGGCTGCCACCAGACAGTGGCCGTGACCCCCCGCTCCGCGAGCCGGGTCCGGACCCGAGGTCCGTCGCCCCAGGCCGTCCGGCCTGCAGCAAGGACCACGAGGTGCAATCCCCCGGCGCGGTCCACGCGGAGCATGAGCTGGGCGGCGTCCTCGGGGAGCAGGTGGAGCAGCGGCTCGACGCCTCGCCACAGCTCCATCAGGGGCGGGGCCGCGAGGTGGCACTGCTCCAGCGGGAAGACCCGGCCGGGCGCGTCCAGCGGATGAAAACCGGCGTACCGCCGCCCCGGCCCGAGAGTCAGCGTGATCCGGCTCCGGTACTGCCACGGCTCCGGCGCCGTGATCAGCGGCGGAACCTCGACCACCAGCCGCCCGATGCGGGCCAGGGCGTCGGCGACGATGGCCCGCTTCACGCCGAGCTGGGTGGGCAGGTCCAGGTGCTGCAGCTGACAGCCGCCGCAGCGATCCCGCTCGTAGTGCGCACACCGGGGCGGCACCCGCCCGGGCCCCGGTGCCAGCACCCCGGCCATGACGGCCCGGGCAAACCGGGCGTGGCGCACGAGGCCCGTCAGCTGCACGAGGTCACCGGGGGCGGTGCGGGGCACGAACACCGTCATCCCGTCGTCGAGTTTCCCGACTCCGTCCCCCCCGGTCGCGATCCGGAGGATCCGGGTCAGCGTAGCCCCTCCCGCCGGCCCGCATCCCGCCAGGCGGTGTCACGGCCTCCCTCCTCCGCGACTCGCGGGCGCCGCCGCAGGCGCGCCTCCTCCTCCGCGAGGGCGGCCGCGACCGCGAGCGCCTCGATCCGCGCCGCGGGGGGCCGTCCCTCGAGCAGGTCAGGGCGGCGGTCGAGGAACTGGCTGTCGATGGCCGCCCGCTGGAAGTCGGGATCGTCGAGCAGCCGCAGGTGAAACGCCTGATTGGTGGCCACGCCGGTCACCACCAGCTCCTGCAGCGCCCGGCGCATCCGGTTGATGGCCTCGGCCCGGTCCGGTGCCCAGACGACCACCTTCCCGAGCAGCGAGTCGTAGAACAGCGTCACCTCATTGCCCGCCTCGAAGCCGCCGTCCCACCGGACCCCTGGTCCGGCGGGGAGGCGGAGGTACTCGATGCGCCCGGTAGAGGGGAGGAAGCCGTTGGCCGGGTCCTCGCTGGTGATGCGGCATTCGAGCGCCCAGCCCCGCGGGGTGAGCGGTCCCCGCGGCAGGCGCATCGGCTGCCCCTGCGCGATCCGCAGCTGCTCCCGCACCAGGTCCACGCCGTACACCAGCTCCGTGACCGGGTGCTCCACCTGAATCCGGGTGTTCATCTCGAGGAAGTAGAACGACCCGTCCGCCGCCAGCAGGAACTCGCAGGTCCCCGCGCCCCGGTAGCCCACCGCGGCGGCGGCCGCCACCGCGGCGGCGCCCATCCTCTCCCGAAGCGCCGGGGCGACCGCGGCGGACGGCGCCTCTTCCACCAGTTTCTGGTGCCGCCGCTGGACCGAGCATTCACGCTCGCCGAGGTGCACGGTGCGCTCGTGGTCGGCCAGCACCTGGATTTCCACGTGCCGCGGCCGTTCGACGTAGCGTTCGAGATAGACGCTGGCATCGCCGAAGGCCTTCTGGGCCTCGGAGGCGGCGGTCTCGAGCGCGGGAAGGAGGTCCGCGGCCCGGTGCACCACCCGCATCCCCTTCCCGCCGCCCCCCGCGGCGGCCTTGACCAGCACCGGGTACCCGATCTCCTCCGCCGCACCGATGGCGGCGGCCGGCTCGGTGATCGGCAGCGTGAGCCCGGGGACGATCGGCACGCCGGCCGCCTGCATGCGGCGCCGCGCCTCGGTCTTGTCTCCCATCGCGGTAATGGCGCTGGCCGGCGGCCCCACCCAGGTGAGTCCCGCCCCCACCACCGCGGCGGCGAAGTGGGCGCGTTCGGCCAGGAAGCCGTAGCCCGGGTGCACCAGCGTCGCGCCGCCCGCACGCGCCGCCTCGAGCAGCCGGTCCACCCGCAGGTAGCTCTCCCCTGGCGGCGGCGGACCGATCGGCAGCGCGACGTCCGCGGCGCGCACGTGGGGCGAGAGCCGGTCGGCGTCGGAGTAGACGGCGACCGCCTCCAGCCCTTCCTCATGACAGGCGCGGATGATGCGCAGCGCGATCTCGCCGCGATTGGCGACCAGGACGCGCGGGGTCTGGCTCACGCGACCCCGCCGGGAATGGCCGCGGCGGGGCGGACGGGACCACAGGCTGGCATCAGGAGTCCGGCGGGATCAGTTGCGACAGGACGCGCGGTGGTGGACGCCGAGGGGGAGGAGGAGCGTGGTGCAGAGCAGCGGCTTGGCGCTGGCGGCCCGCTCGTAGATCGCGAGCACCTCCGCCGCCACGGGGTTGGGCCGCCCCAGTTCCGCCGGCAGCAATTCAATGATGCTGAGCGGATCCGGCGCGATCGGCCCAAGCACGCCGGCCACCCGCACCAGCCTGACCGGCGTCAACGGCAGCACCGGCGCGCTGGCCGCGGGAACGCCGGGGGTGAGGCAGACCGGCCGCCGCCGGGCGGCATCGCCGAGCGCCTCGGCCACGGGCAGCGCCGGAGAGACCTCGAGCGCGGCGGCCATGGCGCGACGGTACACCGAGTCCTCGCCGTACTGGAGCGGCAGGAGGAGCAGGAGGTCGCCCCGATCGCGCGAGGCGAGGACCACGCTCCACACCGCCGTGGCCTCGAGCTCGGTCCCGGTGACCAGCACGCCGCCGACGGGGCAGGACGCCACGAGATTGCGGCCCGCCTCGCGGAGGTAGCCCGGCGCGATGACCACCGTCGAAGCGGCAAAGGTGGCGCGGGTGGTGGCCCATCCACCCTGTTCCACCCCGAGCAGGGCCCGGTCCCGCTCCACGGTGGCGCGGAGCAGGCGGGCGGAGTCGGTGGCGGCGCGGAGTGCCTGGTCGAGGGCGGCCACGGCGAAATCGAGGAAGAGTGCGCCGGGGGGATCGCCGGTGTGGCCGTGGCGGTGCCACTCGCGGCTGTCGAGCAGGTAGAACCAGCCGAGCGCGCGCCAGGCGCCACCATCATCCGGCGCGGTCGCGAGGTAGCGCCCGAGCATCTCGGTGGCCTGGGTGCGTTCGCCGTGGCGGGCCAGTTCCATGGCTCGAGGCGCGATGGACGGATCCACCGCCGCCTGGGCGGTGAGAGGCAGGGCCGCGAGGAGGCCGGCCGAGAGACTGAGCAGCGTGCGCGAGGAGCGACCTGGCATCAGGGCGTAAGCTACGGCAGGGTACAGGGATGCGCTAGGGTTCGGAGGCTAGAGCGGCAGGTTCCCGTGCTTCCGCGGCGGGTTCCGATCCCGCTTGCCGCTGAGCGCGCGGAGCGCGTCGATCAGGCGCGGCCGGGTGTCGCGGGGATCGATGACGTCATCCACGAAGCCGCGCGATGCGGCCAGGTAGGGATTGGCGAAGGTCTCGGTGTATTCCGCGATGCGCCGGGCGGTCTCCCCCTCGTGGTCGGCCGCCTGGTCGATTTCCTTCTTGAACAGGATTTCCACCGCCCCCTTGGGCCCCATGACGGCGATCTCCGCGGTGGGCCAGGCCAGGTTCAGGTCGCCGCGGATGTGCTTGCTGCTCATCACGTCGTAGGCCCCGCCATAGGCCTTGCGGGTGATCACCGTGAGCTTGGGGACCGTCGCCTCACAATAGGCGTACAGCAGCTTGGCGCCGTGCTTGATGATGCCGCCATGCTCCTGGGCCACGCCCGGCAGGAAGCCCGGGACGTCCACGAACGTCACCACCGGAATGTTGAAGCAGTCGCAGAAGCGGATGAACCGCGCCGCCTTGAGCGACGCGGCGATATCCAGCACCCCCGCCAGTACCGCCGGCTGGTTGGCGACGATCCCCACCGGCCGTCCTCCCAGCCGCCCGAAGCTGGTGATGATGTTCGGGGCGTAGTCCGGCTGCACTTCCAGCAGCGACTCGCGGTCCGCCACCAGCCGCAGCACCTCGTGCATGTCGTAGGGCCTGGCGGAAGTGTCGGGAATGAGGTCCAGCAGCCGCTCCTCGCGGCGGTCGTCGGGATCATTGTCAGCGGCCCGGCGGCAGGGCGGATCGGCCAGGTTGTTCTCGGGCAGGTAGCCCAGCAGCGCCCGCACCGCCGCCAGGCAGGCGGGCTCGGAGTCGTGCACGAAATGCGCGACCCCGCTGGTCCCGCCATGGGTGTCGGCCCCGCCCAGCTGGTCGAAGGTCACCTCCTCATGGGTGACCGTCTTCACCACGTTGGGCCCGGTGACGAACATGTAGCTCACGCCGCGGACCATGAAGATGAAGTCGGTGATCGCGGGGCTGTACACGGCGCCGCCGGCGCAGGGGCCGAGGATCACCGAGAGCTGGGGAATGACGCCGGAGGCGAGGGTGTTGCGCAGGAAGATGTCGGCGTAGCCGCCGAGGCTGGCCACGCCCTCCTGGATCCGGGCGCCGCCCGAGTCATTGAGCCCGATCACCGGCGCCCCGGCCTTGAGGGCCAGGTCCATCACCTTGCAGATCTTCTGGGCGTTGGTCTCGGAGAGCGAGCCGCCGAAGACGGTGAAGTCCTGGCTATAGATGAACGCAAGGCGGCCATTGATGGTAGCGTGCCCGGTGACGACGCCGTCGCCCGGAATCTTATTCCCATCC
>JAEUJI010000353.1 GCA_016794805.1 Gemmatimonadota bacterium
CGCCGAAGGCGGCGGAGACGGCCACGATGATCGGCGTCCAGATGGCGCAGGCCACGAAGAAGTAGGCCGCGAACTTCGCCATGCTGGTGCGGAGCATCCCGGCGGCGAAGTAGGTGGGGAGCCGGGTGCCCGGGAGCACCCGCGTCAGGAAGACCAGCGCCGCCCCCTGCCGCTCGATCCACTGCGAGCTCCAGGAGACCGCCTCCGGGGTGATGAACCACCGCACCGGCGCGCGGGAGAGCACCGCGCGCCCGAAGGTCCGCCCCGCCTGGAAGACCAGCAGGTCCCCGAGGAAGATGCCGGTGAAGCAGGCCAGCGTCCCGACCCCGAAGCCAATCGTCCCCCGCGCGATCATCAGCCCGGCGGTGATGCAGGTGAGGTCCTCGCTGATCAGGGTGGAGAAGGCCAGGATCAGGAACAGGATCACCAGCGCCATCCCCTCCACCCGGGGAAGGGAACGCGGGTCGAAGGGCGCCGCCGCGGCGGCGACGCGGTCCGGCGCGGCCGTGGCCCGGGTCGTCGCCTCGCCGCGCTCCACCCGCGCCACGAAGTCGCCGATCGGCGCCGCGACCGCCTCCGGCCGCACGAAGGCGGTGAAGTGGTCCCCCTCGTCCATCCGGAGCTCCGCCTGCGGCACCAGCCGCGCGTGCTCCCGCGCCACCGCCGGCGACACCAGCACGTCCCGTTCGCCCTGCAGGATGAGCATCGGACCGGCGTACCGCTCGAGGATGCCCCGGTACGGCCGCTGGTCGGTGTCGTAGAAGTTGCGGGCGTAGGGGACGCTCAGCATGGCGTCGTCCAGCCAGCCGAAGTGGGGCACTCCCTCCCGCAGCAGCCAGAGCCCCGCCAGCTGCGCCGCGTGGATGGCGTGGTTGAGGTGATAGTCCCCGAGCAGCTCGTATTCCTGGGCGCCGATCGCCGCGAGCATCGTGAGCGACCGCACCCGGCCGGGCGCCAGCCGCTCCATCTGGAGCACCACGCCGCCGCCCATGCTGAACCCGACCAGGTGGGCGGAGGGGATGCCCAGGCTGTCCATCAGCTGCAGCAGGTAGCGGGCGTGGGCCAGGTTGGAATAGTCGGGCGCATTCCAGCTCGAGCCGCCGAACCCCGGCAGGTCCGGCGCGATGGCCCGGTAGCGCTGGCCCAGGAGCGCGCCGATCTCGGTGACCTCGTCGTTGTCACCGGGGCTGCCGTGCACCAGGAGGATGGCGGGCGGGGATTCGTTGCTGGCGGCGGGGGCGAAGGCCCGGTACGCGATCCGTACGGTCCCGGTCCGCTCCTCCTCACCGGACACCGCCCGCACGGTGATCTCCCGCTCGTCCGGGTCGGGGAGGTGCTCGGTGGGGCCCAGGAGGCGCGCCGCGTGGCTCGCGCCGAGCAGCGCGAGGTAGCCCCACAGCAGCCAGCGCCGCCGGCGGCGGCCGGCGGGCGCCGCCTCCGGGGCCTCAGTCACTCCGTCGCGGGGCAGGGGAGGGCGCGGCGCTCCAGCGAGAGCGGCGGCAGCGGGACGCCACGGCAGGGGGCATCGGGAACATGCAGGAGGGTAACGCGGTCCCCGGTCACCGTCACCTGCGAGAAGCACTGGGTCTCGGCGTCATCGCGATGCATGCAGACCGAGCGGCGGCCCCGTTCCGGCAGGTGGCTCCGGTGCAGCCGGACCAGGTCCTCCGGCGTCGGGGACACGACCGCCGCGAAGGTCGCCTCCCGGCTCGCCGCGACCTCGGGCTCGGTCACCGAGGAACTGGTGAGCAGGAAGCCGGGCGCCGGTCGCCGGCCGCCCTCGAGCGTGGCGCCATCCCAGGCCGCCACCCGGGGCGCGGCCGCCGGTTCCAGCGCCGCAAGGACAAAGGGCGCGGTCTGGCGGAGGTCGGTTCCCTCCAGCGCGCGCCAGAGCTCCCCCACGGAGCCCGCCGCAATCAGGTCCAGCAGCAGCAGGCCGCGGCTCCGCGGCCGGGCCGGCGGCTGGTAGCCCGGCACCAGATAGCGATTGAGGAGGCAGATTGTGACGCCCGCGGCGTTCACCGCGAGCCAGGTGCCGCCGTGGTCACCATCCAGCGGCGCGAGGAAGGGCATGCCGTCCCGGGTGTGCGGGGCCGGCGGGAGGGCCGGGGAGCGGGTGAACCGCTCGTCCCGGTTGAAGCAGAGGGTGTAGCCGCCGGCCCCGGGGAGCCAGCTTACGGTGCACATGCGGCGGCGCGCCGCTGCGCCACGATCGTGGAGGGCGCCACCCCGAACTCCGCGCCGGGAGAGACCCCGGCGCGCTGCAGCAGGTCCTTGATCAGGGCGTAGTGGTGCACGGTGTGGCTCACCAGGAACTGCAGCTCGCGCTTGAGGCTCGACTGGCTCCAGTCGGGGCCGCTCTCCTCCCCCGCCGCGCTCCGCACCGTCACCCGGAGCGGGCGGTTGCCCAGCTCGGCGGGAAGGCGGGAGAGGTCGGCCATGAAGCCCAGCGCGGTGGCCAGCGCCAGGCTGCGATCGGTCTCGAGCGGCACCTGCCGGTCCCGGGCGTCGTAGTCGATCTCGTCCGTGGCCAGGCCCATCAGGAAGGCGCGGTAGTGATCGAACACATGCCGGAAGTGGACCCCCGCGGCCGAGACCCCCGGCCCCGCGCCGCCTTCCGCGTAGGCGGTGTCGTCCATGGCGCGCAGCAGGTCTACCGCCTGCTGCAGTACGATCAGGTTGCCTTCCACCGCTTCCATGCGCTCGGACATCCTTACTCCGTGACTACAGGGATGAATTGGGCGGCGACCGCCTGGTGCAGGCGGCCCGCCAGTCGCTTCCGGTCCGGCTCGGCGATCGGCGCCGCGCCAAACCGCACCGTCGCCTCGATCCAGGGCAGCCGCGCCAGCTCCGCGACGTGCCCGCCAAAGGTCATCTCTCCCCACCAGCACACCGCCAGGTGCGCCGGCGGCCCGCCGGGGGGCGTCCGGTACTCCACGCTGGCGTAATGTACCGGGTGCCCGGAGCGCGCCGCCCAGTCCAGCAACGCCGGCCGGAAGGGGAGCACCGTCTGGCCCGCCGTGCTGGTGGCTTCCGCGAAGACGATGACGCCGTCGCCGTCGGCCACGGCCTCCTGCACCACGTCCAGCGCCCGCACCGCGTCCCGCTTGAGGGTGCGGTCAATGAAGATCGTCCCCACCATCGCCGCCAGCGGGCCGATCAGCGGCCAGCCCCGCACCTCCCGCTTGGCGACGAATCGGCCCCGCACCACCGTCCCGTAGGCCACGATATCGAGGTAGCCGAGGTGGTTCGAGACCAGCAGGTACGGCGCCGGCGGTGGCGTCCCTTCGACCCGGACCCGGAGGCCGAGGATGCTTCCGACCCCGCGGGCCCAGTAGTGCTGTACCGCGGCCTGGACCGCGCGCCGCCGCCGGGGGAAGGGCAGCACCACCAGCGTGCCGAGCGCCCACGCCACGAACGCCAGCGGCCCGGAGAGCGCGAGCAGCACCAGCCGGGTTCCGCTCCGGAGCAGGCTATCCCTCCCGGAAGAAGAACTGGTAGCTGTGGGCATCGAGGCTCAGGATGTCCAGCGCCACCAGGAAGTCGATGGTCTTGAACTGCCGGTCAATGGCCGGGGGCCCGAAGACCTTGGCGCCCAGGCTCAGGTAGCTCTGGAACAGCGGTGGAATATGCACCGTGGCCCGGGCGATCTCCGCCGGATCCGCGTCGTCGCAGCCGAAGCCGGGCAGCGGCGGGGCACAGAGCGCCGGGTGCACCTGGCCGCTCCGTTCCAGCTCCCGCATGGTGGCCGCGCCCAGCGCCGGGTCCTGTGAGGTGAGCGAGCAGCAGCCGAAGAGATACCGCTTGCGGTTCCAGGACAGGTATCGCGCCAGCCCGCGCCACAGCAGGTTGAGGACCCGCCCGTTCCGGTGGCCGCGGGCCACGCACGCCCGGCCCACCTCGACCGCCCCCGCCAGGAACTCGGCCGGCAGGCCGGTCAGGTCGAACTCGCCGGCGGAGTAGAATCCCGCCCGGCGTGCCGCCATTTCCGCCGTCTGCAACCGGTACGTCCCGACCACCTCCGCCGGATCCCCGCAGGAGATCAGCAGGTGGTGGAAGTGCGGGTCCAGGTCGTCCTCGTCCCGGCCGGTCTGGAAGGCGCTGTCGAGCCCCTCCCCCAGCTCCAGGTTGAAGATCTCGAAGCGGAGCCGCTGGATGGCGTCCAGGTCCTCCACCGAGCGCGCGAAGCGCACGGTGTAGCGTCCCGCGCCAACCGCCCCCTCCGGCAGCAGGTCGGGGAAGCTGGGGTAGGGCACGCCCAGCGTGCGGCTGGCGAAGTCGAGGCTGGCGCCGGGGGCGCGGGGGTCGGGTTGGGCGGTCATAGGGCCCCTCCGGGACTTGGGGGGAGCGCAACTACAACGTAATGGGCAGGCATTTGGTTCCTCCGTTGCGGTGACGCGAACGGAGGGCTCGTACCATCACGGTGGAATGACGGGCCGGTCACCAACCGGCGGCGGGAAGTTGCTGCCCGCCGGGCCGTCGCGCCAGAGGCGGTTTAGCGCCAGTCGCCCACCAGGACCCAGGCGCCCCAGTAATAGGGATGCGCGTACTTCGGGTTTGCCCGCAGGGCGAGCTGGGCCTGCCGCAGCGCCTCCGCCGTGTCCATGGTGCGCAGGTTCCGGTAGAAGGCGGTGATGAGCGTGGCGGTCGCGGCATCGTCCACCGGCCACAGCGACGCGACCACCGTCGGCACCCCCACATCCAGGAAGGCGGTGGCCGGGCTGTTGGGCCATCCCGCCACCTGTTCGTCCGCCACCGCGGTGTTGCAGGCGGAGAGCACCACCAGCTGCCGCCGGTCGAAGCCGTTCAGGCTCCACACTTCCTTGAGCGTCAGCTTGCCGTCCTCGACCCCGTCGGTCCCCGGCGCCAGGGTCAGGAAGCTGTTGTCGAAGTTCTCGTAGTCGAGGTTGCCGTGGGTGGCGAAGTGCACCGCCGTGAAGCTGGCGGGCAGCAGCTTGGCCTTGCCCTCGGTGGCCTCGGCCCGGAGGAAGACGGTCGAGGCCGGATACAGCCGCTTCAGGTCCAGCACCTCCCGCTCCGCGCTCGGCAGGGTGTTGTCGGCGTTGCCGAAGGCGGCGAGCCGCAGGGCGGGGCGGGGGCCCCGCCGCGCCGCCGGGACGCTCAGCTCGGTGACGTAGAAGACCGTCCGCTCCGCGCCGAGCGGGGTGGCGGCGCTGTCCGCCGTGGGCGCCAGGATCTGGAACGGGACGTAGTAGAGGCTCCCGCTCGGGATGATCGCCAGCCGCTTCCGGCTGCCGATCTCCCCCAGCACCGGCGCGATCAGCTGCTGGTAGAGGAGCGCCGCCTGCTGCCGCACGTCCCCCTCGGGGCGGCCGGCTGCCGCCTGGCCCGCGGCGCCGATCCGCTGCACCGTGGCGAAGTTGGCCGCCGGGTTCCGGGCCAGCGCCACCAGCAGCCGCACCATCCGGTCCAGCGAATCCCGGGGGAGCGGCACCACCTTGGCCACCAGGGTGTCGGAGGTGACGGCGAAGATGTAGAGCTCCCGCTGCCCCGGCAGGTACGACAGCAGCGCGACGTCCCGCGGCAGGTCCCGCTTGGTGGTGCGCAGGTCCCGCAGGTTCACCCGGGTGTGGTTCTTGAGCTCGGGCTGGTCCCGCACCATCTGGTTCACGAAGCCGAGGTACTCCTGCTCCGCCACCGTGCGGGTGCGCTCCAGTGCCTGGATCTGCTCGCTGTTGCGCGCGCTGTCAGGGGCGGACCGGGCCACGGTGAGCTGCTGGGTGACGCCGTCGAGCCGCGCCTTGCGCCGCTCCTCCTCCGCCAGCAGCGCCGCCTTCTGGCGGTCGGCGAAGGTGATGTCGAGCCCGCGGAACTTGCTGCGCAGCTCCTCGTTGAGGCTCTGTTCCAGCACCGCCAGCGCCCGCTCCACCTGGTTGTGCCGCACCAGCAGCGCCACCAGCTCCTCGTACACCCGGCCCTGGACCTCGCCGGAGGCAAACAGCTTTTGCGCCGCCTCGCCACCCGCGACCTGGCCCCGAAGCTCCTCCATGACCGTGGCCGACTGCTCCAGCAGCGCGAGCGCGGCGGTGGTATCCCCCTCCGCCTTCCGCACCAGCGCCAGTTCGAACAACGGCTCCCACAGCAGCTTGGTGCTCCCCACCGCGCGGGCCACTTCCACCGCCTCGGTGAGCGACAGCCCCGCCGCCGGCAGGTCGCCGGCGGTGCGCTCCGCCTTCCCTCGCACCGTCGCGATCTCGGCCAGCTGGCTCCGGAGCCCCGCCCGGCGGGCCAGGCTGTCCGCGCCGGCCAGCCGCTGCCGCACCAGCGGCAGGTTGGCCTGCGCCAGCGCCACCTTGGCCAGGACGGTGAGGTGGCTCGCCTCCAGCCGCACCAGCCCCGCCGCCGCCGCGATGCCCAGCGCGTCGGTGAGCGCCCGCTCCGCCTCGGGGTAGCGCCGCTCCTCGTAGTGCACCTCGCCGATGTTCCCGACATAGGTGGACCGGGCGTCGGGATCCACCCCCTCCGGCCCGGCGGCGTCGAGCAGCCGCACCGCGGCCTCGAACTGGGGCAGCGCGCGGGCGTAGTCCCCCTGCCAGAAATAGATGGTGCCGATGTTGTTGGCCGGCGACGACCGGGCCGAGGCGCTGTTGAGCGTGGCGAAGACGCTGTCGGCGCGCTGGTACCAGCCCAGCGCCTCGGTGTAGCGGCCGCGGGAATTGAGCACGCTGCCCATGAGGTTGTAGGCGCTGCCCATCCCCCAGGCATTCTGCACCGACTCGCTCAGCGTCCGGCTCCGCTCCGCCGCCTCCAGCGCCGGCCCGTAGTTGCCGGTCATCAGTTCCACCCAGCTGATCCCGACCAGCGCGGAGGCCTGCTGGGTCCGCCGGTTGTCCCGGGTGGCGGCGGCGAGCGCGGCGTCGTAGCGGGCCCGGGCCTCCGCGAAGCGGCCGCGGTCGGCCAGGATCTCCCCCAGGCGCAGCTCCTGCTCGGCCTCGTTCTGCCGGTCGTCCACGGAGCGGTACAGCTCCCGGGCCCGGGTATAGGAGGCGAGCGCGCTGTCTCCCTGGTTGCGGGCGCGGAAGCGCCGGCCCACCAGCGCCGCCATCCAGGCGCCCAGCCCCGGATCGTCGAGGGTGGCCAGGAGAGTGCCGGCCTCGCGGTACAGGCTGTCGGCGCTGCCGGGCCGCCCCAGCTTCTCGGCCGCGAGCCCCAGGCTCGCGACACTCAGCACCTGCGCCCGGCGGTCGCCGCTCTGGCGCTGCAGGGCGAGCGCCTCGGTGTACGCGGCGGTGGCGCTGTCGTAGCGCTCCGCGAAGTAGTGGACGTCTCCCACCTGGTAGAGGGTGGCGCCGGTCTCCGCCGTCGCCCCGATGCGCCGGGTGATCGCGAGCGACTGGCGGTACGCCGCCAGGGCGCGGGGATAATCCTCCTGGGTGCGGAACAGGTCCCCCTGCTCCTTGAGCAGGGTCGCCTCGCCGCTCTGGTCCCCGGCGGCGCGGTACACTGCCGCCGCGCTGTCGTAGTAGGCCAGCGCGCGGCGCGGGTCGCCGCTGTCGCGGTAGAGCCCGGCGAGCTTGCTCAGCGAATAGGCCTCGCCGGTGCGGCTCCCGGCGCGGCGGCGGAGACTCACCGCCTCCTGGTGCGCCGCGATCGCGTCGGGGTACTTCCCGATGTTCCACCAGGCCTGCGCCGCCGCCGAACGGGCGTAGCCGGCGTCGTCCAGCTCGCCGGTCTGGAGGTGCAGCGTGTAGGCGCTGTCCCACAGGGCGATGGCCTCGGCCTTCCGCCCCAGCATCGAGGTGTGGTAGCCGATATTGTCGAGCTGGTCCGCCACCCCTTCCGGGTTGGCGAGGTCGCGGTGGTACTGGAGGTTGGCCCGGTAGATCTCGATGGCGCGGGCGTGGTCTCCCTGCTTGCCCAGGATGCCGGCGATCCGGCCGCGGGCGTCGGCCTGATGGGTGGGACCCTGCTCGGTGTTGGAGCGGCCGTACACCTGCACCGCCTCCTCGAAGGCGGTACGGGCCTCGTCCCACCGGCCCAGTTTCTCGAGCACGTTGCCCCGGCCAAAGAGCGAATGCCCCAGGCTGGCGAACAGCGGGCCGGCCTCGTCCCCCGCCACCAGCAGGCGCTTGGCGGCGATGGCGGAGTCGTGGATGGCGAGCGCCACGGCGTAGTTGCCGCGCTCGGTCTCGATCCCCGCGATGCGCGACAGCGAGAAACTGGCCCCCTGGGCCTCGCCGGTGCGCTCGAACAGCGCCGCCGCCTCCCGCAGGGTGACCAGCGCGGCGTCGTTGCGCGCCGCCTTCTCCTCCAGCTGCGCCCGCTGGAACAGCGCCCAGGCCCGGGCCGCCGGATCGTCGAGCTGCGCCGCCGCCTCCAGCACCAGCTGGTTGAGCCGGGTCGCGTCCTCCACCCGGCCCGCGTCGCTCCAGGTGGAGGTGGTATTGTTCCACGCCGTGGCAAAGGCATCCTTGAACTGCTTCGTGTGCTCCGCCAGCAGCTGGCGCCGCCGCTCCGGGCCGCTCACCAGCAGGGTGTCGCGCAGCTCGTCGTCGCCGAAGGGCCCGTCGTTCAGCACCCAGGTGGCGAAGGTCTCGTCCACCCGCCACCGGCTGCCCATGTACTTGCCCGGGTACGACCGCACGAACCGCAGGAAGGCGAGCAGGTCTCCCGGCGTCGCGGCCAGCATGACCTGCATCACCGAGCGGCCCCGGTAGCGGCCGCCCTTGAGCGGGGCGCCGAGGCTGCTGGTGCTGTCGTAGTCGTCCTGGAGCAGGTTCGCCGTTTCCCGGACGCTGGCCAGCAGGGAATCGAGCACCACCCGCTCGAGCGAATCGCCGTCGAATCGCAGGATGGCCCGGCGCGGGGTGAGCTCCTGGCGCGAGGTCCCGAGGAATTCGATGCGGAGCCGCAGCAGGTCGCTCAGCAGTCCGGCGCGGGGGGGCCGGGGGACGCGGCTCCCCAGCGCCACCAGGTCTCCCTCACGGAGCCGGCCGGCGGGGTCCGCCGGCCGCGCCAGCCGCACCACGACGGTGCTCGAGTCGCGGTCGGCGGTCAGCACCTCCGCCTGGCCCAGGTAGTCGTCCCCGTTCCGCGTGCTGTCCCCGCTGGTCCAGCGCGCCCGCGCCGTGCCGCGGCTGCCGGGGTAGAGCCCGTCGTCCCGGCCCCCGGCCACCCGGACCAGCGTGCTGTCCCCCCGCTGGCCGAGCAGCGCCGCGACGGGGTAATAGAGGATCCGGGTTTCGAGCTGACCGGACTGGGCGCGCACCCCCGTCGGGAGGGCGGCGGCCAGCAGCGACAGGGCGAGCGTGAAGATCCTGCGGTGCATCGAGCGCATGGCGGTCCGGGGAGGACGTGGGTTCCGGCGTGAGGCTGGCAAGGCTGCTGCAGAACGCGGACCGTCCCTCCGGTCGCACGCGCTCCATAGATTACAGTGTCGTCACCTGCCGCCGGTCGTGCAAGTTGAGCCCGGTGGCGCATACTCTCGCCCGAGACCACCCCGGCCCCGAGCCTTCCTGATAATGATGCCTTCTCCGCTGGCGCACCTGTCCCTGGTGGGCGCCCTCCTGCTGGCGCCGCTCCCCGGCGCGACCGGCTTCCAGTCGCCTTCTCCCCCTGGATCCCCCGCGCCCGACAGCGGCCGGAAGCTCGCCCTGATCATCGCCATCGCCCGCTACCCGCGCGCCAGCGGCTACACCCGGCTCCACTCCGACAACGATGTCCCCCTGATCCGGGCCGCGCTCCAGCGCCAGGGGTTCGACTCGACCGCCATCCGGCTCCTCGCCGACGCCCAGGCCACCCGCGCCGGGATCCTCGCCGCCCTCGACACGCTGGTGGCCGACGCCCGGCCGGGCGACGTCGTGGTGATTCACTACAGCGGGCACGGCCACCAGGTCACCGACGACAACGGCGATGAACTGGACGGCCTGGACGAGGTGCTGGTCCCCATTGATGCCCGGGCCGACGTGGACCCCGCCACCTACCGCGGGGAGCTGCACGTGCGCGACGACGAACTCGAGCCGCGGCTGCAGGCGCTCCGGGCCAGGGTGGCCGGCGGCGGCAATGTGGTGGTCTTCATCGACGCCTGCCACTCCGGCTCCGCCACCCGGAGCGCCCTCCCGGTCCGCGGCGGGCTGCCGCCCATCGGGAAGCCGGCCCGGACCGCCACCCGGGGCAGCGCCGACGGGAGCGACTGGATCCGGCCCGCCGCGGCCACCCGCGGCGGCGAGGCCACGGCTGGGGGACTCGCGCCGATGGTGATCTTTTCCGCCGCCCGGCAGGACCAGCTCGCGAGCGAGGTGGAGCTCAAGGACCAGGACCTGACCGCCGGCTCGCTCTCCGTCGGGCTGGCGCGGGTGCTCGCCACCCTCGACGCCGCCGGGGGCACCGCGACCTACCGCGCGGTCTTCGACCGGCTCAAGGGGTGGATGCAGGGGGAGGTGCCGCTGCAGACGCCCCAGCTCGAGGGCGACGCCGATGTGGCGCTGTTCAGCGGACGGGCCGTGACCCAGAAGCCGTACGTCCGGGTGGTGGGCGCCGAGGGGGATTCGCTGCTCCGGCTCGAGGGGGGGAGCCTGGTGGGGCTGCTGCCCGGCACCCGGCTGGCGTTCCACCCCGGCGGCACCGCCGAACCCACGGCGGGCACCCAGCTGGCGCAGGGCGTGGTGGCCCGCGCCACCGAGGTGGCGGCGCTGGTCCGGCTGGAGGGGGGCGTCTCCCCCGCCCGCGCCGCCGCCAGCTGGGCCTTCGTGACCGAGTACGCCTTTGCGGAGTTCCGGGTCCGGGTGCGGCTCGATCCCGCGATTCCGCCGGCCCAGCGCCAGGCGCTCGCCGCGGACTTCGGCCGGAGCGGGGTCATCCAAATTGCCGATTCCCTGGGCGAACTCATGATCCGGCCGGTCGGCGCCGCCACCCGGGGCGGGGCGCCGCTTACGGTGGCCTGGACCCAGGACACCACGGTGGCGCTGCTCCCGCCGGTGGACGCGACGACGCCGGCGGGCCGGGCCACCCTCACCGAACGGGTCCGCACCCTGGCGCGGAGTTCGTACCTCAAGCAGGTGGAGATGCAGGATCCGAGGATCCGGGTGCGGATCGAGCTGGTGCCGGCCACCCATCGGTTCGGCGCCGACGGCAGCTGTGACGCGCGCCAGTCCGACACCGTCAACGTGCGGGCCCGGCTCACGCCGGGCAGCCAGTGGGTGCTCCGGCCCAACGACGGCTTCTTCCTCCGCTTCGTGAACGAGGGCGCCGATCCGGCCTTCATCGCGGTGCTGGACCTGACGCCCGACGGCGAGATCGGCCAGCTCTTTCCCCGCCCGGACCTGAGCGGGGAGGACAACCTGCTCCCCCCGGGCGCGCGCTACACCTCGAACATCTGCTTCTACGCCACCGAGCCGTTCGGGGCGGAGGTGCTCAAGCTGTTCGCCACCCGCGCCCGGGTGGACTTCCAGCCGGTGCTCACCACCCGCGGCCCCACCCGCGGGCCCGGGGCCCATCCGCTGGAGCGGCTGCTGGGCGGGACCTTTGCCGCGACCCGCACCGGCACCGCCGCCGCGCCCCAGGGCACCGGGACCACCAGTTCACTCACGCTCCAGGTCGTGCCACCCACGGCGCCCTGAGACACCCCGCTACGCGCCACCGCCGGGGGCGCCGAGCAGCCGCGCCGCTTCCCGCGCAATCAGCTCTTCCTCCCGCGTCGGGATCACCCACGCCTCGAGCCGCGATCCCGCGGCGGAGATGCGTCCCTCCCGCGTGCCGTCGTGGTCCTCGCCATACGCAAGGCCCGCCCACGCCAAGGGCGTCGCGATCCGCCCGCGGATCAGGCTCGACCCCTCCCCGATGCCGCCGGTGAAGATCAGCGCCTGGGCCCGGCCCTCGAGGACCGCGAGGTAGGCCCCCACGTATTTCCGCACCCGGTAGCAGAACAGCTCGAGGGCGAAGGCCGCGTCGCTGTCGCGGCGCGCGAGCAGCGGCCGGACGTCGCTCTCCCCGGCGAGGGCCTGCAGGCCGGAGCGGCGGTAGAGCAGGTCGGTGAGCGTCTCCGGGGTGTGCCCGGTCCGCAGCAGGTGCAGCAGCACCCCCGCGTCGATGTCGCCGGGCCGGGTGCCCATCACCAGCCCCTCCAGCACCGAGAGCCCCATCGAGGTGTCCACCGACCGGCCGTCCCGGATCGCGGTCGCGGAGGCGCCGTTCCCCAGGTGCAGCACGATCAGCGATGGATTGGCGCGGCCGGTCAGCTCGACGTACCGCTCCATCACGGAGCGGCAGGACCAGCCGTGGAAGCCGTAGCGGTGCACCGCGGTTTCCGCGGGCACGGCGTAGCGCCGGGCCACGGGGGGCAGGGTGCGGTGAAAGGCGGTGTCGAACGCGGCCACCACCGGCACCCCGAGGTGCCGGGTGGCGCGGAGGCCGGCGAGGGTCCCCTCGCCGTGCAGCGGGTTGAGCGGCAGCAGCGACTCGAGTTCGGCGATGACCGCGTCGGTCACCAGCGCCACGTCGCCGAACCGGTCCCCGCCATGCACCCACCGGTGGGCCACCGCGTCGGGCCGGGCCGGGAGGGTGCCGAGCAGGCGGGTCACCGCCTCGCCGTGGCCGTGGTCGAGCTCCTCCCGCCCCTCGGCCAGGATGCGGAGCGCGTCCCCGTTCACCCGGACCAGCTTGTACTTGAGCGTGGCGCTGCCTGCGTTGATGACCAGCACGTGCATCGGATCCCCCGGGAGCGGGGGGAAGGATATTCGCCCTCGCCCCGGCGAGCGAGTGGTATATCTTAGGCCATCCCCCTGCTTCCTGGGCCATGAATGGCCCCCACCCGATGATCCTCCGGCCCGGTCTGTTCGCCCGTCTCCGCGCGCTGGCCCACGAAGCCCCGTTCGTGCTGGTTGCGGCCGGGTATTCCCTGCTCTTCGTGACGCTCAATGAACTCCAGCGCCAGCAGCCGACGGCCGCGGGCGGCGTCTTCTACAGCTTCGGGTTCATTCCCCTGAACCTCGGCGCGGCCTGGGCGCTGGTCCATCCCACCCTCCGGCCGCGCTTCGATCCCGATGTCCGCGCCGGGCTGCGGTGGATCGCCGCGGGCCTGGTGATGATCGGCATCGGGAACACCGCCTGGTTCATCGAGACCCGGCTCGGCCGTGACCCGACCCTCTCGCTGTTCAACCTGTTCTACCTCGCCTCCTACCCCCTCTTCTATTACGGCCTGTTCCAGTTTCCCCGCGCGCGGCGGCGGCGGCTGGAGTGGTGGAAGCTGGCGCTCGACGCCGCGATCGTCGTGGTCGGGCTGGCGGTGGTGATCTGGAGCCTGGTGGTGCAGAAGGTGATGCCCGCCTATGGCGACGGCTTCGCCGCCTTCATCGGCCTCAGCTACCCCGCCGGGGACCTGGTGACGCTCGGCCTGGCGACCGAACTCACCCTCCGGGGCCGCCCCGGGCCGAGCCGGACCGCCTTCCGGCTGCTGCTGCTCGGGCTCGCGGTCAACGCCGGCGCGGACCTCGCCTACCAGGTGGTGTTCATGGAGAACCAGGGGGCGGTGCCGGCCTGGACCGACCCGCTGTACGCCCTGAGCTACCTGTTCATGATCGCCAGCGGCGCGTACTACCGGCGCGGCCCGGTGCTGCCGGCCACGACCGGTCCGGAGTCGGTGGCGGAGTACCAGCCGCCCAGCCAGCTGCCGCTCTACGTGCTGGCCAGCCTGGCGCTGCTCCTCTGCTGGGTGGCGCTGGCGGAGTGGCCCGGCGTCCTCAGCGTCCTCTCCCTGGGGCTGGTGGTGGTGGTGGCGCTCCTGCTGGTGCGCGAGGCGCTTGCGGTGGCGGAGAACGTGAGCCTGCTCGCGGAGCGGGCGGCGCGCCAGAGCGAGGTGCGCCTCGAGTCGCTGGTGCGGCACTCCACCGACCTGGTCCTGCTGGCCGATCTCGAGGGGATCGTGCGCTTCGCCAGCCCGGCGGTGCAGCAGGTGCTGGGGCAGTCGCCGGAGCAGGTGGTCGGGCTGCCCGTGGCCGAGCTGCTGCACCCCGACGACCAGGAGCGGGGAGAGCGGTTCCTGCTGGACCTCACCCTCCAGCCCGGGCGCTCCGCCACCATCCGCTGGCGGATGCACCATGCCGGGGGCGAATGGCGCAGCTTCGAGTCGGTCGTCACCAACCTGCTGCGCGAGCCGGAGGTCGGGGGCGTCGTGCTCAACTGCCGGGACCTCACCGAGCGGGAGCTGCTGGAGGAGCAGCTGCGCCAGGCCCAGAAGATGGAGGCCATCGGGCGGCTGGCCGGCGGGGTGGCCCACGACTTCAACAACATCCTCACGACCGTGCTCGCCTCCACGGACCTCGCGCTGGGCAATACCCCACCGGATCATCCGGCCCGGGCCGACCTCGATGAGATCCGTCACTCGGCCATCCGTGCCGCCGCCCTCACCCGCCAGCTGCTCGCCTTCGGCCGCCGGCAGCTGATCGAGCCCGAGGTGCACGACCTGCGGCGGGTCACGGAGGAGACCCTGCGCCTCGTCTCCCGCCTGCTGGGCGCCCGGGTGACGCTGGAGACCGAGCTCACCGCCACCGGGGCCATGGTGCGGGTGGACCGGTCCCAGGTGGAACAGATTCTCCTCAACCTCGCCGCCAACGCGCGGGACGCCATGCCCAGCGGCGGGACGCTCCGCATCCGGGTCCGGGACCTGGTGCTGGGGGCCCCCCTGGTCACCCGCTTCATGGCGGTGCCCATCGGGGCCTACGCCGTGCTGGAGGTGGAGGACTCCGGGGCGGGGATCGACCCCGAGACGCTGCCCCGCATCTTCGAGCCCTTCTTCACCACCAAGGGTCAGGGCAAGGGGACCGGGCTGGGGCTGGCCAGTGTGTACGGCATCGTGCGGCAGAACGGCGGGTTCATCACCGCCGAAAGCAGTGTGGGGCAGGGCACCCGCTTCCGGATCTTCTTTCCCCTGGTGGATGCGGTCGCCGCCACGGCCCCGCCCGCCGCCGCCCCCGACCCGGCGCGCGGCAGCGAGGATATCCTGGTGGTGGAGGACGAAGCCGCGCTGCTCAAGGCGGCGCAGCGGATCCTCGAGGCCGCGGGCTACCAGGTGATCGGGGCCCACAACGCCCAGGAGGCGGAGGCGGTGATGGCGGGCCGGGAGACGCCGGTGGACCTGGTGCTCACCGACGTGATCATGCCCGGGGCCAGCGGCCCGATGCTGGCGGAGCGGCTGCGGCGGCGGTGGCCCGGCATCCGCATCCTGTACATGTCCGGCTATCCGGGCGACGAGCTGGGCGCGCACGGCATCCTCGACCCCGACACCGCCCTGCTCCAGAAGCCCTTCACCGCCCAGGAGCTGCTGGTCGCGGTGCGGGCGGCGCTGGCCGCTCCCGGTTCGCCCGCCGCCGGTTAGCTTGCAGCGGATGAGCGATCCCCTGGCGGGCTTCATTGCGCGGACCGCGGCGGCCCGGGAGGCCTATGCCCTCCCGGTCCAGGCGGCGCAGAAGGCGGAGGAGCTGGCGCACGCCGCCCTCGCCCTGCTGTTCCCCCACTTTGCGCCCACCCGGTGCGCCACCCCGGCGGAGGTCCGCGGGGAGGTGGACCGGCTCCGGGTGATCCTCGACGCCTTCCTGGTGGCGCAGGGCATGCCCGCCGGGCCGGCCGCGAAGGCGGGGGAACAGTTCATCGCCGCCCTGCCGGCGCTGCGGGAGGCCATGGAGCGGGATGCCCAGGCCACCTGCGAGGCGGACCCCGCCGCCCACAGCGTGGACGAGGTGATCCTGGCCTACCCGGGGTTCCGCGCGCTGGCCTGTCACCGGATCGCGCACACCCTCGCGGCCGGCGGGGCGGTCCTCCTGCCGCGGCTGATCTCGGAGTTCGCCCACCGGGAGACGGGGATCGACATCCATCCCGGCGCCCGCATCGGGCGCTCGCTCGCCATCGATCATGGCACCGGCATCGTGATCGGCGAGACGTCGCTGATCGGGGACCGGGTGCGGCTCTACCAGGGCGTCACCCTCGGCGCGCTCAGCGTGCGCAAGGACCTGGCCCGGCAGAAGCGCCACCCCACGATCGAGGACGATGTCGTGATCTACGCCAACGCCACCATCCTCGGCGGCGACACGGTCATCGGCGCCGGCAGCGTCATCGGCGGCAACGTCTGGCTGACCCACAGCGTCCCGCCCGGCTCGGTGGTCACCCACGGCGCCACGATCGAGCGCCCGCGGGTCGCGGATGAGCCGCTGCTGGAGTACAATATCTGAAATGACGCCCGCCCCGGAGATCCGCCCATGAGAGCCCGGAACATCCTCGAGACCATCGGGAACACCCCCCACGTCCGGCTCAACCGGCTGTACGGGCCGGAGGCGGAGGTCTGGCTCAAGCTGGAGCGGGCCAACCCCGGCGGCAGCATCAAGGACCGCATCGGCCTGTCGATGATCGAGGACGCCGAGCGCCGCGGGGTGCTCAAGAAGGACAGCGTGATCATCGAGCCGACCTCCGGGAACACGGGGATCGGGCTAGCCATGACCGCGGCGGTGAAGGGCTACCGCCTGGTGCTGGTGATGCCGGAGTCGATGTCCATCGAGCGGCGCCGCATCATGAGCGCCTACGGCGCCCAGCTGGACCTGACGCCGCGGGAGAAGGGGATGAAGGGGGCCATCGAGCGGGCGAAGGAGCTGGTCGCCAGCACCCCGGGGGCCTGGATGCCGCAGCAGTTCGAGAACCCGGCCAACATCGACATCCACCGGCGGACCACCGCCCGCGAGATCCTGGCCGACTTCCCCGAGGGCATCGATGTGCTGATCACCGGCGTGGGCACCGGCGGGCACATCACCGGCGTGAGCGAGGCGCTGAAGGAGAAGTTCCCGAAGCTCCGGACCTTTGCCGTGGAGCCGGCCAAGTCGCCGGTGATCTCCGGCGGCCAGCCCAGCCCGCACAAGATCCAGGGCATCGGCGCCGGCTTCATCCCGGCGAACCTCCACACCGCCACCCTCGACGGCACCATCCAGGTGACGGAGGAGGAGGCCTTCATCTACGCCGTGCGCGCCACGAAGGAGGAGGGGATCTTCATCGGCCCGTCGTCGGGGGCCTCCCTCGCCGCGGTGGCGAAGAAGCTGCCCGAGCTCCCGGCGGGGAGCCGGGTGCTGGCGTTCTGCTACGATACCGGCGAGCGGTACCTGTCTATAGAAGGGCTTTTCTAGGGGGAGAGTGGCGGTAACGACGGTAGCGACGGTAAACGGTACCGTCGCTACCGTCGCTACCGTCGCTACCGCTAGCAAATCCGCGGCAGCTGATCCCCGGGCAGCAGGTCCACCACCCGGGTGCCGCCGATGCGGGTCTCCAGCACCACATAGCCCGGATGGTCGGTGGTGACCACCCCGATCTGCCGCGCGCCGGCGCCGATCGGGTGTCCCCGCAGCGCCTCCAGCGCGGCGGCGGCCTGGTCGGGGGCCACGATCGCGGTCAGCACGCCCTCGTTGGCCACGTACATCGGGTCCAGCCCGAGGATCTCGCAGGCGGCGCCCACCTCGACCGGGATCGGGATCCGGTCTTCCACCAGCCGCATCCCCACCTTCGACGCCTGGGCAATCTCGTTGAGCGCGCTGGCGAGCCCGCCGCGGGTCGGATCGCGCAGCACCCGGATGCCATCCCCCGCGGCCGCCTTGAGCCGCTCCACCAGCGGGACCAGGCTCGCGGTGTCACTGGTGATGGCGCTCTCGAAGGCGAGCCCCTCGCGCGCGGCCATGATGGCCATGCCATGCCGGCCGATCTCGCCGCTCACCAGGATGACGTCTCCCGGCCGCGCCCGGGCCGGCCCCGGCCGGAAGGCCGGGTCGAGCAGGCCGAGTCCGGTGGTATTGATGTAGAGCCCATCGGCCTTGCCCCGCTCCACCACCTTGGTGTCGCCCGCCACGAGCGGCACCCCGACGCTCTGCGCCGCCGCCGCCATGCTGCGGACGATCCGCTCCAGCAGGTCGAGCGGCAGTCCCTCCTCCAGCACGAACCCGGCGGTCAGGTAGCAGGGACGCGCCCCCATCATGGCGACGTCGTTGACGGTGCCGTGCACCGCCAGCATCCCGATGTCCCCGCCGGGGAACTCCAGCGGGCTGACCACGAAGGTGTCGGTGGACAGCACCGCCTCGGCGCCGCCGAGCGGGACCACCGCGCCGTCGCTGAGCTGGGCCAGGAAGGGATTCCCCAGGTGGGGCAGGAACCGGTCCTTGAGCAGCCGCGCCGAGAGCTTGCCGCCGCTCCCGTGGCCGAGCTGCACCCGCTCCGTGTCCACCAGCGGCGTCGGGCAGGCGGGGCCGTCGAAACGCACCGTGGTCATGACGGGACTCCCGTGGGACCGGCCGGGCTCCGGAACCGGGCGTAGTTGTAGTAGGCGGCGCAGGCCCCCTCGGAGGAGACCATCGGCGCCCCGAGCGGATGCTCGGGGGTGCAGCGGGTGCCGAAGGCGGAGCAGCCGCTGGGCTTGAGCATCCCGCGCAGCACCTCGCCGGCCCGGCACTCCGCCGGCTCCTCGGCGTGGATGTCGCCCAGGCCGAAGCGCAGCTCGGCGTCGAAGTCGGCGTACTCCTCGCGCAGGGTGAGCCCGCTCCCCGGGATGGTCCCGATGCCGCGCCACTGCCGGTCGGCCAGGCGGAAGACTGTCCGCACCAGCTCCTGCGCCGGCGGGGTGCCGTCCCGCTGCACCGAGCGCACGTACTGGTTCTCGACCTCGTGCCGCCCCTGCTCCAGCTGGGTGACCGCCATCAGCATCCCTTCCAGGATGTCCACCGGCTCGAAGCCGGTCACGATGATCGGCACCCGGTACTTCGCCGCGATCGGCTCGTACTCCTTCCAGCCCATCACGGCGCAGACGTGCCCCGCCGCCAGGAATCCCTGCACCCGGTTGTCGGGGGCGTCGAGGATGGCCGTCATGGCGGGGGGCACCGTGACGTGGGAGACCAGGATGCTGAAGTTGGGCACGTTGAGCTGCCGGGCCCGCCACACCGCCATGGCGTTGGCCGGCGCCGTGGTCTCGAACCCGACCGCGAAGAACACCACCTGCCGGTCGGGGTTCTTGATGGCCAGTTCCAGCGCGTCGAGCGGCGAATAGACCACCCGGATGGTGCCGCCCCGGGCCCGCACCTGCAGCAGGTCGCAGGAGGAGCCGGGGACCCGCAGCATGTCGCCGAAGCTGGTGAAGATCACGTCGGGCCGGGCCGCCAGGGCGAGCGCCTTGTCAATCTGCTCCAGCGGGGTGACGCACACCGGGCAGCCGGGGCCGTGGATCATCTCGACCGCCCCCTCCAGCAGCTGGTCGAGTCCCTGCCGCACGATCGTATGGGTCTGGCCGCCGCAGACCTCCATCAGCGTCCAGGGCCGGGTCGCGGTCTCCTTGATGCGCGCGATGATCCCCCGGGCCACCGCGCCGTCGCGGTACTCGTCGAGGTATTTCATCGGGCCTCCTGCGGCGGCATCCCCTGCAGCCCCTGGTCCGCCACCTCCCGCATCCAGTCCAGCTCCTCGAGCTGGCTCATCTCCTGCAGCGCCTCGAAGGTGCGGCGCGCTTCGATCTCGTCCACCCGGCTGATGGCGAAGCCCACGTGGACCACGACGTAGTCCCCCGGCGTGACCTGGTCCGCCACGTAGGCCAGGCAGACCTCGCGGCGCACGCCGCTGAAGTCCACCGAGCCCATCAGCAGCCCCCGGTCGTCCCGGGTATCGAGTATGCGGCCGGGAATGCCCAGGCACATGGTGTCCTCCTCAGGACGTGAGGGGTCGGGCGAGGCGGGCCGCGGCCACCGCCGCCTGCCCGTAGCTCACGCCGCCGTCGTTCGGGGGGAGGGCGCTCGCGGTGAGCACCCGGAAACGCGCCAGCTCCAGCCTGGTGCGGACCGACGCCAGCAGGCGCGCGTTCTGGAACACGCCTCCCGCCAGCACTACCGTGGCGCAGCCCGCCAGTTCCGCCGCGCGCCGCACGGCCAGCTCGGTGCCGCGGGCCAGGCTGGCGTGGAAGTCGGCGGCCAGGTCGGCGGGGTCGGCGCCGCGCTGCCGCCGCACCCCGAGCCGCACCAGCAGCGGCACCGGGTCGAGGACGAAGCCGCCGTCCTCGCCCTCCTCGAGCGGCATCGGGTACTCCGCCGCCGTGCGGCTGCCGGCCAGGTGCTCCAGCTCCATCGCCGCCTGGCCCTCGTACGCGGCGGCGCCGCGGAGGCCGAGGAGCGCGGCGGCCGCGTCGAACAGCCGGCCGACGGATGAGGTGAGCGGGCTGTTGATCTGGCTCGCCAGCTGCCGCTCCACCAGCGCCAGTTCGGTCTCCGGCACTTCGCTGAGCGCCCGCTGGGCCACGCCGCGCAGGGAGCCGTCCAGGGACGCGAGCCCCAGCAGCGCCCGCCAGGGGCGGCGGGCCGCGAGGTCCCCGCCCGGGAGCGGCGCGTAGCGGAGGTGCGCCAGCCGCTGGAAGCCGCGCAGGTCGGCGTGCAGGATCTCGCCGCCCCAGACGGCGCCGTCGCTGCCGTAGCCGGTGCCGTCGAAGGCCACCCCGATGGCGGGGCCCTCCTCGCCATGCTCGGCCAGCACCGCGGCGATGTGGGCATGGTGATGCTGCACCCCGACCATCGTGGCCAGGTTGAGCTCGTGCGCGAGCCGGGTGGAGAGGTAGCCCGGATGGAGGTCGTAGGCCACCGCGGCGGGCTCCAGCGCGAAGAGCCGGCGATACACCGCCAGCGTCTGCCGGAAGTGTTCCAGCCCCTCGAGATCCTCGAGGTCGCCGATGTGCGGGCTCACCCAGGCCTGGTCGCCGATGGCGAGGGTGAAGGTGTTCTTGAGGTGCGGGCCCACCGCCAGCAGCGGCACCGGCGACGCGACCGGCAGCGGCACCGGCAAGGGGGCGTAGCCGCGGGAGCGCCGCAGGTACACCGGCTCGCCCTGCACCACCCGAAGCACGGAATCGTCCACCCGGGAGAGGATCTCGCGGTCGTGCAGCAGGAAGCCGTCGGCGATCACCGCCAGCCGCCGCCGCGCCTCCTGGTTCCCGATCGCGATCGGCTCATCGGTCCGGTTGCCGCTGGTCATGACCAGCGGCCGGTCCACCAGCTCCGCCAGCAGCAGGTGAACCGGCGTGCTGGGAAGCATCACGCCGAGGGTCCCGACCCCGGGCGCCACCGCGGGCGCGAGCGCTGCCTCCGCGCGCGCCTGGAGCAGGACGATGGGCCGCTCCGGCGACTGCAGCAGCTCCTCCTCGGCGGCGCTCACCACCGCCAGCCGGCGTGCTTCCTCCACCGAGCGGACCATCACCGCGAATGGCTTGGCCTCGCGCCCCTTCCGGCGCCGGAGCAGCTCCACCGCCTCGGGGCTGGTGGCGTCGGCGGCCAGGTGGAATCCGCCAAAGCCGCGCAGCGCCAGGATACCGCCGCCCTCGAGCAGCCGCGCCGCCTCGCGCAGCGCCCCCTCAGCCACGGCGTCGGGGTCGGCCGCCCCGCGGCACTCGTACCAGAGGGCGGGGCCGCAGGCGGCGCAGCTGTTGGTCTCGGAGTGGTGCCGGCGGTTGCCGGGGGTCTGGTACTCGAGCTCGCAGGCGGGGCAGGGCGTGAAGGCCCGCATGGTCGTCCGCTCGCGGTCGTACGGCAGCCGCTGGATGATGCTGTAGCGCGGTCCGCAGTCGGTGCAGGTGATGAACGGGTAGCGGTAGCGCCGGTTCATCGGGTCCAGCAGCTCCGCCTCGCAGGCGGGGCAGAGGGCGATCTCGGGGGGCACCGGCAGCCGGGCGCCGGGCTGGTCCTCGCTCACCTCGATGACGAACCCGGAGAGCCCGGTCGGCTCGGTCCAGTCCACCGTCACCGACTCGATCCGGGCCAGCGGCGGCGCCTCCTGCCGCAGCGCCGCCAGGAAGGCGTGGAGCGCGTCCTCCTCCCCCTCGAGGCCGAGCGCCACCTCACCGGAGGCGTTCCGGACCCAGCCGTCCACCTGGTAGCGGATCGCCAGCCGGTGCACGAAGGGGCGGAAGCCCACGCCCTGCACCACCCCGCGAACCGAGGCCCGGCAGCCGGCGCGGGGGTGCAGGGTGGTGCTCACCGGAGCGCGGGCGCCCGCGCCTCGGCCCGGAGGAACCGGTACCACTCGTCCAGTCCTTCCCCGGTGCGGGCGGAGGTGAAGAAGAAGCGCAGCTCGGGGTTCACCTGCCGGGCGAACGCCACCGCCTGGTCGAGGTCGAAGTCGAGGTGCGGCAGCAGGTCGATCTTGTTGAGCACCGCGTAGCGGGCCATGCGGAACATCTTGGGGTACTTGAGCGGCTTGTCCTCGCCCTCGGTCACCGAGAGCACCACGATCTTGGCCACCTCGCCCAGGTCCCAGCTCGCCGGGCAGACCAGGTTGCCCACGTTCTCCACGAACAGCAGCCGGGTCTGCTCCAGGTCGATCGCGTCCAGCGCCGCCGTGACCTGGGCCGCGTCGAGGTGGCAGGCCCCGCCGGTCACCACCGCCTGCACCAGCCGCTCGGTGCGCCGGGCCAGCCGGTCGGCGTCGTTCTGGGTCTGCACGTCGCCGGTGACCACCGCGATGCCCAGCTCCTCGCCCAGCGTCTCCAGGGTGCGCTCCAGCAGGCTGGTCTTCCCGGAGCCCGGGGAGGAGACCAGGTTGAACGCCGGCACCCCGGCGTCCCGGAGCCGCTGCCGCACCACGGCCGCCAGCTCGTCGTTGCGGGCCATCACCCGCTCCCGCACGTCAATCGTCCGGACGGCCATCATCTACCTCCAGGTAACTCACCCTGAGATCGGTGCCCGGCAGCGATACCAGCTCCGCCCGGGCCCCGGCGAACGGGGCGCCGGAGAGCAGGGCCTCCAGGCAGAAGCGGAAGTTCTCCAGTTCGATCCCGGCATCCTCGCCCACTTCCACCGCCACCGTGCGCACGTCGCGCGCGGGGCGGGGGGCCGCATTCAGCTCCGCGATGCGGCAGACCTCGAGGGCCAGGCTCAGCTCATGCATGAACCAGCGCGTCCCGCCGGGCGGGGCGGTATCCCCAGTGGGCCAGCCGGTCCACCGCGCGCAGCACCACGTCATCCACCCGCGCCGCCACCGCGGGGGTGAGCCCGGTGGCGAGGTCCACGAACTCCGGCTCCGCGCCGATGGCCACCGCCTGCGCCGGCAGGGTGCCGCGGAGTTCGGCCAGCCCCAGGACCTCGCGCAGGTCGATCTGGTGCGGGGAGATCTTGAGGCTGAAGTACCGGGGGAGGTCGGCCCGCTCGATCTCGATCAGCGTGCCCGGCGCCTGTCCCCCCCGGATCGCGTCGAGCAGCAGCAGCTGCGCCGCGTCCTCGATCAGGGGGAGGAGGTTCATCCCCCAGGTGCCGCCATCCACCAGGGTCACGGACGGCGGCAGCTCCCACTCCCGGCGGAGCTGCTCCAGGGCGACGAGGCCGAGGCCGTCATCGCCCATGATCGGGTTGCCGCAGCCCAGGACCAGCGCCCCGGCGGCGGGCCTACGCATCTTCGGCGTCAATGAACTTTTCCTTCGCGTCCACGAACCGCCCGCCGGTGATGATCGAGGAGATCACTCCGGTGCGCTCGAGGGTGTCCGCCCGCATGGCGAGGTAGATGTGCATCGGGATGAAGATGATGAGCACCCAGGTGAGGACGTGATGGATGAAGCGGACCATCTGGATCCCGCCCGCCAGCGCCGGCACCCAGGCGAAGCCGCGGTTGATGAGGCCGCCGGGGTTGGACTGGCCGTAGAGCGCGAAGCCGGTGACCACCATGACGGCGGCGACCAGGTAGATCCCGGTGTAGCTGAGCTGCTGCATCGGGTTGTGGCCCAGGTACGCCGGTGGATGCCGCTCCATCAGCATGTAGAACTTGGCCTGCTTCCACATGTTGACCCAGTCCCGCGGCCGCACCGGGAACAGCGCCGCGAAGCGCTCGAACTTGTTGCCCGCGAGCAGCCAGTAGCCGCGCACGATCGCGGTCATCACCAGGACGGCGGCGGAGGCGAAGTGGATGAACCGCATCCACCCCATGACGAACGGGTCCGCGGACTCGGCGCCGCCGGTGATGAAGTACGGCTTCCCGATGTAGAAGCCGGTCACCGCCAGCGCCACGATGGCGATGGCGGCCAGCCAGTGCATGGCCCGGAGCGGGGCGTCCCACAGGTACACCCACCGGTACTCGCCGCTGGGGGGCGGAATCCGGTGCCCCAGGGTGAAGCCACGCGGCCGGGGCGGCGCCGGCTGGGGCGGAAGGGGAGTGGCGCTCATTGCACCTTGACCTCCGTCACCACGTTGCCCTGGGCATCGAGCACGTGCACGCCGCAGGCCATGCAGGGATCGAAGGAGTGGATGGTGCGCAGGATCTCGATCGGCTGCTCCGGGTTGACCAGCGGGTGGTTGTCCACCAGCGCGGCCTCGTAGGGGCCCATCTGGCCCTGCTTGTCCCGCGGGGAGCAGTTCCAGGTGCTGGGCACCACGCACTGGTAGCGGCTGATCTTGCCGTCCTTGATCTGCACCCAGTGGCCCAGCGCGCCGCGCGGGGCGTCGAGGTAGCCGTACCCCTCGCAGCTGGCCGGCCAGGTGGAGGGCTCCCACTTCTCGCCGGCGAAGGTCTTGGTGTCGCCGCTCTTCACCCGCTCGATCAGGCTGTTGAACCAGGTCTCCATCCGCCGGGCGATCAGCACCGTCTCCAGGCCGCGGGCCGCGGTGCGGCCCAGGGTGGAGAACAGCGCCGCCGGCCCCACGCCGAGGCGGCCCAGCGCCTCGTTGACGATGCCCTGGGCGTCGTCGTGGCCGCTGGCATACGCCACCAGCATGCGGCCCAGCGGTCCCACCTGCATCGGCTTGCCGTCGTACCGCGGCGCCTTCATCCAGGTGTACTTGTCGAGCCCCTGCAGGTACTCCCACGGCGCCGGCGGGCCGGTGTACTTGGCCTTGGTCTCACCCTCGTAGGGGTGCAGGCCCACGTCATCGCCGCCCGGATACTCGTACCAGGAGCTGGTGATGTACTCCTTGACCAGCTTGTGGTCGTACTCGTGGACGGTGCTGAGGTCGCCGTTGAGGATCACGCCGCGGGGGAAGTAGAGCTTGCCGAAGTCGTTGACGCCGGCCTCGGGGAACTCGCCCACGCAGAGGAAATTCTTCGTACCGCCGCCGATCGCCGCCCAGTCCTTGTAGAAGCCGGCGATGGCCATCAGGTCCGGGTAGTACACCTGTTCCACGAAGTCCCGGGCGCGGCGGATCATCGCCTGCACGTCCACCAGCCGCTCGGCGTTGATGGTCCCGGTGTCCTCCAGGTTGATGGCGCAGGCCATGCCGCCCACCAGGAAGTTCGGGTGCGGGTTCTTGCCGCCGAAGATGGTGTGCAGCCGGATGACGTCCCGCTGCCAGTCCAGCGCCTCCAGGTAGTGCGCCACCGCCATCAGGTTGGCCTCCGGCGGGAGCTTGTACGCCGGGTGGCCCCAGTAGCCGTTGGTGAAGATGCCGAGCTGGCCCCCGGAGACGAACTTCTTGAGCCGGTCCTGGACCGCCTTGAAGTAGGTCTCGGAGTTGTTGGGCCAGGGGGAGATCGAGCGGGCCAGCCGGCTGGTGCCGGCCGGGTCCGCCTTGAGGGCGCTGACCACGTCCACCCAGTCCAGCGCGTGCAGGTGGTAGAAGTGGATCACGTGGTCCTGGATGAACTGCATCCCGTGCACCAGGTTGCGGATCAGGTTGGCGTTGGGCGGGATGGTGATGCCCAGCGCGTCCTCGACCGCGCGGCAGGAGGCGACGGCGTGCACCACCGTGCACACCCCGCAAATCCGCTGGACGAAGGCCCAGGCGTCCCGCGGGTCGCGGCCCTGCATGATGATCTCGATGCCGCGGAACTGGGTGGAACTGGCCCAGGCGTTGCTGATCCGCCCGTTCTCGGCCTGGGCCTCGATCCGGAGGTGACCCTCGATGCGCGTGATCGGGTCGACGACGACTTTGGTGGCAGCCATGGGTTGCTCTCGCCTCACGCTTTGGGGGTGCCGGGGCCGCCGGACGTCGGGTCAACCACGGGGAGGGAGCGCTTCCGCTCCCGCATCTGGTGCACGCTGGTCGCGGCGGCATGGGCCACCACACCGGCGGTGGCGCCGATCGCGAGGGCCGCCCCCAGGATGTCCACCTTCGACTCGATCCCGAAGCCGCCCACGTCCGGCAGCCGGCCGTAGAACGGGGTCATCGTGTCCCAGAAGCCCCGCTCGGTGCACCCGATGCAGGGGTGCCCGGCGCCGATCGGCCAGTCGGTGTGGCTGTTCCACTGGAAGATGGGGCAGGGGGAGAAGGTCGCTGGCCCCTTGCAGCCCACCTCGTACAGGCACCACCCCTTCCGCGCCCCCTCGTCGTCGAACTTCTCCACGAACTGGCCGGCGTCGAAGTTGGCCCGCTTGGGGCACTGGTCGTGGATCCGGGCGCCGTAGGCGAACAGCGGCCGCCCGTCGCCGTCCACCGCCGGCAGCCGGCCGAAGGTGAGGAAGTGCGCCACCGTCGCGGTGACCACGTCCGCGATCGGCGGGCAGCCGGCGATGTTCACCACCGGGCGGTTCTTGATGACCTCGCTGACCCCCACCGCCCCCGTCGGGTTGGGCCGCGCCGCCTGCACGCTGCCCCAGTGGGCGCAGGCCCCCAGCGCGATGATCGCCGCCGCCCCCTCCGCCGCCTCCTCCAGGATGACCTTGGCGGTGCGGCCCCCGATGGTCAGGTAGATCCCGTCGTCCGCCAGCGGGATCGAGCCGGTCACCACCAGCAGGTACTTGCCCTTCTCCGCGGCCATCGCCGCCGCCGCCGCCGACTCCGCCGCGTGGCCCGCCGCCGCCATCAGGGTGTGGGAGAAGTCGAGGGAGATCTGGTCCAGCACCAGGGTGCCGATCGACGGCTCCGAGGTCCGGATCACGCTCTCCACGCAGCCGGTGCACTCCTGCAGCTGGATCCAGATGACACTCGGCCGCCGGTCAGCAAGGATCGCGGCGGCCATCCTGGGTGCTTCCGACTTGCCGACGCCGAGCACGATACAGAGGCTGCTGCAGTATTCCATGAACTCCCGGCGGGAGACCCCGCGGCGGGCGAGTTCATCTTCCACCGACTCGGTGGCGGGGAACCAGGATGGGGCGGCGAACGACATCGGAACGACCTCCGCTTCGGCTGAAGGAGCCAGCGGCCCGGGTGTGGGGGGCGGCAGCGCGGCCAGTGGTAGATCGCGACTGTCGGGAAATGGGCCGGAATGCCCGACCAAGATTGTCCCGGGTCAATGAAGGGAACTTGAAGGGGCGGTGAATCGGCTTCAGGTTAGGGGGAGCCGCCCGCGGGACGGGCCGGCCGGAGTCCAGCCCCCTTGAGAATCAGGCTCAATCATGCGCGCCGTGCCCATCCTGCTCCTCCTGCCCCTCGCCGCGGCCGCCCAGGCCCCCGCCACCGTCACCGAGTGGCCCGTCCCCTGGGAACAGAGCCGCCCCCGCGATCCCATGGTGGCCCCCGACGGCCGGGTCTGGTTCGTCGGCCAGGCTGGCAACTACCTCGCGGTGCTGGACCCGGTCTCGGGCCGGTTCCGCCGCTACGAGATCGACCCCGGGACCAACCCCCACAACGTCATCGTGGCGCGGGACGGCACCCCCTGGTACGCCGGCAACCGGAACGGGATGATCGGCCGGCTGGATCCGGCCACCGGGGCGATCACCCGCTACCCGATGCCGGAGGCGGACCTGACCGATCCGCACACCCTGACCTTTGACCGGGCCGGCAACCTCTGGTTCACGCTGCAGGGCTCCAACGCGGTGGGGCACCTGAACGCCACCACCGGGGCCATCCGCATCGTCCGCATGCCGAATCCCGGCTCCCGCCCCTACGGCATCGTGATGGACTCGAAGGACCGCCCCTGGTTCGTCGAGTTCGGCGCCAACCGGATCGGGACGATCGATCCGGCCAGCTACACCCTCCGGGAGTACACCATCCCCGATCCCGGCGCCAGGCCGCGGCGGCTGGTGATCACCCCGGACGACCGGATCTTCGCGGGCGACTACGCCCGCGGAAAGCTGGTCGCGCTCGACCCCGCGACCGGGACCTTCGAAGAGTGGCAGAACCCCGCCGGCGCCCGCTCGGCGCCGTACGCCATGGCCGGGGATGACCGGGGCCGGGTATGGCAGGTGGAGACCGGGGTGCAGCCGAACCGGCTGGTGGCGTTCGACCCCCGCACCCGGAGCTTCGGGACCCCGATTCCCATCGCCGAGAGCGGGGGCATCGTGGTGCGGCACATGACCTTCGACCCGCGGACCCGGAGCCTCTGGTTCGGGACCGATGCCGGGACCATCGGCCGCGCGGCACTCGGCGGACCGGGCGCCGGGGCGGGCGCGACGCCGTAGGGGGGTGGGCGGCCCGAACTACAACTGCCCACCACGGAAGCACGGAATCCACGGAATCACACGGAACAGTTCGCCGCGAGAATCACCACTTCTTCCATTCCGTGAACTTCCGTGTATTCCGTGATTCCGTGGTGAATGCGATCCCCGTGGTCCTCCGCGGCTCGGCGCGCCGGCCCGGGGGGCGCTCCCTTGCTGTGCTCAACGCGGAGGCGGATCTTCCTCGCATGAAACCGCTCGCCCTCCTGCTCTGCGCCGGCGTCCTCACCGCCTGCGACGGCGACGCCAAGCCCGCCAAGACCCCGCCCGCCACGATCGCCCAGCCTGTCACGGAAGGCGCCCTCACCAGCATCACCCTGACCGCGGATGCGGTGCGCCGGATCGGCATCGTGACCGATACGGTGGCGGTCCGGTCGGTGCCACGGCTCCGGACCGTCGGCGGTGACCTGGTCAGCCGTGCCGGGGCACGTCTGGTGCTCAGCGCGCCGCGGGCCGGCACGGTCGTGGCGCCCGCCGGTGGTGTTCCCGCCGCCGGCTCCAGCGTGGCCCGGGGCCAGGAGGTGCTGCTGCTCCTGCCTCTGCCGGCGGAGGCGGATCTCTTCGGCGCCCGTGAGGCGGTGCTCTCCGCCGAGGCCCGCTCGGCGTCGGCCACCCGCAAGCTGGAGCGGGCCGAAGAGCTGCTCAAGGCGGGGGTGGGGACGGTCGAGGTAGTCGAAGACGCGCGCGCGGAGAAGGCGGCGACGGACGCGGAGCTGGCGGCGGCCCGGGCCCGCGCGGGGCAGCTCGAAGGGGGCGACCTCGATGCCGTGAGCGAGGGCGCCATCGCGATCCCGGCGCCGCTCACCGCGGTCGTGCTCGATGTTGCGGTGGCGCCGGGACAGCGGGTGGCCGCGGGGGCGGCGCTGATCACCATCGAGGATGTGGATCCGCTCTGGCTCCGGGTGCCGCTCTACGCCGGCGACCGGGCCGATGCCGATCTCTCCCTCGGCGTCCGGGTCCGCGGGATCAGCGAGCCGGCCGCGGCGGGGGGCCACCTCGCCCGGCGCATCGCCGGTCCGCCCACCGCGGATCCGCTGGCGGCCAACGTGGATCTCTGGTTCGCCCTGCCCAACGCGAGCGGACAGCTCCGGCCGGGGGAGCGGGTGCTGGTCTCGCTGCCGCTCCGGGGCAGCGCGGCCGGGCTGGTCGTGCCCTGGTCCGCGGTGGTCCGGGACATCAATGGCGGCACCTGGGTCTATGAGCGGACCGACTCCCTGGTCTTCGTGCGGCGGCGGGTGGAAGTGGAGCATGTGGTCGGGGACGTCGCCGTGCTCCGCCGGGGGCCGCCGGTCGGCGCCCGCGTGGTGCGCATCGGGGCGATGGAGCTGTTCAGCACCGAGTTCGGGCCCGCGAAGTGATGGGAGCGCTCGTCGGAATGGCCCTGCGCCACCGGGTCACGGTGGTGGCGCTCGCGCTGCTGCTGGTCCTGCTCGGGCCCGGCGTCCTGCGGCAGACGCCGCTCGACGTCTTCCCCGAGTTCGCCCCGCCCCTGGTCGAGATCCAGACCGAGGCGCCCGGCCTCTCCACCGACGAGGTGGAGAGCCTGGTGACCATCCCGATCGAGAACGCGATGCTCGGGATCGGGTGGGTGAGCACCATCCGCTCCAAGTCGGTGCTGGGTCTCTCCTCCGTGGTGCTGCTCTTCCCCCAGGGCACGGACCTGCTGCGGGTGCGGCAACTGGTGCAGGAGCGGCTGGCGCCGGTCGCCGTCACCCTTCCCGGCGCCGCGCACCCCCCCGTCATCCTCTCGCCCCTCTCCAGCACCAGCCGGGCGCTCAAGATCGGGATCAGCTCTCCCACGCTGACCCAGGTGGACCTCACCACCCTGGCCATGTGGACCATCCGGCCCCGGCTCATGGCGGTGCCGGGCGTCGCCAACGTGGCCATCTGGGGCCAGCGGGACCGGCAGCTCCAGGTGCTGGTGGACCCCGATCGTCTCCGGGCCCATGGGGTCACGCTGGACCAGGTGACGACCGCCACCCGGGAGGCCACGACGATCGGCGGCGGCGGTTTCGTGGACACCCCGAACCAGCGCTTCGCGGTGGCGCACCGCTCCCCGATCCGGGGCCCCGCCGACCTCGCCCGCATGGTGGTGGTGGAGCGCGCCGGGACCCCGCTCACGCTGGGCGACGTCGCCACGGTGGTGGAGGGCCATCCGGCCCCGATCGGCGACGCGATCATCAACGACGGGCCCGGGCTGCTGCTGATCGTGGAGAAGCAGCCGTGGGGCAACACCCTCTCCGTGACCCAGGGGGTGGAACAGGCGCTCCGTGAACTGGCGCCGGCGCTCGCCGGCGTCGAGGTGGACCCCACCATCTTCCGCCCCGCCACCTTCATCGAGATGTCGCTCGGCAACCTGCGGCGGGCGCTGCTGCTGGGATGTGCCCTCGTGGTGCTGGTCCTGGCGCTCTTCCTCAATGAATGGCGCACCGGCGTCATCAGCCTCACGGCGATTCCCCTCTCCCTGCTGGCCGCCGGCCTGGTGCTGCACTGGCGGGGCGGCACCCTGGACACGATGGTGCTCGCCGGCCTCGTCATCGCGCTGGGCGAGGTGGTGGATGACGCGATCATCGACGTCGAGAACATCTCCCGGCGGCTGCGCCAGAATCGCGCGCTCCCGGCGCCCCGGCCCGCCCTGGAGGTGGTCTTCGGCGCCTCCCTCGAGGTCCGCAGCGCGGTGGTGTACGGCAGCCTTCTCGTGGTGCTGGTCTTCCTGCCGGTGTTCCTGCTCCAGGGGCTGGCGGGGGCCTTCTTCCGGCCGCTCGCGCTGGCCTACGTCCTGGCCATCGGCGCGTCGCTGCTGGTGGCGCTCACCGTCACCCCGGCGATGGCGCTGCTGCTCCTCCCTGGGGCGCCGGAGGCGGCGCACACCACGCGCACCGTGGCCTGGCTGCGGCGCCGCTACGAGGCGGCGCTGCCCCGCTGGGTGGACCGGCCCGGCCGGGCGATCCGGATCATCGTCGTCGCCCTCGGGCTCACGGCGGCGACCTGGCCCTTCCTGGGCGAGGAGTTCCTGCCGCATTTCAAGGAATACGACTTCCTCATGCACTGGGTGGAGAAGCCGGGGACGTCCATCGAAGCCATGGACCGCATCACCCTCCAGGCCAGCCGGGAGCTGCGCACCGTGCCGGGGGTGCGCAACTTCGGCAGCCACATCGGCCGGGCGGAGGTGGCGGACGAGGTCGTGGGCCCGAACTTCACCGAACTGTGGATCAGCCTCGACCCGTCGGTGGACTACGACGCCACCGTGGCCCGGGTGCAGGAGATCGTGGACGGCTATCCGGGACTCTACCGCGACCTGCTCACCTACCTCCGGGAACGGATCAAGGAAGTGCTGACCGGCGCCAGCGCCACGGTCGTGGTCCGGATCGCCGGGCCCAGCCTCGAGACCCTGCGCGCGATGGCGGCCGTGGTTCGCGACAGTCTGGCGGGGATCGGGGGCGTGGTGGACCTCAAGGTCCAGCCGCAGGTGCTGATCCCGCAGATCGAGGTGCGGCTCCGCCCGGAGGCGGGGGCGCGCTACGGCCTCACGGGGCAGGCGGTGCAGCGCGCCGCCACCACCCTGATCCAGGGATCGGTGGTGGGGCAGTTCTACGAGGACCAGAAGGCGTTCGATGTGGCGGTGTGGGGGGTGCCGGAGATCCGGCGGGACCCGGCGGAGATCGGGCGGCTGCTGCTCGACACCCCGGCGGGAGGCCAGGTGCCGCTCCGCGATGTCGCGGACGTCGCGGTGGTCCCGGCGCTCAACGAGATCACCCGCGAAGGGGCCACCCGGAAGATCGACGTGACCCTGAATGTCGCCGGCCGCGACCTCGGCAGCGTCGTGCGCGACGTCGAGTCGCAGCTCGGCGGGGTGCGGTTTCCCGCCGAACACCGGGCCACCGTCCTCGGCGAGTACGCCGAACGCCAGGCCGCCAGCCGCTCGTTGCTGGTCGCGGCGGCGGTGGCGCTGCTCGGCATCCTGCTGCTGCTCTACACCGACTTCCAGAGCCCGCGCCTTACCCTCCTGGTCTTCGGATCCCTGCCGTTCGCCCTGATCGGCGGGGTGGCGGCGGTCCTGCTCACCGGTGGCGTGCTCTCGCTCGGGTCACTGGTGGGATTCGTCACCGTCGTGGGCATCGCGGGCCGGAACGGAATCATGCTGGTGAGCCACTACCGGCACCTGGAGCAGGAGGAGGGGCTGCCGTTCGGCCGGGAGCTGGTGCTGCGCGGGTCGGCGGAGCGCCTCGCGCCCATCATGATGACCGCCCTGGCCACGGGGCTGGCGCTGGTGCCCATCGCGCTGGGCGGCAGCCGCCCGGGGCAGGAGATCGAACACCCGATGGCGGTGGTGATCCTCGGCGGCCTGGTCACCTCGACCCTGCTCAACCTGCTGCTGATGCCGGCGCTTTATCTGCGCTACGGCCGGCGGACCTGACGCCACGGCGTGGAAAACACCCACCACGGAAACACGGAAGGCACGGAATCACACGGAACTGTTCGCCGCGAGAATCACCACTTCTTCAATTCCGTGAACTTCCGTGTATTCCGTGTTTCCGTGGTGAAAGTTGCAGTTCCTCAGCAACAAGGAATCACGGCGTCACCGAAGTGAGCCGCACGATGTCATCCACCAGCGGCCCGACGCCGCTGGCGTACACCTTGGTGGACTTCGCCCCCGGCTCGAGCGGGGTGGTCTCCGCGAACCGGACGGTATTGCTGTAGCTGCCCAGCGGCACCACGGTCGTCTCCCCCACGGCCTTGATGGTCACCCGGTCCTGCGCGATCCCCGGCGCCACTTCCTGCTCGAACGCCTGCCCCACCGCCGGCGTCGCCGGCATGAAGATCCCCGGCGTCGCGCCGCTCACCCCGGCCCGCCACGCGCCGTCGTGCGAGACGATCACCCCATTGTCGTAGATGTCCACGTCCTCGCCGTAGTAACAGACCGTGCCGTCCCCGGTCTGCACGAAGAAGTTGCGCGACACCTCGAGCAGCGCCCCCCCAACCGTCTCCCGCTCCTCCAGCACCCGGGTATAGACCCCGGCGACGAGCTCGGTGTCCGGCAGCGCCGTGACCTGCAGGATCACCGCCTGGCCCTGGTCGTCCCCCTCCAGCACCCACTGCCGGCCCACCGTCATCGGGAAGTAGGGGTGGGTGATGGCGCTGGAGAGATTGCCGGCCGCGGGCTGGCAGACGGCGATGTCGAGATTGGGCGTGAAGCCGGGGCCGGAGGCGTCCTGGCAGGCCAGGGTCTGGCCCAGCGTGGTGAGCAGCAGGGCAAGGGTAAGCTGGGTCCGCATGATGTCCTCCCCGCGCCGGGCGCGGACTGGGTCTGCCCAAGGAACCCCTCAGCCGGAAAGTTGTGACGCCCCGCTCAGGGCGCGGCCGCCCCACCAAATCGGAGCCGATAACCCCCGTCGCTGTCCTGCGTCACGGCCGATTCCACCACGCCCGCCCGCAGCAGGAAGAGCCGCCGCCCCTCCGCCTCGATGCTGACGAGCGGCGCGTCGCGCGGCAGCTCCACCTGGAGCCCGGCCCCGGAATCCCCGGCCTGCACGATGAGGAGCCCGGCGCTGCTGGTGAACGCGGCCTGGCCCTCACTCACCCGGACGGTGATCCCCCCCGAGTCCACCACCACGACCCTGGCCTCGCTGCCGGCCGCGCCACCACCCAGCCGGATGGCCAGGCTCGGCTCCACCGGAAGCACGATGCCCGATGGCGCGGCCGGCGCCGTCGCGGGTGCCGTCGGAGGTGGAGCCTCGTCACGCCGCGAGATCCAGCCGGCGACCCGCTCCACCCACCGCGGCAGCGGCGATCCCGGCATGGCATAGGCCGTCCCCGCCGCCGCGCAGGTCAGCACGATCGTGGCCGCCCACCGCCATCGCCGCATGGCGTTCACGCGGGTGCGGAGCCCCGCCGGCGAAGACACCGTCCGCGGGTCGGGGAGCTCCGCCAGCCGTGACCGCAGCCACCCTTCCTCTGCCTCCGCGGCGGCCACCCGCGCCCGGCACTCGGCGCAGGCCTGAAGGTGCGCCGCCACCGCCTGCCGCGCCGGCTCGTCGAGCTCGGCGTGGAGCCAGCGCTGGGTCCGCTCATCATCAAGGTGCATCGGGATCCTCCGGATACGCGGCGCGGAAGGCGCGCTTGGCCCGCGCCAGCAGGGTGCCGATGCTCGCTTCCGCGATGCCCGTCGCCTCGGCGATCTCCCGGTAGCGATAGCCCTCCGCCAGGAGCAGGAGCAGCTCGCGGTCCCGGTCGGGGAGCTGGGCCAGCGCCGCTCGCACCCGGACCCCCGCCTCCGCCGCCAGGGTCGCGTGGGCGGGAGAGGGGCTTGGGTCTCCCACCAGCTCCGGCGCGCGTGCCGGGCCGAGCAGCCGCCGTCGCCGGCCGCGGGCCGCGCGCGCGTTGCGCCACAGGTTCGTCGCCACCGTGATCAGCCACGCCTCCGGCCGGTCGGGGAGTCCGCTCCGGCGGTACAGCCGCAGGAAGCTCTCCTGCGCCAGGTCCCGGGCCAGCTCCCCATCCCCGGACAGACGGTCGAGGTAGCGCTGCAGCCGCGGGAACTGGGCGTGGAACAGCCGCTCGAAGGGATCGTCGCCGGGTCCGGTCATCTCAGCCATTGAACCCGCGACGCGGTGAGTTGTGACGGCGGAGGCTCAGAAGCGCCAGTCGATCCCCACGACGAGTGGAGCGCGGGGACGCAGGTCCACCGGGTCCCGGGAGCCATCGTCGGCGGTGGCGTAGGTGAGGAGGTTCCGGCGGCTGAGCAGGTTGGAGAGGGTGCCGTAGGCGGCCATCGTGCCCCGGCGGCCGAGGAGGGTGGGGGAGAGCTCGTAGCGCAGCCCGAGATCGAGCCGGGCGTAGGCGGGGAGCCGGAGCGCGCCGCGGGGGCCGGTCAGCACCGGCGTCCCGGCGAACTCGCAACCGCGGTCGCGGAGATTGCAGCTTTCCCACTCGAAGGGGCCGCGCGCCAGCGTGGCCCGGCGCCCGAACTGGCCGGTGAAGCCCGCCCGCAACTCCCACTGCCGCAGGGGGCGCAGGGTGATTCCGGCGTTCAGGTTGTGGCGTGGCGCCGCCGCCGGCTGGTAGCGCTGCCCGGCGCCGGCAACCCGGGTGTCCTGATAGCCGTAGCCGAGCCGCGCCACGCCGATGGGGTGCACGGCCTCCAGCTCGATCGCCGCGCCCAGGGTCCGGCCGCGGCCGGTGGCGGGGAGCCGCGTCGCGGAGGGCCCGGAGTCTCGCAGCGCGACCAGCGCCAGGCCCCTCGCTGACCGGCCGTACACCCGCGCCGAGGCGCGGAGCACGCCACCGGGTCGGAGCTCGGCGCCCACGGTGAACAGGTCCGCCCGCGCCAGCGGCAGGCCGGACTGGCCCCCCGCCGCCATGAGGTCCACGGGAAAGAGCGCGCCGGTCACCGCCTCCGGGTTCCGGAGCGACTGC
>JAEUJI010000371.1 GCA_016794805.1 Gemmatimonadota bacterium
CCGCGCCGCCCGCCCCTTCCTGACCGGGGAGCAGGCGCCGTTCGGGCGCTGGGTCGAGGCCAGCGTCCACGGCAGCCAGGCGGCGAGCCGCGGCATCCGGCTGGCGGCGGCGGCCCATGCGCTGGCGCAGAGCCCGGTGGAGGAAGGTCCCCGGAAGCGGCGCGCGGTGGTCAAGCGCCGCGGCGCCCGCCGCGCGGCGGTCTCCTAGCAGCGAATTGACCGCCAAGACCACGAAGACCGCCAGGAACTGCTGATTGGTTCATGGCGGTCTTTGTGGTCTTTGCGGTTGATCATTCCGTGCCCGAAGTCAGCAGCCGCGCGATGGCCGCGATGGTGTGCGGCGCACTCCCCTCCGCCCGGTTGTTCACCAGCACATACGCCGGGATCCGGAGCTCCGCCGCCATGCGGATGAGCCGCGCCACGTCCGCCCGGAGCTCCGGGTTCCGGTCGTGGATCCGGTCGTACGGCGCAAAGGCATCCACCGCCTCGCTGTACGTCCGCCCCGGCCGGAGCAGCACCCGCGCCACCGTGAACGGGGCGCTGAGCGCGCCGGGGATGTCGAGCTGCTCCCCGATCGGCGGCATCCGGGTCCACGAGTTGAAGACGTGGGCCACGTTATGCTCCCGCAGCACCGCGAAGTAGGGCGGCACCAGGAACTCCTGGTTCCGCAGCTCCACGGCGTAGGGCGCCTCCCGCGGCAGCTGCGAGAAGAACCGGTCCAGCAGGTCCGCGAACGCCTGGCCGGTGAGCTTCGCCGCGCGCGCGATGGTCTGGAACTCGAAGACGAACGGCCCGAGATGGTCCGCGAAGTGTTCCAGGAACGGCGCCAGCACCTCGGCCTTGAACAGCTCGGCATTCAGGAAATCGGGATTGGCCTCGCCCCCCTGGGTCTTGTAGCGGGCCTTGGGCAGGGTATGCACCGTGATCCGGTCCCACACCTTGCTCACGCAGCGGAAGCCGGGAGGCAGGGCGCGGGCGTAGCTCTCGAGGGTGCGGGCGGTGGCGGGGGCGTAGAAGGTGGAATCGATGCCCACGGTGCGGAACAGCGGGTAGCGGGCGTATTCCTCGAGCATCCGGGCCGTGGCGCCGGTCTTCGGGTACTCCTTGTCGTAGACCAGCCCGGTCCAGCCGGGATAGGTCCACGAGGAGGTGCCGAACAGCGCCGTCTCGGGGAGGGCGGCGGCCAGCTGCTGCAGGGTGGCGAGCGTGACGGCGTCGGGCATGGGGGGCGGGGCCGGGGTGCCCGAAAGCTAGCGGCCCCCGGGCCCCGCCGTCAGCGGGCGATGATGCGATGCACCCCGCCGCTCCCGGTCAGGATGTAGAGTTCCCCCCGCGCGTCCTCCCCGAAGCTGGTGATGTTCCCGCCCGGCCGGAGCGCGTTGCGATCCAGCCGGCTCACCGCCTGGCCCCCCTGGTAGCGGAAGCTGCGCACCCAGCCGCTGCAATAGTCGGCGTAGAGGTAGTGCCCCGCGAGGCTTGGCACGTCGTTGCCGCGATAGACATACCCGCCGGTCACCGAGCAGCCGTCCCCGTGATCGTAGTCCAGCAGCGGGAGGGTGAGGCCGATGGGACTGCAGGGGCTGCTGTCGGGGTAGCAGTGGGTGCCTTCCATCGTGTTCCAGCCGTAGTTCTCCCCCCCCGCGCTCCCCGCCGGCTGCACGTTGAGCTCCTCGTAGGCGTTCTGTCCCACGTCGGCGATATAGAGATCCCCGGTCTGCCGGTCGAAGCTGAAGCGCCACGGGTTGCGGAGCCCCCAGTTCCACAGCTCCGGCCGGAACGAGGGGCTGCCGGCGTACGGATTGCCCGCGGGAATGGTGTAGGCCCCGGCGCCGCTCACATCGAGGCGGAGCAGCGAGCCCAGCAGGTCGGAGCGGTCCTGGCCGGTGGCCTCCGGATCGCCGCCGCCGCCGCCGTCCCCCAGCCCGAAGTAGAGGAACCCGTCGGGGCCGAACGTGATCATCCCGCCGTTGTGATTGGAGTACGGCTGGGCGACGCCGAGGATCGTGACCCCCGAGGCCGGATCGGCGAGGTCCGGGTTGCCCGAGACCTGGTACCGCGCCACCACCGAGTTGCCGTTCAGGCGGGTGTAGCTCACGTAGAACCGGCCGGTCGTCCCGTAATCGGGGGCGAAGGCCATCCCCAGCAGCCCCTGCTCGCTGCCGGTGCTCACCGAGTCGGTCAGGTCGAGGAAGGGCGTCGCCACCACGGCACGGTTCCGGATGATCCGGATGCTCCCCGACTGCTCCACCACGAACAGCCGCGAGGTGTCCCCGGGCGCGGCGGTGAGGTAGACCGGGTTGTCGAGCCCGCGCACGATGGTGTCCAGGCCGATGGCGGGGGCGGTGCCCACCACGGTAACCACGACCGTAGCGCTGCCGGTGGCCCCCGCGCTGTCGTCGGCGCGGAGGGTGATGGTGTGCTGTCCCGGCGTGAGGGTGGCGACGCTCAGGCTGTCGCCGCTGCCGAGCAGCCCGTCAATGGAGCTGCTCCAGCGGAGCGTGGTGTCGGCGAGGGGGCCGTCCTCCGCGTCCGTGGCGGCGCCGGCGAACACCACCGCCGTGCTTTCCGGCACGCTGGCGCCGGAGGCCGGGCTGGTGATGGTGACGACCGGGGCGTCGTTGCCGGTCGGGTTGGGGCGGCCGCCGGAATCGCAGGCGGCGAGCAGCAGCGCCAGCGCCATGGAAAGTGGAGTGGGCATACGTCCGTGCATGCGGGGGTCTTTCATGGGATGCCACGCCGCCCGTATCGGTTGGGAGATGTGGCAGGATAGGGGCTGGCCCCTGGGGGTGCCCGTGACGGGGCTCACCCGCGGCTCAGTCGAGATGCTCCGGCCGGTATTCGGTGCCGAACCGGCGGGCCAGCGCGGTGAGATAGCTGTCCAGGTTGCCGTGCTGTCCCATGAGCCGGGAGATGATGCGGAAGGCCGGGTTGCCGATCCAGCCCTCCTCCGTGACGCAGGCCGTCTGTCCCACGGGGGAGGGCGTCAGCCGGTAGATCCACCGCCCGCCGAAGACGCTGTCCGGCGCCACCTCGATGATCGTGTGGAACTCGCTCCCCGGGGCGGTCTCCTCCACCGTCACCGTCGTGGTCCAGTCCCCCATCTCTTCCCGCCACCGCTCCCGGCCCGCGCTGTCCACCCGGGTCACGCGGGTGAGCTCCGGCCACCAGGCCGGGGTGCCCTCGATGTCCCGCATCACGGCCCACAGGCTCTCCGCCGGCTGGTTGAGCGAGATGCAGCTCCGGGCCCTGTGGTCGCGCGGCGTGAGCAGCCCCGCCACGTAGAGCAGCGCCACCGCCAGCAGCATCAGGCCGGCGATCCAGCTCAGGATTCGGGTTGACCGCATGGCGACTCTCCCCCGGCTCATGGCGCCGGCCGGAACAGCAGGTCCTGGTAGTCGAAGCTGAAGTCGGTGGACGGGAGGACCGGCGCCATCAGCATGCGGTCCACCCGTCCCTCATGGGTGAGCTGAAAGGTCACGAAGGCATCGGCGGCGTACTTGACCCGCATCCGGGCGCGGAAGGTGTCGTACTGCCAGTGCTCGAGGTCGGCGGTGAGTCCGGGGGAGCGGCTCCAGCGGAGCACCAGGCGCCCCTCCTCGAGGGTCAGCGTCACGTCGCCGTACCAGGCATCGGTGTAGCGGCCCGCCAGCGACGCGAGCGGCAGCGACGGGCCCACGTCCTTCCGCCGCGCCGCGGCGGCCGAATCCTCGAAGGCCCGGTCGGTGGCGAGCGTGGCGTCCCCCGACTCCGCAAAGGCGGCCGCCCAGTCGGTGCGGGGGGCGCCAAGGTAGTAATCGAGCATCCACCAGCCGAGGGCGTTGAAGGCATTGGTCTCCCCGTTGGTGAACACCACGATGCCGAGCTTCTTCTCCGGCACCAGGAAGACCCGGGAGAGCATGCCGGCGAGGCCACCGGTGTGGGTGACCAGCTTGAGGCCGCGGTAGTCGCGGATGGACCAGCCCAGCGCGTAGCCGTTGAAGTTGGCGCGGAGCGGCGCGAAGGCGCCGGTGGGGATGCCGACCGGGATGTTGATCTCCGGGTTCCACATCGCCCGGGTCTGCCGCTCCTGCCACAGCCGGCCGCCGCCATCCACCCGGCCCGAGTCGAGCTGCACCATCAGCCACCGGGCCCAGTCGCTCACGCTGGCGTTGACCGCCGCGCCCCCGCCGATGTTGTCCACCGTATCCCAGCCGATCGCCTCCATGGCGCCGGTGGTGCTCACCCGCGCATGGGGCACGGCCACGTTGTCCCCGGGGCGGAAGTCCCGCACGGTGGTGTTGGCGCTCTGCATCCCCAGCGGCTGGAAGATCCGGCTGCGGACGAAGTCGTCCCACTCCATGCCGCTCGCCGCCTTCACCACCTCTCCGGCCACGACGTAGAGCACGTTGTCGTAGGCGTAGTGGCTGCGGAAGCTGGTGGCGGGGGTGAGGTAGCGGATCCGGCGCGCGATCTCCTCGCGGGTGAAGTCGCCGAACCACCAGAGCAGGTCGCCGGCGCCGAGGGAGAGCCCGCTGCGGTGCACCAGGAGGTCCCGCACGGTCATCTCGCGGGTGATGTACGCGTCGCCGCCGATCCGGAACCAGGGGAGGTAGTCGGTGACCGGATCGTCCCACTTGAGCTTGCCGTCGTCCACCAGGATGGCGAGGGCGGCGGCGGTGACCGCCTTGGAGTTGGAGGCAATCTGGAACAGCGTCTCGTGATCCACCTTTGCCGGCGCGCCCACCCGCCGGACCCCCCACCCCTGCTGGAACACCACCTTGCCCTCCTTCACCACCGCGATCCCGACCCCCGGCTGTCCGAAGCGCTTGAGCGCCTGGGTCACGTAGGCGTCCACCTCCCTGGGGGCGGCCTGGGCGTGGAGGGGCAGGGCGAGCACGAAGGTGAGGAGGAGCGGCAGACGACGCACGGGGAGTCTCCGGGGGAGCGGCAGGGGATGGGGGTGGGCTGGCCGGAAGTTCGGCGTACTCGTCTGCTTCCTCAAGGGCTGCTCCCCTGATGCGCCTGCTGCAGCGCCCGCCGCGCGGTGCGGGTCACCAGCGCGGTGACGCCGACGGTCGCCGCGATCCCCAGCACCAGCAGCGCGTAGTACCAGGGGCCCCGCATCGGGGCCGCGCCCGCGGCCAGGGCGGCGAGGTCTCCCACGACCTTGCCGTAGTACACGTACACGGCGGTGGCCGGGAGCATGCCGACGGAAGCCACGACGTAATCCTGGAAGCGGACGGTGGTGAGCCCCAGGGCGTAGTTCATCAGGTTGTAGGGAAAGAGCGGCGAGAGGCGGAGCAGGAAGACGATGCGCCGGCCATCCTGGCCGATGGCGCGGTCGATCGCGGCGAAGTCGGGGTGACCGGTCAGGGATCGCTCCACCCGCGACCGGGCCAGGTGGCGGCTCACCAGGAATGCCAGCGCGGCGCCAAGGGTGGCGCCCGTCAGCGCCACCGGGACCCCCAGCGCCAGGCCGAAGGCGGCCCCCGCCGCCATGGTGAGCAGCGAGGCCGGCACCAGCACCACGGCGGCCACCCCGTAGCAGAGCACGTAGATCACCGGCCCGAGCGGCCCCAGCGCCGTCACCCGCTCCACAAACGCCGGGAGCAGGCCGGCCAGCCGCCGCCCGCCGAAGAACAGCGCGAGCAGCACGACGCCGACCAGGAGCGCCACCGCCGTCAGCTTCCGGCGGCCGGCGGCGTCAGCCATGCAGCGCGCCGCCGCAGCTGGAGCCGGCGCCGGCGGTGCAGCCGAAGCAGTGCGGCGCCACCGCGATCTCGCGGCCGGCGAGCGCCGCCGCCTCGAACTCGAAGATGGTGCGCGGCACCCGCGACGCCACCGGCAGCTCGAGCTGCTGGTTGAAGTCGCAGTCGTAGAGCCGACCATCCCATCCCACCGACAGCAGGCTGCGGCACATCACCTGCGCGGCGGCCGCGGGGTTGAACGCCCGCTCCAGCTTCGCGAGGTATGCCGCGGTCCGTCCCTCGTCGTCCAGGCTCTCGAGGAACCGGCTGATCGGCATGTTGGTGAGGTTGAGCAGCCGGTTGAACACGACCCCGTAATTCTTCGCGAGCTGGGCCCGCCACTCCGGCTCCGCTTTCTCCTGCGCCGGCGGCAGCACGGGGCCCAGCGGGTTGGTCACCAGGTTGAGGACCAGCCCGCTCCCCGGCCGGCCGTAGCCGAGCGCGTTCAGCTCCCGGAGGGCCGCGATCGAGTCCTCGAAGACGCCGTCCCCGCGCTGGGCGTCGGTGTTCCCCTCCTGGTAGCAGGGGAGCGAGGCGATGATCTCGACCCCCTGGTCCGCCAGGAACGCCGGGAGGTAGCGGTAGTTGGGGAGCCGGGTGATGGTCAGGTTGCAGCGGTCGATCACATGGCGGCCCAGTGCCCGCGCGGCGGTGACCAGACGGCGGAACTCCGGGTGCAGCTCCGGCGCGCCGCCGGTGATGTCGAGGGTGGGGATGTCATGCGCCGCGAGGACCTCGAGGCAGGCGTCGAGCACCGCGGTGGGCATGACCTCGGTGCGGTCCGGTCCCGCGTCCACATGGCAGTGGCGGCAGGTCTGGTTGCACCTCTTCCCCAGGTTGACCTGCAGGGTCTCGATCCCGGTGGGCCGGAGGGGCCAGAGGCCCGCGCCCGCCAGCGCCGCCGGAAACGACCGCTCCAGCGGTACCTGGTCCAGCCGGGTCCGCTGCGCCCGGCCATCGGCCAGGGCGTGCCGCCGCTTGTGAAGCGTTGGGAGGACGGTCATGCTGAAAGGTGGCGGGGCCACCTACCGTGGCGCCAGCCGCTCCAGCCGGTCGAGGCTGGTGATGGTGACGCTGATGGCGCCGAACTCCTGTTCCACCTTGCCACGAAAGACGAACGGCCCCTGGTCATACAAGACGTGGCCCCGGCGGCGGAAGATCTCCGGGAAGAGCACCGACTCGATCAGGCCGTGGCCATCATCAAAGGTGGCGAACTCCATCGGCTCGTCCTGCCGGGTGGCCACATGCTTGGAGGTGGTGAGCATGCCGGCGCAGAGGACGCTCTTCCCCACGTGCCGCTCCAGCTCCGTGCTCGGCACGATCCGGAGCCGGCCCACGAGCTCGCGGTACAGCGCCATCGGGTGGCTGTCGGTGGTGAAGCCCAGCAGCTCGTATTCGGTCTGGCGGCGGCGGTCGGCCCGGTACTCTTTCAGGGCCGGAAGGGAAACCGCCGGGGAAGCGGAGAAACGGAGAAGCGGAGAAGCGGCCACAGCCGTGCCGCCATCCGTTTCCCCATTTCCCCGTTTCCCCTTTTCCCCGGCCTCGGTGTCAATCGCCCACAGCATCATCGGCCGCGTCATTCCCCCGGAAATCGAGTCGCAGGCGCCGACCTTCACCAGCAGCCGCAGGTCGTCGGGCTGGATGCCGGTGCGTTCCCGGAAGTCCGCGAGGGAAGTGAACGGTACCGTTTCCCCGTTTCCCCGTTTCTCCGTTTCCCCGTCGTACATCCCCAGAGCTTTCTCCATCCGGCCCACCGCGTCCACCGACAGCCCCTTGATGAACTGGAACCCGATCCGCACCTCCGTCCCCGCGCCGGTGGTGCGGAACCGGCTCGCGTTCACGTCCGGCGGCCGGACGGTGAGCCCCATGCGCATCGCCTCCGCCACATAGGCGAACGGGGCGTAGAACCCGCCGCCGTTGGCCAGCACCGCCGCCATGAACTCCGCGGGATAGTGGGCCCGCAGGTAGCAGGAGTGCTGCGCCACCCGGATGTAGGAGCAGGAGTGCCCCTTGCAGAAGCTGTAGCCGGCAAAGGAGAGCACCATCTCCCACACCTTCCCCGCCGTCTCCGGATCCCGCCCCAGCGAGCGGGCGCCGGCAAAGAACTCGTCGGCATAGGCGGCGAGCGCCTTCCCCGGGCGCTTCTTGGAGAGCGCCTTCCGGAGCCCGTCGCCGGTGGACAGCGGCAGCCCGGCGAACGCGGCGCAGACATTCACCACGTCCTCCTGGTACACCATCACCCCGAAGGTCTCCGCCAGGGTGTCGCGCAGCGAGGGATCCAGCGGCTCGTAGGGCGCACCGTGCAGCCGCTCCAGGTAGGTCCGGATGTAGCGGTTGGAGGCGGGGCGGATGATGCTGGTGTTGAGCACCAGCAGCTCGAAGCTCTCCGCCCGGGACTTGGCGCAGAGCTGGCGCGACGCCGGGCTTTCCGTGTAGAAGACCCCCATGGTGCGCCCGGTGCGGAACAGCGCCCGGGTGGGCTCGTCGTCGTCGGGATCATCGGCGGTGTAGTCGATCTTCCGCCCGGTGTGCACCGCCACCGCGGCGATCGCGTCCCGGATCACCGCCAGTGAGCGGTTCCCCAGCAAATCAATCTTCACCAGCCCGGCGTCCTCGGCCCCGTCCTTCTCGAACTGGATCACCGGCACGGTCAGGTCGGGGTGCCCGTCCAGCTCCTTGGCCGCCGGCTCCACCGGCACGTAGTCGGTCAGCGCCGCCGGCACGATCACCACCCCGCCCGGGTGCAGCGAGAGATGTCGCGGCGTCCCCACCAGCGGCTGCGCCATGCGGGCCAGGTCCTGCCAGACCTTCGGCAGGTCGAGCCCCTGGAAGTTGGGATGGGTGGCGAGCAGCTCCTCGATGGCGCCGGCCTCGTCGCTGAACCAGGGGAAGCGGCGGGTGATCTCGCGGATCTCCCCCGGCGGTCGGCCGTGGACCTTGGCCACCTCCCGGAGCGCCCCGCGCAGCCGGAAGCAGTTGTGGTTCGCGACCATCGCCGCCCGGGGATGGGGGTAGCGGCGGAAGACCCAGGCCAGGATCTGGTCCCGCTCGTCCCAGGGGAAGTCGAGGTCGATGTCCGGCGGGTCCTTCCGCTCCGGGTTGAGGAAGCGCTCGAACAACAGCCCCGCGCCCAGCGGGTCCACGTGGGTGATGCCGAGGCAGTAGCTCACGATGGAATTGGCGACGGAACCGCGGCCGCAGTGGGTGGGGCCATGCTGCACGATGTCGTGCACCACCAGGAAATAATCGGCAAAGGCCTTCTGCCCGATGATTGCCAGCTCGTGCTCCAGCCGGTCCCGGGTAATCGGCGCGACGGTGCCGTAGCGCCGCTCGGCCCCCTCGTAGGCCAGGGTGCGGAGCCGGAGCAGGGCGTCGTCCGCCTCGGCAAACCGTGGCGCCACCACCCGCCCGATGGGAATGCGGTACTGGCAGCGCACGGCCAGCTCGTCGGTGCGCGCCAGCGCCTCGGGACAGTCGGGGAAGTGCCGGGCGAGGTCGGAGGCGGGGCGGAGCCAGGCGGTAGCGACGGTAGCGACGGTACCGTCGGTACCGTCCTTACCGTCGCTACCGCCCAGCGTCTCATTCCGCGCAATCGCCACCCTCAGCCGGTGCCGCTGCCAGTCCTCGGCGTTGGCGAACATCACTCCGCCCGTCACCACGGCCGGGACGCCCAGCCGCCGAGCCGCCGAGCCGACAAAATGCCGCTGCTTCCCGGGCCGCAGCTCGGCGTACACGTCGCCCGGGCCGGAACGGCGGACGAGGTCCTCGAGGAAGGCCACGTCCTGCGACAGGAGGAGGAGGCCGGCGCGGTCCTCGGCCAGCAGGTGCGACAGGAGAACGGGAACCGCCGCGCCCGTTCCCCGTTCCCCGTTCCCCGTTCTCCCTTCGCCGCGCTCCCCCGACCAGTGGATGTGGGTAATCGCCCGGCACAGCGCCGCCCAGCCCCGTTCATCGGTGGCGAGCGCCACCGCCTCCTGCCCGCCATGCACCAGGTGGGCGCCAAGGATGGGAGTGATGTCGTGGGCCAGCGCCGCCTGCTGGAACTCCACCGCGCCGTACACCCCGTTGGTATCGGTGAGCGCGAGGCTGGTGAAGCCGCGCGCGGCCGCCTGCCGCACCAGCGTCCCGGGACTGGAGACGCCGGCGCCGAGGGAGAACCAGGAGTGGACGTGGAGGTGGGTGGGCACGGGAACCGCGGGGAAACGGGGAACGGGGGAACGGGGGAACGGGGAAGCGGGGAAACGGGGAAACGGATTCTCCTATTCCCCGTTTCTCCGTTTCCCCGTAGTTCCCGCCCACATCGGCCCCGCCTTGAGCACCTTCCGGTACACCGGGCAGGATTCATGATGCGCTCCCGGCAGCCAGCCGGTGCTCATCAGGAATTCGTTGACGATCTCGCCGCCAGTGAAGCGGAAGGTCTTCTTGAACAGCTTCACCCAGTCGTCCTTGGGGAGCGGGTGATGCGCCGCCAGCCAGCCGTGGAAGCCGCCGTGGCTCTGCCGCAGCCGGACCAGGGTGCGGGCGTTATCAATGGCCGCCTCCACCTTGAGCCGGTTGCGGATGATGCCGGCGTCACTGAGGAGCCGCTTCACGTCCCGCGCGCCGAACCGCGACACCACCAGCGGATCGAAGTCCCGGTACGCCGCCTGGAACGCCGCCCGCTTCTTGAGGATGGTGAGCCAGGAGAGTCCCGCCTGGTTGATCTCCAGGATCAGCCGCTCGAACAGCTCCGCGTCGGTGCGGAGCGGGAAGCCGTACTCGCGGTCATGGTAGGGGCCATGCCACTCGTGGCCGGGGGCGACGTCGCAGTAGGTGGTCATGGGTGGGCGGTTCGGCGGTTGGGCGGTTAGGCGGTTAGGAGGTCGTGCGGTTCGTGACCAACCGCCCAACCGTCCAACCGCCTAACCGCCAGTGATATTCGGTATTTCTTCGGTATTCTACGCTCCCGCCCACGACCGCGCAAGACGGCCGCTGGGCCGGGCCTATCTTGGAGCATGTCCGCCCCCCTCATGCAGGCCGTGGTGCATACCGGCGCCGGCGACGCCAGCGTGCTGGAGCTGCGCCAGGTTCCCCGGCCCGATCCGGGCCCCGGTCAGCTGCGGGTCCGGGTCCATGCCAGCGCCCTCAACCGCGCCGACATCCTGCAGCGGAAGGGGCGCTACCCCGCGCCCCCCGGCTGGCCCGCCGACATCCCCGGCCTGGAGTACGCGGGGGAGGTGGATGTGCTCGGTCCCGGTGTCACCCGCTGGAAGACTGGCGACCGGGTGATGGGCCTGGTGGGCGGCGGGGCTCACGCCGAGTACGTCGTGGTCCATGCCGACGAGACGATGGCGGTGCCGGCGGGGATGCCATTCACCGACGCCGCGGCGATTCCCGAGGCTTTTCTTACCGCGTGGGATGCGCTGGTGGTCCGTGGCCGGCTGCAGGCCGGGGAGCGGGTGCTGATCCACGCCGTGGGGAGCGGCGTCGGCACCGCGGCGGTGCAGCTTGCCAAACGACTCGGTGCGACGGTCGCGGGGAGCTCGCGGAGCGCGGAGAAGCTGGATCGGGCGAAAGCTCTCGGTCTCGACGAGGCCGTGAACACCAGCGATCGAACCGCCCAACCGCCTAACCGCCCAACCGCCTTCAACGTCATCCTCGACGTCCTCGGCGCGCCGGCCTTTGCGGCGAATCTGGAGGCGCTGGCGCCGCGGGGGCGGCTGGTGCTGCTCGGCTTCCTGCAGGGCGCGGCGGGGGAGCTCTCGCTCGAGCCCATCCTCCGGAAGCGGCTCGAGGTGATCGGCTCGGTCATGCGCACCCGCGCGCTGGAGGAGCGGATCCCGCTGGTGGCGGCGTTCAGCCGGGAGGTACTGCCCTGGTTCGACGGCTCGGCGACTCGGCGGCTCGGCGACTCGGCCGGGAGCGAGCCTCTGCGCCCCATCGTAGCTGCGGTCCATCCGTTCGCCGAGATCGCTGCCGCGCACCAGGCGATGGAGCGGGATGAGAATTTCGGGAAGATCGCCCTTTCCTGGTAGGGGGAGGTTAGTGATTCGGGGAAACGGAGAAACGGGGAAAAGGAGAAACGGTCAGAGCTTGAGGTTCGGCACTGGCAGGGTCGCATGCGGTGTTTCCGTTTCTCCGTTTCCCCGTTTCCCCGCAGCTCACCGCCCCACCCTTAGGCCCTTCACCCCCCACCGTCCGCGAATACGATCCACGGCGGATTGCAGATCGGCGGCTCGGCGGCTGGACGGCTGGACGGCTCGGCCGTCGGGTGAGGGTGCCACGGAGTGGAGAGATTCCCTCTCGCCACCAGCCGCCGAGTCGCCGAGCCGCCGAGCCGTCCCCCACAACTCCAGCTGCAAATCCGCCTCGAGAAACCGGTCCACCGTCACCCCCACGGCGCGGAGGGCGACGGTGCGGTCGCGGGCCAGGGCGAAGCCGCGGCGGGCGGCGTTCCACAGCTCCACGTCGAGCGCCGCCGGGGCGAGGGGGACGCTGCGCTTCGCGGTGGCGTAGTCGCTGTAGGCCAGGTGCACCGTGAGCCGCCGGGCGACGAGGTGCCGGGCGCGGAGCCGGTTGCCGAGCCGCTCGGTGAGGTGGCGCAGGATGCGGTGCAGCAGGGCGAGGTCGTTGCTGTCGTCGCCCAGGGTGTGGGCGGCGCGGAACTCCGCCTTGACGGACGGCGGCAGCACCGGCCGCGGGTCGATCCCCATGGCATGGTGGTGCAGCAGCCGGCCGGCGGTGCCGAAGACCAGGGCCAGCTCCCGCTCGCTGATCGCCTGTACCTCGCCGATCCGGTCGAGCTGGTAGTCGTCCAGCCGCTCCCGCATGCGGGGATCCAGCTCGGGGAGCAGCGTCACCTCGTGCGGGGCGAGGAACGACGCCTCACTTCCTGCCGGCACATCCATCAGCCCGTCATCCGAGCCGCCGAGTCGCCGAGCCGCCGAGCCGTCGTGTTTCACCACCTCCGCCGCCGCCTCGCTCACCAGCTTGTTCTGCGCGCCGCCCACCGCGAGGGGGAGCCCCAGCCGGTCGCTCGATTCACGCTGGATCCGCTGGGCCACGTCCACCGCGGGGCCGAACAGCCGGCTGGTGCCGGTGAGGTCGAGGTAGGCGTGGCCGTAGCCCTTCGGTTCGATCACCGGGGCGTAGCGGCGCAGGATCTCGTCCAGCGCGCGGGAGGCGCGGGCGTAGAGCTGCGGGTTGGGAGGGCGGATGATGAGGTCGGGGCAGCGCTTCCGCGCCTGGGCCACGGGCATGCCGCGGGTGATGCCGGCGCGCCGCGCCTCGAAGGAGAGGGCGAGCACCGTGGCGCGGTCGGCGCCGGGCGCGGCCACGACCACGGGGCGGCTCCGGAGCGCCGGGGCCACCAGTCCCTCCACCGTGGTGCAGAAGGCGGGGGGGTCAATAAACAGGACCGTTCGGGTCATAGGCGGAACTGCGGGGAAACGGGGAAACGGGGAAGCGGGGAAGCGGGGAAACGGGGAAATGGGGAAACGGTCGCGCTTTTCCGCTTCTCCTCTTCCCCTCTTCTCCGCTTCTCCTCCTCTCCTCTTCTCCGTTTCCCCGTTTCTCCATTCCCTGCCGTTAGGGAGTGTCGGCGCTGGGCCCGTACGTCTGCGGCAGCGGCACGCCGCGCAGCCGCAGGTACACCGTGAACTGCCCCCGGTGGTGGCAGGTGTGATTGAGCACCCAGGTGCGGATCACGCCCAGCCGCGGCATGGTGAAGAGCGCCTCGCCGGCGGCCTTGAGCGACCAGGACACCGCGAAGTCGGCGTCCTTGGCAGCAGCGAGGGCGGCGCGCCCCTCCTTCACCTGCTGGTCGAAGAAGGCCAGCAGCTCCGCCACGCTGCCGAAGCTGGGCGAGGCGTAGGCCGGGCCGTCCGCGGGGCTCACGTCCCACTCCGTCCCCATCATGGTGCCCGCGGTCCAGGAGGGGATCTCGGCCAGGTGGCTGGCCAGCGCGCCCAGGGTCATGGACTTCTCGTGCGGCTTCCAGTTCCAGTCCGCGAACGGGGCGCGCTCGAGGTGCTTGCGGGTGGTGGCCATTTCCTGGTCGTACTCGGGCAGCAGGGACTGGGCGATGGACATTTCAAACTCCGGGAAACGGGGAAACGGGGAAACGACGGGACGACGGGACGACGGGACGACGGGACGGGGGTCACCCCAGCTGTCATCGCGAGGAGCGCGCCGCGCGACGACGCGATCCCCTGCACTCCGCGCGGAGTTTGGGGGATTGCTTCGGCCCCTGCGGGGCCTCGCAATGACAGCCACACCCCCGTTTCCCTTTTCCCTCTTCCCGTTTCCCGTCTTTAAATCAACGTCCACTGCTCCGCGCTTTCGGGAATCGCCTGGCTGCGGCGTTCGTAGCCCTGCAGCCGGGCGCGGCCGCTCATGCCCACGGCGGTCGGGAAGCCGAACTCCTGCTGCAGCGACCGGATGCGGCGGGAGAGGGCGTCGGTGTAATCCTTGCCGGCCGACTGGCGGCTGCCGAAGCGGCGGGCGTAGCGGTGCAGCAGCTCGGGAAACTCCTCGGCCAGGTGGGGCAGGAAACGGGTGCGCGCCGCGGGGCCGAGTCGGAGCGCCGCCCCGACCGCGTAGCGCGCCCCCGCCTCCTTCCCCGCCTGGAACAGCCGGGCGAGCTGCTCGCGGCTGTCGGAGATGCCGGGGAGGATCGGGGCGATGAGGAGGCCGGCGTGGAGCCCGGCGTCGGTGAGACCCTTGAGGGCCCGGAGCCGGGCGTGCGGCGCCGGGGAACGGGCCTCGAGCCGGCGGAGCAGGGTGG
>JAEUJI010000003.1 GCA_016794805.1 Gemmatimonadota bacterium
GACCCAGTGGTGGGTGGCCTCGCGCGCGTTGGCCAGGACGGTGGTGAGGCCGGTCTGCACCGACTGGCGGACCGCTTCATGAATCCGGTCGAGGGTCCACCAGGTGCCCGCGCCGACGCCGACCACAAACAGCAGCGCGCCCCCGAGCGCGGCGCGACTCAGGAGGCGGTCCATCTTCGCGCGCAGGACAGCCATGGGGCGGGGGGGCATCCCTCCCATCATGGGATCTGGGGCAATTCCGGGCGGTGACCCCCCTCACCCGGGCGCGTTATTCGTTATCGGACAGGAGCCGGTGGGCGAAGCGTATCGGGACACCGTAGAGGATGCGGCCATTACTGCCGGGCTGGCCGCCGTAGAGCACGGCGACCACGTTGCCGTTGCGGTCGAAGATGGGGCTGCCGCTCGCGCCCTGGGCGCCGTAGCTGTCCAGTTGCACCAGGTCGGGGAGGGTCCGGGACACGGTGCCCAGCGTGAGCGTGCTCGCCACCCCGATCTGGCTCCAATCCCGCCCGCCCGCGAGGTCGAGCCCCAGCGGGAAGCCGAGCACCGCGCTCGGCTCGCCCACCTCCACCACGCGGCCGCTGTCCGCCAGCGATTTCACCACCGGAAAGCCACGATGCACCGACGCCCGGATGAGCGCGACGTCCGCGTCCGGCGAGACCCGCACCAGGTCGGCGCGGAAATTCTGCCGGGAGCCCTCGAAGACCACCCCCAGCCGGCTGGCGACGGTGCCGTTGGAGTCCACCACCACGTGCTTGTTGGTGATCAGCAGCCCGCCATTCGGGTCGGAGCGGACCGCGAACGCGGTCCCGGTGATGACCCGACCATCGGGGAATTCCACGAAGACCAGGGCGATGGCGTCGCGATTGGCTGCGGCGATCCCGCGGGCATCCACGGAGGCGGCGCCGGCCAGGGAACGCTGCTGCCGGAGCGCCTGCTCCAGCCGGGCGCGCAGCTCCGCCATCCGGTCCTCATCCGGCGCGTTGGCCAGCAGCTGGCGCAGCCGCTCCGCTTCGGCCTGCGAAGAGTCAAGCGCCGCCCTGAGGCCCTCGTTGCCCTGCGCGATGGCGCCGATCTCCTGCATCAGGCTGTCTACCTGGCCGAGCAGCGCCCGCCGCTGGTCCGCCAGGGCCTGGTCGGCGGCCCGGACCTGCCAGAGGTAGGCGCCCGAGAGCACCACCAGCAGGGCGAAGAGCCCGATCGTGGTGGTGCGGAGGCCCTTGGTCTGCCGCCGGACCTCCATCCGCACCTTGGTCTGGGTTCCAGGGCCGGGCGTGCGCCGGGGGCTCCGCAGCTGTTCCGGGGAGAGTTGCGGGGGCGGCGGCGGGGGCGGGGCGGCTGGCTGCTGACCGAACACCACGGTGCCATCCGGCTTGGCCGCTGGTGCGGGGCCGGGCGCGGGCCGCGGGTCCCCGATCGCCGTGAACTCCACCTGCGGACCGCTCGGTCCGAAGCGGATCACATCCCGGGTGGCCAGCATGTGGTCCCCGGTGAGCTTCTTCCCGTTGACGAAGGTGCCGTTGGTACTGCCCAGGTCGCGGAGGATGTAGAACTCCCCCACCAGCGTGACGGACGCATGGCGGCTGGAGACGTCCAGGTCCTGGTCTGCGTCGAAGCGGAGTTCGGACTGGGGGTGCCGGCCGATGCTGAGGTGGGCCTGGCTGAAGACATCGGTCTGGCCCGCGCGGGCGCCGGAAATGAAGGTGAACTGGGCTTTCATGGGCGGCGGCCCGTCACCGGCCACCGAACGCGAGGTAGAGCGCGGCGGCGAGCGCGAGCAGCGCCAGCAGCCCCAGCACCGTGCGCCGGGGCTGGGCCGGCTGATCGCTGAGGGGCACGGGCGCGGGGCTGCCGGTGTAGACGGGTACCGGCTCGGTGGTGGCCTCCGCCTCGGTGAGCGGATAGACCTGGTGGCCCACCTCGGCGCTGCCGTCCGGCTCCGGCAGGCCGTCCCCGCCGAAGCGGGCGGCGATCGCCGTGATGTTGTCGGGACCGCCCCGCTCGTTGGCCACGGTGATGAGCCGCGAGCAGATATCCACGAGTTCGCCCCCCTCGGCGACCAGCTGGGCAATCTCCTCCTTCTTGACCTGACCGGAGAGCCCGTCGGAGCAGAGGACCAGGAGGTCGCCCCGGCGGAGGGGCTGGTAGGTGAGGTCCACCTTGACCCGCGGATCGGGGCCGAGCGCCTGGAGGATGATGTTGCGCCGCTCGCTCTGCTCGGCCTCCTCCTCGGTGATCTCCCCCGCCTCCACCAGCCGCTGCATGAGCGACTGGTCCTTGGTGATCTGGGTGATGGCGCCCTTCCGGATCAGGTAGGCCCGGCTGTCCCCGACCTGGGCCAGGTAGAGATCGCTGCCGAAGACGCCGGCCACCGTCGCGGTGGTGCCCATGCCGCGGACTTCGGGATGATCCTTGGCGTGGAGGTGGATCCGGTTGTTGGCCAGTTCCACGGCTTCCTTCATCCGGTAGGCGAATCGCTGCGCGCTGACGTCGCTGTCCTCGCCCCAGGCGCTCGACATGTGACTGAAGACCAGGTCGGCGGCCATGCGGCTGGCGACCTCGCCGGCGGCCGCCCCGCCCATGCCGTCCGCGACCATGAACAGCGTGCCGCGCTGCCCGACGTCGTGCTCGCGCACGTCGGGCTGCAGGGACGCGACCTTCCGGGTCAGGTCCGCGACGAGGAAGGTGTCCTCGTTGTGGTCGCGGGTCTTGCCCACGTCGGTCTTGCCGAAGACGGAGATGTGCACGTTAGCCAAGTTGCCTCACATCTGCGCCCGGACGGTCTTCCAGGACTGTTGAGACGGGTCGAGTGCGATGGCCTGATCGAGCCACTCCCGTGCCTTGTCGGCGTTGCCCTCTTTCAGGTACCCCTGCATGACCAGCCAGGCCGCCTTGGCCCGGACCGGGCGGGGCATCGCGGTGAGCGTGAACACCTGCTGCCCCAGCCGCCGCGCCTCCAGGCGCTTGCTCGGATCGTCCTCGAACCCGAGATCGTCATAGTACGCCAGGACCTGGCGCTCCAGCGCCGCATGGTCCGGCGTCACGGGGGGATTGGTGCTGGTGCCACCCGGGTTCGCCGGGGCGCCTCCCGGATTCGTCGGCGTGCCACCGGGGTTGGTCTGCCCCCCTGTCGGCCGGCCGCCGCCCGGCTGCGGCGGCTTGGTGGCGGTATCCCGCCCGCTCAGCTGCGTCACGGTTTCCGGCGTGGTCCCGGGATTGGTGGCGCTGCTTTCCGGCACGATCGGCGTGCCGCCCGCCAGCCGGCTGGTATCCTGAGTCTGGGAGCTGTCGGGGTTCGCGCCCCCGAAGATGGCATCCCGGAAGGCGTAGCCACCACCGCCCACCGCCAGGACCGCGACGGCGACCGCGATCGGCACCAGGGGCAGGCGGGTGCCGGCGGGAGCGCCGCCCGGAGGCGCGGCCGCCGCCTGGGGCTTCGGCGCCGGCTTGACCGCCCGTCCCGCCGCCGGGTCCACCCGGGTGGCCGGCACCGCCGCCTTGAGGTCCTCCGGCCGCACCACCTGGGTGCCGGCCTCGGCATCCACCTGCCCAGTCAGGACGTTTGACAGGCCCTTCACTTCTCGCGCAAAGTCGCCCGCGGTGCGAAAGCGCTCCGCCGGGCTGCGCGCCAGCGCCCGGTCCATGACCCGCTGCAGCTCGGGCGGGAAGCGGACGTCGGGCCGGGCCGCCGCCAGCGGCAGCGGATCGTCCGTCAGCCGCTTGATCATCGTCTCCTGCTGGCTGTCGGCGGGGAAGGGACTCGCCCCGGTGAGCATCTTGTAGAAGACCAGGCCCAGCGAGTAGTTGTCACTGCGGCCGTCCACCGGGTCACCGGAGAGCTGCTCCGGGCTCATGTACTCCGGCGTCCCCACCACGAACCCGGTCTTGGTGACCTTCTGTCCCTTGCCCTCGTCGCCGCCGATCGCCTTCGCGATGCCGAAATCCACCACCTTCACGGTGTCCTTCCCGCGGGCGGTGATGACCATGATGTTGTCGGGCTTGAGGTCGCGGTGGACGATGCCGAGGTCGTGGGCGACCTGCAGCGCCTCGGCGGTCTGGGTGACGATCAGCGCCGCGCGCGCCAGCGGCAGCGTCCCCGCCTCCTCCATCAGCCCGCTGAGGCTCTTCCCCTCGATGAATTCCATCGCGAGGTAGATGAGCCCGTCGGGCGTCTCGCCGAAGTCGTAGATGGCGCAGACATTGGGGTGGCTGATGCGGCTGGCGTTGGCGGCTTCGCGGTTGAAGCGGCTGATCGCGTCCGGGTCACTCATCGTGCCCGGGGTCATGATCTTGATGGCGCAGCGGCGGCCCATCTTCACATGCTCGGCCAGGTAGACCTGGCCCATCCCGCCCTCGCCCAGCTTCTTCGTGATATGGTACCGCTCGGCAATCACCTGTCCCACGAGATCGCCCGCCCCGCCCGACTTCCGGAGCGAGGTGCCATCCCGTTCGCAGAACAGCTTCTCGTCGCCGTATTCGGCGCCGCAGGTGGTGCAGACCTTCATCCGATCTCCGCCCGGAGCATCTGGTCGCCGGCGAGGAGCCGCGCGCCGGGCGGCACCCGCCGTTCTCCCCGCACCGCGACGGCCACGCCGTTCCGGCTCCCGGCATCGACCAGGACGAAGTCGGCGTCCTCGCTCCGGATGAGGGCATGGAGGGCGCTCATCGAGGAATCGTATGGGAACTGCCAGTCCCCCTGCTCCCGGCCCACCCGCACCGACCGCCCCGGGGAAAGCGTCAGGATATCGCGGGCGCTGCCATCGCCCCGGACCTGGGCCAGGTTGGCGATGTCCGCCGCCGGCGTCAGGCTGCCGAGCCGCCGGGTCTGGTCCTGCTCCGGGGGACGCGGCCCGGGATAGCCAAGCCGGCGGTAGCGGAGGATCTGGCTCCCGAGGAGGATGAGGTCTCCGTCGGTGAGCTTGTGGGGTTCGTCGAGGTAGAGCCAGGTGCCGTTCTTGCTGCCGAGGTCCCGGAGGGTCAGGATGCCGTCGATCAGGAGGAACTGGGCGTGCAGCGGCGAGAGATAATCGTCGTCGGGGAAATTGACGTCTGCCCCCTGACGGCCCAGCGTCGTTACGGCATTGAGCAGCGGGAAGCGCTGCGCGACCTGGCCGCCCCGGTCCAGCAGGGCAAGGTGCGCCGTGACGGGCCCACCACTCTTGGCCGGGGGGGCGGGAACCTGCGGCTGCGGCCCGGTATTGCCAAAGGCGGCCCCGCAGGCGGGGCAGAACTTGGAGCCCTGCTCGTTCAGCCGACCGCACCGGGTGCAGGCATGCGCCGCCCGCGCCTGGGTCAGCCGCGTGCCGCACTGGCCGCAGAAGGGCAGGTCGGCGGCGACGCCGGCGTTGCAGCTCGGACACTTCACGCTGGCGCCCGCACCCGCCGGGCCGCGCGAGACCTCCGGCGCCGGTGGTGACATCAACCCCTCGCCTTGCAGGCGGCGAAGCTGACCAGCCAACCGACGCACGCCGGGTGCTTGTTGATGTTGCGATCCTCGGATCTCGGGACGTTGTACGGAAGGGCTATCCCAGCAATCTAGGATTGCGCCCGTGGAGCGTCAACGGATGATCTGCCGTAAGTCGCGGTGGCTGTGTACCTTGCAGCCCATGCCCCTTGCGGTGCGCGGCGGTCTCACCCTGGCGCTCCTCCTCCTGGCCGGCTGCGCCCGGCCGGGATCCACCCCCGGTCCGCTCCCGCCAGACGGTTCCCGACTCCCGCCGGTTCCCACGGTGGATGGCCCCCTCGAGATCCGGGTGGTCTATCCCGGGCCCCGCGACGTCGTGGACGCCCGGGACTCGACCTTCCTGTTCGGAACCGTCGGCACCGGGCGGGCCCGGCTCACCGTCAATGATGCGGCGGTGAAGGTCTGGCCCAATGGCGCCTGGCTCGCCTGGGTGCCGCTCCCCCCGGACACCGCACCGACGTTCGCGCTGGTGGCCACCGCCGGCCCCGATACCCTGCGATACCAGCATCCCCTCCGGACCGTCCCCCGGTTCCACCCGCCGGAGACGCCAGTCTGGGTGGATAGCCTCAGCCTCAGTCCCGGTGGCCGGGTCTGGTGGCCCCGGGACGAATACCTGCCTGTCAGTCTCCGCGCGGTCGAGGGCGCCGAGGTACGCCTGCGGCTCCCCGGTGGCGCCGTGGTCCCGCTTGCAGCTGAACGGGGGCCTGGGGAGGTTGCGTGGGGAATCCGGGCGTTTGACCGGGACACCGCCAACCTCCTCGCGCCCCGGCGCGCCGAACGCTACGTTGGCGCCCTCCGCGGCCAGGCCCTTCCGGGGGACTCCACGGGTGTCGTCATCGAAGCGATTCGCGGCGCCGATACCGTTCGGCTGCGCTGGCCGCTTGAGGTCACCCTGCTCGATACCATCCCGTTGATGGTCGAACTGAACGACGACACCGCCGGCAGCGGCACCACCGACAGCCTGACGGTGGGACGGGCGCGCCCCGGCGCGACCTATCACTGGTTCTTTCCGACCGGGACCCGCGCCCAGCTCACGGGTCGGCTGGGGGACGACGCGCGCATCCGGCTCTCCCGCCAGCAGGAGGCCTGGGTGCCGGCGGCGGATCTGGTGCCGCTGCCCGCCGGGAGCCCCGCGCTCCGCGCCACCGTGCTCTCCCTTACTGCCACTCCGGCCACCGACCGGATCGTGGTCCGGGTACCGCTCACGGCGCGGATACCGTTCCGGGTTGAGGAAGAGGGGCGCCGGCTCACGCTGCGGCTGTACCACACCGTGGGCGACATCAACTGGATTCGCTACGGCGCCAACGATCCCTATCTGCGGCAGATTCGCTGGCTGCAGGCGGCGAGCGACGAGGTCACCATCACCCTGGACGTCGCGGGTCCGGTGTGGGGCTACCGGGCGCGCTGGAGCCGGAATGACCTGGTGCTGGAAGTGCGCCGGCCGCCGGTGGTTGATGGCGCCGCGCCGCTCCGGGGCCGGAGAATCGTGGTGGACCCGGGCCACCCGCCCCTGGGCGCGACCGGTCCCACCGGGCTCACCGAGGCCGAAGCCAACCTTGCCGTCTCCCTGGAACTGGTTCGGCTGCTGGAGGCCGCCGGCGCGCAGGCGATCCTGACCCGGCGGGGCGCCGAGAGCCTGGACCTCAACGCCCGGACCCGGTTGGCAGACTCGCTCGGCGCCGAATTGCTGGTCTCAATCCACAACAACGCGCTGCCGGATGGGGTGAACCCGTTCACCAACAACGGCTCGAGCGTCTTCTATTATCACCCCCGCAGCCTGCCGCTGGCCCAGGACATCCAGGCCGCATTGGTTCGGCGCCTCGGGCTGCGGGACCTCGGCGCCGCGCGCGGGGACCTCGCGCTGGTCCGGCCCACCTGGATGCCGGCGGTGCTCTGCGAGGGACTCTTCATGATGCTGCCGGACCAGGAGGCCGCCCTTCGGCAACCGGCGGGGCAGCTGGCCTACGCCCTCGCGGTGCGGGATGGGCTGGTGACGTTTCTGAAACGTGTGGCGGAAGGTCAGGGGAGCGACGTCCCCTAGCCCGAGAGCCGTTGCAGCCGGACCACCGACCGCGTAACCCAACGAGACTGATGCCGAGTAGCCGAGTCGCCAGGCTGGGAACTCGCCCCCGTGGGCCGTGCCTCCCGGGCGCCGCCAGGCGCTGGCGGACGCTGCTGATGCCCCTGTTCGCCGCCACCTCGCTGGCGGCCCAATCTCCCGAAGACCGGGTGGCGATCGAGCGCTTCCGTGACTCGCTCGCGACCATCCCCGACAGCGGCTCCCTCCTGGGGCTGGAACAGCGGCTGATCGGGGAGGCGCGCGCGGACCGCAACAATGCCATGCGCCACCTCAAGCTCGGCTTCGTGGCGATGCGCCTGGGGGAGCAGGGCAGCCGGAGCCGCTTCGATGATGCGGCGGGCGAGTTCCAGTGGGCCACCGAGATCGAGCCGACCTGGCCCTGGGCCTGGTACGGGCTCGGAGTGGCGGAAGACCGGGTCGGCGACTCCGAGATCGCGATCGTCCAGGGACTGCAGGCGATGTTCGGCAAGGACCACCTCTCCCGCGCCGCCAACGCCTACGCGCGCTCGGTCCAGACCGACCCATCGTTCGTCCGTGGCCTGGTGGAGCTCGCCTCCACCGCGCTCCGCCAGCGGATCAACGTGAAGACCGCCCTGGCCCGCGAGGCGTTGCGTCAGGCCGCCGCCACCAGCGCCGCCGCCAACCCCGACGTGCTGCTCTACCGCGGCCGGCTGGAACGGGAAGTGGGGGACATCGACTCGGCGCTGGTGGCGTTCCGTTCCTACCTCTCGGGGGGCGGGGCCCAGGGGCTGGGCCTGCTGGAACTGGCGCGCACCGAGCTCCTCGCCGGCAACCTCGCGGGGCAGCGCTCCTACTACGAAGGGGCCCGCATCGACGACGACGAGACAGTCGCCGCGTACCGCGCGGACCTGGCCCTGGTGGCCAATGACAGCGCCCTCGCGGAGTTCGACGCCAACACCGGGGACCGCCGGGTGTCCTTCCTGCGCCGGTTCTGGGGCCAGCGGGACCGCGCCTCCCTGCTGCGGGACGGCGAGCGGCTGCGGGAACACTACCGCCGGGTGTTCTATGCCCGGCGCAACTTCCAGCTGGTCTCCCCCAACCGGCACTACGATATCGTCGAGCGGTTCCGCAGCGGCAGCCGCGACTACGATGACCGCGGCGTCGTGTACATCCGCCACGGGGAACCGGCCGAGCGCGCCACCTACAATGCGCCGGGCATCCAGTTCAATGAATCGTGGATGTACGAGCGGGCCGATGGCAACCTGGTCTTTCATTTCGTGGCCCGCGAGGACGTGCAGGACTACAAGCTGGTGGAAAGCGTCTTCGACGTCCTCGGCTTCAGCAACGCCCTGGCGCTGCGGGGGGACCGGGACAACGTCACCACCGGCCGGGTGAGCGACCTGCTCTCCACCCGCGAGCGCCTCGCGCCGATTTACAGCCGCCTGATGCAGACGGGCACCGCGGGCTCCCAGCAGTACCTCACCGAGGAGCGGATGCTGGGCCGCCGGAGCATCGCGCGGGGCACCGTCACCGACACCTACGAGCTCCGCTACGGCAGCCGCCTGCGGCTCTCCACCGACGTGGTGGTGGCGGGCCGCGATACCGCGGGGGGCCTGCTGCACCTCTCCTACGCGATTCCCGGCTCCGCCCTCCGCGAGGTGCCCTCCGACCGGGGACACCTCTACCCCGTGCGGGTGCGGCTGAGCGTAGTGGACCGGACCGGGCGGCCAGTGGCGACGATGGACACCACGCGGCTCTTCATCGCCCGGGAGCCGGTCCCGGAGCGGGAACACCTGGTGGGGCAGATCCGGGTCCCGGTCGTCCCGGGCCTGCTCACCTACCGGCTGGCGGTGGAGCAGGGTGACGACAACGGCGTGATCCTGGCGAGCGACACGATCACCGCCGGCGATTTCTCCGGCAATCGCTTCGAGCTGAGCGGGCTGGTGGTGGGGACCCGGGAGGCGAACCTGCAGTGGCGGCCCACCGCCCGCGATACCGTCTGGTTCAACCCCCTGCGGCGCTACCGCAAGGCGGCCCCGCTGGAGCTCTACTACGAGGTGTACGGCCTGCCGGAAGGCGCGCCGTTCAGCACCGAAGTCTTCATCACCCGGCAGGGGGGCGGGGGCTTCCTCGGCATCTTCGGCTCCCGGAAGCCGGCCATCCGGCTCAGCTTCGAGGACCAGTCCCAGGGGCTTCGCACCCAGCTGCAGCGGAGCGTGTCGCTGGAGCGTCTCTCCCCCGGCAAGTACGATCTCGAGGTCGCGATCAAGGACGCGACCGGCGCCGTCCGCCACAGCCGCGCGGGCTTCGAAGTCAGACCCTAACTCTAGCATCTTCAGGCACTTGACTCGCCGCGCCGCACCCGCCTAGGTTCGGCCATGTTCTGCTCACGGTGCGGCGCGGAAGTTCAGCCTGCCACGCAATTCTGCCCTACCTGCGGGCTGGATCTCCGGGTGACGACGCCGGTGCAGGCGATCGCCACCGGGGACGTCACCGAACTCGACATCGTGCGCGAGGCGCTGTCCGACGAGTACGAGCTGCTCGAGGAGCTCGGCCGCGGCGGCATGGCCATCGTGTATCGCGCGATGGACAAGCACCTCGAGCGCGAAGTCGCCATCAAGGTCCTTCCCTTCTCGCTGGCCTTCGACGCCGAATTCGTCGAGCGCTTCACCCGGGAAGCCCGCACCTCCGCCCAGCTCGAGCACCCGAACATCATCCCCATCTATCGCGTCGGGAAGACCGGGCGCGTCATCCACTTCGTGATGAAGTTCCTGCGCGGCGGCTCGCTGTCGCGGGTGATGGCCGAGCGGAAGAAGCTCACGCCGGCCGAGATCCGGAAGCTGCTCACCGACGTCGGCGGGGCGCTGGGGTACGCGCACAAGCGGGGGATCGTCCATCGGGACATCAAGCCCGACAACATCATGTTCGACGAATTCGGGCAGTGCGTGGTGACGGACTTCGGCATCGCCAAGGCGGGCACCGGCTCCAAGCTCACCGGCACCGGCATGTCCATCGGCACCCCGCACTACATGAGCCCGGAGCAGGCGCGGGCCCAGAGCATCGACGGCCGGAGCGACCTCTACAGCCTCGGCATCCTGGCCTACCAGGCCCTGGTGGGAGAGGTTCCGTACGATGGGGAGGACAGCTTCGCCATCGGGTACAAGCACATCATGGAGCCGATCCCGGTGCCCCTGCTCGACACCGTGGACGAGCGCCGGGTCTTCGAGATCATCAAGCGGCTGATCGCGAAGGACCCGTTCGACCGGTTCCAGGACGCGGAGGCGCTGCTCAAGGCGCTGGAGGGCCAGCCGCGGGAATCGGTGGCGGCGCGCAGGATCTCCACCGCCCAGGCCATCCTGTCTCCCCAGTCCACCACTCCGCTTCCAGCCGGGTCGGTCCCGCTGTCGCCGCTCTCCCAGTCGGGCTCCAACCCGGCCCTCCCGCCGCGCCGGGCGTCGGAGTCGGTCATGATGCCCGGGGAGGCGCGGCGCCCGGTCATGCGCCGGTCGGTGGTGGTGCAGGAGCCGCCCAAGACGGGATGGGTGCCGTGGATGTTCGTCCTGCTGGCCGTGCTGGGCTTTGCCCTGGGCGGGCTCTACCTCTATAGGGCCGGCGTGCTGGGGGGGCCGGTGCGGCCGGACAGCCTCCCCGGGGCAGCCGCTCCGGACACCCTGCAGGCCGGGGATTCGCTCTTCGACGAAGATGCGCTGCTGCCCGGCGCGGTCCCGGACGGGCAGGGCGCCGCCTTCGCGCCCGAGACTCCCGCCAGCCGGCCCGTCGTGGCGCCCCCGGCGAGCGCCACCCGGCCGGAGCCGGCCCCGACGGACAGCGGAGTGCTGCTCTTCTCGTCGCTGCCCGCCGGTACCAATCTCTTCATCGACTCGCGACTGGTCACCCAGGGGAGCGGCGGCATATCGCTGCCGTCCGGCTGGCACGAAGTCGGCATCTCGGCTCCCGGCTATGCGCTGTATATCGACAGTGTCCGGATCGAGGGGGGCCGCACGGTGCAGTTCGCTCCCAACCTGAGCGCCACCAATTCGCCGGCGCCACCGCCCGGCTCGGCCGCCGAGCTGCGGCGGCGGGCGCTCGCCCGTCTCGATTGCGACAACCCGGCGGCGGCCAACAAGTTCGGCCGGGCCTGCTACGACACCCCGCCGCAGCCCCTCGGCCCGATGCGAGTCCCGATCCCCAACGGCGGGCGCACGCACCCATCCCCTGTCGTCCTGATCGTGAAAGTGTCGCGCCAGGGGAAGACCCTCGCGCTCCGGACCCGGCAGGCCTCCAACGACCCCGCCTTCACCCGCGCGGTCGAGAGCTATGCCCAGGGGATGACCTGGACCCCCGCCATGCGCGAGGGCCAGCCGGTGGACGGCTGGACTCAGGCCCCCTTCCAGCCCGACACCCCGTGACCCAGCCGCGGATTCACCCGACCGCCTTCATCGCGCCGACGGCGGCGGTGATGGGGGATGTGACGTTGGCCGAGCAGTCCAGCGTCTGGTATGGTGCAGTGCTCCGGGGGGACATGGCCCCAATCACGATCGGGGCCCAGACCAACCTCCAGGACGGGACCATCGTCCACGTGGATGAGGGGGTGCCTTGCACGATTGGGTCGCGGGTCGGGGTCGGGCACCGGGTAATCCTGCACGGCTGCACCGTCGGCGACGACTGCCTGATCGGCATGGGGAGCATCCTGCTCAACGGATCGGAGATCGGGGCGGGGAGCCTGATCGCCGCCGGGGCGCTGGTGCCGGAGGGGATGCGGGTGCCGCCGGGGTCGCTGGTAATGGGAATGCCAGGCCGGGTGGTGCGACGGGTGGACGCCCGGCTGGCCGAGCGGATCGAGGAGACCTGGCGGCATTACGTGGGGCAGGCGGAGCGGCACCGGGCAGGGACCTTTCCGCTGGTTGTCAAGTGAAGGGAATCACGAAGTGGGCAGGCGGCGTGCGTCGCGGCGGCAGGGCTGGGCGGTGCGAGACATGTTTGTGATGTGAAAACTCGTTTTCCGCGTGATTGCGTCGGTTCCGTGCGTATTGTCGTTCCCGCCCCGCGTTTCTACTTTTGACTCCCCCGATCTACTCCGTCGTGATCAGATAACAACGGATCCGTTACACACTTCGTCTCCGCAGCAGGGACAGCCATGGCGATTTCCAACGACGCGAAGCACGCCCTCGACCTCTCGGCCAACGCCATCACGGTGCTGGAGAAGCGCTACCTCATCAAGGACGATCAGGGCAAGCCGACCGAGTCGTCGCCGGATCTCTTCTGGCGCGTCGCCCGGACCATCGCCGAGCCGGATCGCCGTTACGGCGCCTCGGCCGGGGCCGTGGAGGCCCTGGCGGAGGCGTTCTTCGGCCTCATGGCCCACCGGATGTTCATGCCCAACAGCCCCACCCTCATGAACGCGGGCCGCCCCCTGGGGCAGCTGTCCGCCTGCTTCGTGCTGCCGGTGGACGATGCCCTCTCCAACGGCCGGAGCGGCATCTACGACACCCTGCGGGCCATGGCCCTGGTGCACCAGTCGGGGGGCGGCACCGGCTTCTCCTTCTCGCGGCTCCGGCCCAAGAACGACATCGTCCGCTCCACCATGGGGGTGGCCAGCGGCCCGGTGTCCTTCATGAGCCTGTACGACGCCTCCACCGACGTGGTCAAGCAGGGCGGCACCCGCCGGGGCGCGAACATGGGGATTCTCCGGGTGGACCACCCGGACATCCTCGACTTCGTGACCTGCAAGGACGACATCACCAAGATCACCAACTTCAACATCTCGGTGGCCGTCACCGACGCCTTCATGGCCGCGGTGGAGGCGGACGCCGAGTATGACCTCATCCATCCCAAGACCCGGCAGGTCGTGGGGCAGCTCCCCGCCCGCGAGGTCTGGAGCAAGATCATCCACGGGGCCTGGAAGACCGGCGAGCCGGGGGTGTTCTTCATCGACCGCGCCAACCAGTACAACCCGGTGCCGCACCTCGGCGCCTACGAAGCCACCAACCCCTGCGGCGAGCAGCCGCTGCTGCCGTACGACGTCTGCAACCTGGGCTCGATCAACGTCGGGTACTTCGTGAAGGACGGGCAGGTGGACTGGGAGCACATGCGCCAGGTCATCCACCTCTCGACCCACTTCCTCGAGAACGTGATCGACGCCAACAACTACCCGCTCCCCGAGATCGACGATCTCTCCAAGCGGATCCGCCGGATCGGGCTGGGCGTCATGGGCATGGCGGACCTGCTGATCCGGCTCGGGATCCCGTACGACAGTGACGAGGGCGTCGAGATGGGCCGCCGGGTCATGGCCTTCATGGACGAGGAGGCCAAGGTCGAGTCGGAGCGGCTCGCCACCCAGCGCGGTGTCTTCGCCGAGTGGGAGCAGAGCATCTGGGGCCCGGACAGCAGCTGCGGCCGGGACGCGCAGGGCAACCGGGTGCGCCCCATGCGCCGGCTGCGCAACTGCAACGTCACCACGGTGGCGCCCACCGGCACCATCTCCATCATCGCCGGCTGCAGCTCGGGGATCGAGCCGCTCTTCGCCGTCGCCTTCATGCGCAACCAGGCCGGCGTGCTCATGCCGGACGTGAACGAGGACTTCGTGGCGATCGCCCAGCGGGAGGGGTGGTACTCCGAGGCCCTGATGACGAAGATCGCCGAGACCGGCACCATCCACTTCCCCGAGGTGCCGGAGAAGTGGCAGCGGGTCTTCGCCACCGCCAACGAGATCAAGCCGGAGTGGCACATTCGGATGCAGGCGGCGTTCCAGGCGCATAACGACAGCGCCATCTCCAAGACCTGCAACTTCGCCAACGACGCCACCGAGGAGTACGTCGAGGAGATCTACCGCCTCGCCTTCTCGCTCAACTGCAAGGGCGTCACCGTCTACCGCGACGGCAGCCGGGACATGCAGGTGCTCTCCACCGGCTCCACCGCCCGGAAGGTGGCGGAGCAGGCCACCAGCAGCGGCAAGGCGGAGGCCCGCTCCGACCTCGTCATGCAGCCCGCCGGCGCCCCCGCGCGGGCCGACGCGGCGGATCTCTACGGCGAAATCGCGGAGGTCCGGGCCGAGAACGAGCGGCTGCGGAAGCTGGTCCACGATCTCGAGGCGGAAAACCTGCAGCGCCGCCAGAAGCGCTCCCGGCCGGACATGCTCCGGGGCACCACCCGGCGCATCGAGACCCCGCTGGGAACGCTCTACGTCACCATCACCGAGGACGACCGGGCCCAGCCGTTCGAGGTCTTCATGAGCCTCGGCAAGGCCGGCGGGGCCATCATGGCCGACGTCGAGGCAATGGGCCGGCTGATCAGCCTGGCCCTCCGCTCCGGCATTCCCCTCAAGGAAATCCACCGCCAGATCCGGGGCATCAGCTCCGATCGCGCCATCGGGCTCGGGCCCAACAAGGTGCTCTCGGTGCCGGATGCCGTGGGCATCGCGATCGAGCGGTGGATGCAGGAGAAGCAGGGGATCCAGCAGGAACTCCTCTCCGGGCACACCCCCGCGATGGGCACCCCGATTCCCACCGTGGCCCAGGTGCAGCAGATCGTGACCCAGGGCGGCGAGCAGTTCCAGCTGGTCAAGGAGCAGCAGCCGGTCCTCACCGGCGCCTGCCCGGACTGCGGGTCACAGCTCGAGTTCGCCGAAGGCTGCAACAAGTGCCACGTCTGCGGCTTCTCGGAGTGCGGCTGAGGCTGTAGCCGATTCCGGGGAGGCACGGGGGGCGGACACCACATCCGCCCCCCGTCGCCTTTTCCGGCCGGCCGCGACATCTTGTCGGGCGCGTCCAGCCCCGGGAGCCGTCATGGACTACGAGCAAGAGTTCCTGCCCGCCGCGGGCATTCCCCGCGCCGCCCACCCGCTGTTCCAGCACCTGGTCGAGACCTACGTCTCGGAGACCAACAAGACCGCCGCCGTCTGGAGCGCCCTGCGGGACGACCAGCTTGGCTTCCGGCCCCATTCGAAGAGCAGCACCGTGCGGGAGATCCTCACCCACCAGATTCTCTCCGAACGCCGGTTCTTCGCCGAGTTCATGGGGTTTGCCGAGCCACCGGCCGCCACCTTGCTCCCGGGCGGGGACGCGGGGGTGACCGCCTACATCGCGCGCTACGTGGAACTGGCTGGGGCCCGGCTCGCCGGGCTCGCCTCCGGTAACGAGGCGTTCTGGCAGGGTCACGTCCCATTCTTCGACGTGACCCGTGAACGAATCTGGGTCTTCTGGCGCCGGGTGCTCCATACCGCCCACCACCGGGCGCAGGTCGGCGTCTGCCTCAGGCTGCTGGAGGACCGGGTGCCGCCAACCTATGGCCCCACCGCGGACGTCACGTGGGCGGCCGCGGACCCCACCCGCACGGTGGCGGCGGCGGAACGCCGGGTGTAGCTTGGGCTTCCACTCGCGGAATGGCCCTAACCCCCCGCAGCCGAGGTTCGCGCAATGTCCGATCAGTCCGGCGATCTGACCCCCATCAAGCCGGCGCGCGTCGCCCAGGAAATCGCCAAGCTGTCCGCGGCGCGGAAGAGCGGCGAACTCAAGGCGGATGCCTACGACATGAAGTTTGCCCGCATGATCCAGGAACTGCGGGACCGTCGGATCGATGGCGGACGCGATGAAATCGTTGCCGCCCTCAAGCCGCTGCTCGATGCCGGCGACATCACCGAGAAGGAGCATTTCCGGTTGATCGCCCAGCTCGGCATGCGGTAGTCCCGCCCGGCCAGCGGCTCGCGCCCATCCGGCCCCCGTCGGCGCCCTTGACCATGCGTCTCCTCCCCCTCGGCCCCGGTCTCCCCGCGGTCTCCGTCGTCGGCTATGGCGGGATGCACCTCTCCATCCAGGATCGGCCCCCGGAAGCCCAGGGCATCCGGGTGATTCACGCCGGCCTCGACGCCGGCGTGACGCTCATTGACACCGCCAATGCCTACTGCCTCGACGCGGCCGACACCGGCCACAACGAGCGCCTGATTGCCCGGGCGCTCCGGGAGTGGCGCGGGGCGCGGGAGCGAGTGGTCGTGGCCACCAAGGGTGGGATCGTCCGAACCGGAGGGCGCTGGGACCGCGATGGCCGGCCCGAGAGCCTCAAGGCCGCCTGCGACGCCTCACTCCGCGCGCTGGGCGTGGAGCAGATTGCCCTGTACCAGCTGCACGCCCCCGACCCCTCGGTGCCGTTCCTCGAGAGCGTGGGGGCGCTGGCCGAGCTGCGGCGCGCCGGGAAGATCCGGTGGCTGGGGTTGTCCAATGTCTCGGTGGACCAGATCCGGCAGGCGCAGGGCGTCGCCCCCATCGCCACGGTCCAGAACCGGCTGAACCCCTTTTTTCGCGAGGCGATCCAGGACGGCGTCGTGCGCTACTGTGGGGAGCAGGGTATCGGCTTCCTGGCCTACAGCCCGACCGGCGGGGGGCGGCTCACCAGGAAGCTGCCCACGGACCCGGTGCTCTCCACGATCGCCCGGCGGACCGGGTTGGGCGCCCACCAGCTCTGCCTCGCCTGGGTGCTGGCTCAGGGCCCGACCGTCTTCGTCATTCCCAGCGCCCGCAAGGTGGAGCACCTTCTCGACAGCACCGGCGCGGCGGACCTGACGCTTACCCCGGCGGACCTTGCCGCCATCACCGGGGCGCAGTTCGACCGGAGCTGATCCGGCCCCCGGACAATTCCCCGGCCCCGAGCCGGGATATATTTCCCGCCATGTCCAACGCCACCCGCCGGCCGACCGTCACCACCTGGATCGGTGACGTCCCCGTAGGCAGCGATCACCCGATCGTGGTCCAGTCCATGACCAACACCGACACCGCCGACGTCCCCGGGACGATCCGGCAGGTGGCGGCCCTCGCCAAGGCGGGGAGTCAGCTGGTCCGGGTGACCGTCAATAACGAAGCGGCGGCCCAGGCGGTGCCGGCCATCGTGGCCGGCCTGGCGGAGCAGGGGGTCATCGTCCCTATCGTCGGGGACTTCCACTACAACGGCCACATTCTCCTCACCCGCTATCCGGAGTGCGCCGCCGCCCTGGCCAAGTACCGGATCAACCCCGGCAACGTGGGCGGCAAGCGGGCCGATGAGAACTTCCGGGCGATCATCGAGGTGGCGCTGCGGAACGACAAGCCGGTGCGGATCGGAGTGAACTGGGGCTCCCTGGACCAGATCCTGCTCACCGAACTGATGGACGCCAACGCCCTCCTTCCTGCGCCCCGGGACGCACGGGACGTGATGATGGATGCGATGCTCGAAAGCGCGCTCCGCTCCGCGGCTCACGCGGAGTCGCTGGGGATGGCGCACGACCGGATCATCCTGAGCGCCAAGGTGTCCGGGGTGCAGGACCTCGTCGATGTGTACCGGCTGCTGGCCGCGCGTTGCGACTACCCGCTGCACCTGGGCCTCACCGAGGCGGGAATGGGCACCAAGGGGGTGGTCGCCAGCGCCGCGGGGCTCGCCATCCTGCTCCAGGAGGGGATCGGGGACACGATCCGGGTCTCCCTCACCCCGCGGCCCGGGGGCGACCGGACCGAGGAGGTGCTGGTGGCGCAGCAGATCCTCCAGTCGCTGGAGCTGCGGAGCTTCGCGCCCCAGGTGACCGCCTGCCCGGGGTGCGGCCGCACCACCAGCACGTTCTTCCAGCAGATGGCCGAGGACATCCAGGGCTACCTGCGGCAGCAGATGCCCGAGTGGCGGGAGCGCTATCCCGGTGTGGAGGAGCTCAAGCTGGCGGTCATGGGGTGCGTGGTGAACGGGCCGGGAGAATCGAAGCACGCCAACATCGGAATCTCCCTGCCGGGGACCTTCGAGGAGCCCAAGGCGCCGGTCTATGTGGACGGCCGCCTGATGGTGACGCTCAAGGGGGACACCATCGTGGCCGACTTCCTCCGCCTCCTCGACGAGTATGTGGAAAACCGGTATGGCGCTGCCGCTCGATCAGGTACTGCGTGAGGCCCCGCTTACCGGACTGGCGCTGATGTTCGGCGCCGGTCTGGTGACCAGCCTGACTCCCTGCGTCTATCCCATGATTCCCATCGTCGCCGGAGTGCTGGGTGGCGCCGGCGCCCGGGAGCGTTCCCGGGGACGGACCGTGGCGTACACTGCGGTGTACATCCTCGGCGTAGCGCTGGTGTACGCCGCCCTGGGCCTGCTGGCGGGGCTGACCGGGTCGCTCTTCGGGGCGGTCAGCTCCAACCGGTGGTCCTACTTCGCCATCGGCAACCTGTTGCTGCTCTTCGCGCTGGCGCTGCTGGACGTGTTTCCTGTGACGGTGCCCCAGCGGTTCCTCAACTGGGCCAACCGCTTCGGTGGCGGCTCGGTGGGCGGGGTGTTCGCCATGGGAGCCACGTCCGGCCTGGTGGCCGCCCCCTGCGGGGCACCGGCCTTCGCCGCGGCGCTCACGTTCGTCACCACCACGGGGAGTGCCGTGTGGGGTTTCCTGTACCTGTTCGTCTTTTCCCTCGGGATGACCGCGCTGCTGGCGCTGGTAGGCCTCACCTCCGGCATGGCGGCGGTCCTCCCCCGCAGTGGACGCTGGACCGCCTGGATCAAGCGGGGGGCGGGCGTCGTCCTGCTGGGCATGGCCGAGTACTACTTCATCCAGATGGGAATGGTCTCCTGATGCGCATGCTGCTGCAGGCTGGGTCCCTCGCCGCGGTGCTGGTAGCCGCCCCGCTTGCGGCCCAGGGTGAATCGGGTATCCGGGTCGGTGATCGGGCCCCGGTGCTCAGCGTCAACGACCTCGATGGCAAGCCGGTGAACCTGGGCCAGTGGATCGGGAAGAAGCCGGTGCTGATCGAGTTCTGGGCCACCTGGTGCTCCAACTGCGAGGAACTGCTGCCGCGGTTCCGTGAGGCGCAGAAGCTGGTAGGGGACCGCGTCGAGTTCATCGGAGTCAACGTCACCGTCAACCAGACCCCCGCCCGGGTGCGCCGCTACCTCGAGGATCACCCCATCCCCTTCCGGGTGCTCTACGACGATGAGGGTGCCAGCACCCGGGCCTACCTGGCCCCGGCCACCAGCTACGTGGTGATCGTGGACCGGGCCGGCAACGTGGTCTACACCGGCGTCGGGGCCGACCAGCGATTCGAGCCGGCGCTCAAGCGGGTAGCCGGAGTCCAGGAGTAGTCCATGCGCATGCTGACAGTGGCGGTCACCGCCCTCATGCTGGTCATCTCCCTCCCGCTCACGGCCCAGGACCGGGACACGACGATTGGTCGCCCCACTGCGGTCCTCGTCTCGGGGCCGCGCGAGGGGGACCGGGCCCCTGACTTTCTCCTCCCCTGGGCCAGCAGGGACACCGTGGTCGGTTCGGAGCCATGGTTCGGCCTGAGCGGGCAGCGAGGCAAGGTGGTGGTCCTGGCCTTCTACCCCAAAGCGTTCACCCCGGGCTGCACCGCCGAGATGCGCACCTTTGCCGACCAGTACGCCGAGCTGTTCGGCGAGGATGTGGTGGTGGTGGGGATCAGCGCCGACTCGCTCGAGACGCAGCAGCGCTTCGCCGCCAGTCTCGGCCTCCCCTTCCGCCTGCTCTCCGACCGGGACCAGAAGGTCGCGAAGCTGTACGGCAGCGCGGATCGCGAGGGATATAACCGCCGCACCGTGTACGTCGTCGACCGGCAGGGCCGGGTGGCCTATGCCGACCTCCGCTTCCGCGCCCTGGAGCCCGCATCCTACCGCGACCTCGACCGGGCCGTGGACGCCGCCCGGGCGGGTCGCTGACCCTCTCTCAGGACCCCATCCAGATGCCCCTGTTCTGTCGTCGCTGGACCGCCGTGGCCACGATTGCCCGTGCCCTCCCGGTCCTGGTGCTTCTCCCGCTCTCGCTCCAGGCCCAGGATACCGGGGCGCTCGCGGAGCCCAAGGTCACCTGGGAGATCGGGGAGGGGCAGGGGAACTGGTGCGTGCATCTCCTGCTCGACCCCCGCGCCGCCGCGGACCTGGCCATCAGGGGCCAGCGACCGGTGGCCGCCCGCGACTACCCCCTCCTCCACCCCGCGCTGCGCCGGGTCCTCACCGACGAGCCGCAGTACGCCGAGTGGGTTCCCTCCCAGGTCTGCCTCTGGTTCACCAAGGGGGTGTCCATTGGGAAACGGGACTACGAGCGGGCAGATGGGGGGAAGAAGCCGCTGGCGATCTTCTGGTGGGGGCTGGTCGCCACCGGGGACCGGCTCGGCTCCGGGCCGGGGCTGTCCCAGATCGTCCTGGCAACCAACAATTCCGGCCTCAAGCGGCAGATGGAGCTGTCCTTCATCCAGATGGAGCGGATCGAGATCAACCGGGAGCCCGTCCCGGAATCGGACGATGAGCAGTACCGGCTGCGCCTCGATCGGACCGACCTGGTCTTCTCCGGCCACCCCCGACCGGACTCGACCCTGAGCCTGGGCCCGGTCGGGCACCATTGGGCAGTCCGGGGGGATGGCAATCGGGTCTGGCAGGTCGAGTTCAGCGCCTATCCCACCCGGATCTCCGCCCTCCCTGGGGCCCTGAGATTCCAGGGGAAGGGAAAGCTCGCGGAGGCCCTTTCCGCGTCACCCATCCGGCTCGTTGGGACCTTCCTGGAGGGCGGTACGGCCTGGATGAAGTTCGTGGAGTAGCCGCTTCCCGAAGCCCCGGCTGATGTGGAAACCTCGATCCGCCGTCCCGGATCGGGGTTTCTCCTTTTGCCCCACTCCCCCCGGCCTACGGCCGGGCGGTCAGCATACCGGCTGTATATACACAATCTGTGCATAGAATACTCGGCACTGGCGACACTGTCGCCACCCCTATTATCAACATCCGTCGTGACGTTTTTCCCATTGTGGGAACTGTGTTTAGCCGTTTGACCTCAAGTGGAAAACCAGCTGGAGGTCTAGTTGTTTATGCCACAGCGCCATGCAACCGGTATTCAGGCTGTTTCCCCATTCCACATGTGGATAAAGGCATGATTCCACAGGCGTGGGAGACTCAGTGTCGGAGTCGTGGCGGCTCCTACTGGCCACCGCTTTTTGTGTGGATAATTGTCATTGCGACGGCATTGTCAGTTTTCCACGACCGGATGGTCGTGGGTCGGCGCCGGGAGTAAGTTGGGGCGTGGATCCTCCCCAACTCCCAGCATCCACCGGCCTGCTACGCGGCGGCCAGGTTCTCTCCCTCGTCCCGGGGGTGGAGGGTGACGCCATCTGGTGGCAGGAGGGTGTAATCCGGGCGGTTGCCACCGCCGCCGAGCTGGAGCGCCGGGTCCCCTCGAGGGTGCCCAGGTACGACCTTCCCCGCACCCTGATCACCCCTGGAATCGTGGACGGGCACACCCACTTCGCGATGTGGGCCCAAGGACGGAGACGGGTCCATCTCGCCGGTGCCAGCCGCCGGTCGGAGGCCCTGCGCCGGGTGGCGGGGGGGACGATCGAGCAGGGGTGGCTGCGGGGCCACGGCTGGGACGCGAACCGATGGGACGAGGCACCGGACCGGCGGTCGCTCGACGCGGTGGTCCCGGCCCCCGTCTTCCTGGAATCGGTAGATATCCACGCCGCCTGGGTGAACAGCGCGGCGCTGGCCCGGGCCGGGGTGGACCGGAGCACGCCCGACCCGGTTGGGGGTCGGATCGTCCGCGATGCGGCGGGTGAGCCCACGGGGCTCCTGCTCGAGCGCGCCGTGGACCTGGTTCGCGCCGTGCTCCCGGCCCCGGATCCGGAGGGGCTTGTGACCGCCCTCCGTCAGGCTCAGGCCGATGCCCATGCGCTGGGCCTCACCGGCATTCACTCCATGGAAGGCCCCGACGCCCTGCGGGCCTTCCAGACCCTGGAGCGGCGAGGGGAACTGCGGCTACGGGTGTTCTTCCACCCGCCGGTGGCCCAGCTCCCCGACCTGCTCCGGCATCAGGCGCGGAGTGGGGAGGGGACGGGCTGGCTGGCCCTGGGCGGCATCAAGCTGTTCCTCGATGGCAGCCTGGGAAGCCGGACGGCCTGGATGCTCGAGCCCTATGAGGGGGGCGCCGACCACGGCCTGCCGCTGGCGGACACCGCCAACGCACGGCGGGTGGTGGAGGCCGCGGCCGGCGCCGGCATCGCGAGCACCATCCACGCCATCGGCGATGCGGCGGTGCGCCAGGCGCTGGACCTGCTGGCGCCGCTCCCTTCCGCGGCCCTCCCGCACCGGATCGAGCACTTTCAGTGTGTGCACCCCGCCGACCTGGGTCGCGCCGCGGCGCACGGCATCGTGCTGTCGATGCAGCCCGCGCACCTCCCCGCGGACGTGGCGCTCGCGGAGGAGCGGTGGGGGGCCCGCAGCAGCCGGGTGTACCCGTTCCGGTCACTGCAGGAGTCCGGCGCGGTCCTGGCCTTCGGCAGCGACGTCCCGGTGGCCTCCCCGGATCCCCGGCAGGGGATCGCGGCGGCCATGGCGCGGGTGGCGGCGGACGGCAGCTTCGGCGAAGGGTGGCACGCCGGGGAGCGGCTCGATTTCGAGTCTGCGCTCCGGGCCTACACGGTGGGGAACGCCATTGCCGGCGGCGTGGCGAGCCGCCGCGGGCGGCTGGCCCCGGGGTATGACGCGGACCTGGTGGTGTGGAGCCTGGATGCCGGGGTGGCACGGGGGGACTGGCTCGCGGTGCGCGAGGCGCAGGTCCGCCTCACCGTCGTGGCCGGCGAGGTGGTGTTCCGCCGCTGACCTGGCGCGGTGGATGTCCCGGACCCGGCAGTGGTCAGGGCGCCGCGCGCCGCCGTTCCGCCGCTCCCGCCGGACGATTAGACTCCCCACCACTTGAGCCCCCGCCGCCCGCCAGCCTGAGGAGTCCCGTGCCCGAATCCGCCATCCGACGGACCAAGATCGTCGCCACGCTCGGCCCGGCCTGGTCCCGTCCGGAGCAGATGCATGCCCTCTTCGACGCCGGGGTGAACGTCGTGCGGGTGAACGCCTCCCATGGCACCGCCGAGCTCCGCCGGGAGTGGATCGAAACGGTCAAGCGGGTCCGGGCCGAACGCAGGGAGTCCATCGGGCTGCTGCTCGACCTGCAGGGGCCGCGGATCCGTGTGGGGCAGCTGCCACAGCCGGTCATGCTGGTCAAGGGGACCCAGGTGATCTTCGCCCCCGAATCGGTGGTGACCCCCGGCGAGATCCCGACGACCTACGACGCGATCGCGCGGGACGTGCATCCCGGCGCGCGGATCCTGCTCAACGACGGGTTGCTCGCGGTGCGGGTGAACGACATCCAGGGGGATCGGGTGCTCACCACCGTGGAGTACGGCGGCGAGCTTCGCTCCAACAAGGGGATGAACCTCCCCGGGATCGACGTGAGCGCCCCGGCCCTGACCGACAAGGACCGGGAGGACGTGGTGATGGCGGTCGAGGTGGCGGTGGACTATGTGGCGCTCTCGTTCGTCCGCAAGTCGCAGGACCTCGATGCGCTCCGCCGGCTGGTCCCCCGCAGCATCAAGCTGATCGCCAAGATCGAGAAGGACACCGCGCTCCGGGATCTCTGCGGCATCCTCGAGGCCTCGGACGCGATCATGGTCGCCCGCGGTGACCTGGGCGTGGAGCTGCCCTTCGAGGAGGTGCCGCTGATGCAGAAGCGGATCATCCGCGAGGCCAACATCCATGGCAAGCCGGTGATCACCGCCACCCAGATGCTCGAATCCATGGTCCACGCGCCGGTGCCCACCCGGGCCGAGGCGTCGGACGTGGCCAACGCCATCCTCGACGGGACCGATGCGGTGATGCTCTCGGCCGAGACCGCCGTCGGGGATTACCCCCTCGAGGCGGTGCGGGCCATGGACCGGATCGCGCGGGAGATGGAATCCCACCGCCAGGGGAGGAGCCCCGCCTTCGACGCGGCGGTGGGGCGCCGCGGGGGCGAGACCGACGATCCTCGCCACCAGCGCCCAGGCGGCAACGTGGCGGCCCGGACCGAGGACGCCATCGGCGTCGCGGTGTGCGCCGCGTCGGAGCTGCTGCGCGTGCCGCTGATCCTCTGCTTCACGAGCAGCGGCTTTACCGCCCGCAAGGTCGCGACCTATCGGCCTACGGTCCCGATCGTCGGCGCCACCCCGGAACTCGAAACCTACCGGCAGCTCTCCCTGGTCTGGGGAGTGCTCCCCATCCAGACCACGCATTCCGCGGACTACGATTCGCTGCTGGCGCAGGCCCGGGCCCAGATCCTCGACCGCGGCCTGGCCCGTCCGGGAGAACGCGTGGTCGTGACGGCCGGGGTGCCGTTCGACGTGCCCGGTACCACCAACCTCCTCAAGATCGAAGCGCTCTGAGGGTGAAGCTCACTTTTCTCGGCACCGGCACGTCGTTCGGCGTCCCGCAGATCGGCTGCCACTGCCCGGTGTGCAGCTCCCGCGACCCGCGGGACCACCGGACCCGCTCGGGGGCGTTGCTGGAGGCCGGGGGGCGGACCCTCCTGATCGACACCGGGCCCGAGCTGCGGCTGCAGCTCCTGGCCGCAGGGGTGAACCGGGTGGACGCGGTGCTCTACACTCACGAGCATGCCGACCACCTGAACGGGATCGATGACCTCCGCATCTTCTCCGTGAAGCAGCGGGGGCCCCTGGTCTGCTACGGGCCGGCGGAGACCCTGGCCCGGGTGCGGGAGGGGTTCCGGTACATCTTCGATCACGAGGTGCACGCCTTCGAGGGCACCTCGAAGCCGCAGCTCCAGCTGCAGGCCCTGGAGCCGGGGATGCCCACCGAGATCGCCGGCATCCAGGTGCTGCCACTGGCGTTCGAGCACGGGTTCCTGCGGGTCTTCGGCTACCGCTTCGGGCCGATCGCCTACATCACCGACGTGAAGGCCGTGCCGCCGGAGGCCTACGGCGCGCTGGCGGGGCTGGAGGTCCTGGTGCTCAATTCACTCTGGTGGCGGCCGCACCCGACCCACCTTTCGATCGGCGAGGCGATCGACACCGCCCGCGCCCTCGGCGCGGAGCGCACGTACCTCACCCACCTTACCCATGAGACCGGACACGCCGAGCTGGCGGCCCAGTTGCCGCCCGGCGTCCTTCCCGCCTACGACGGGCTTTCGATCGAGGTCAACGGATGAAGCTGCACTACGGACGGATGCTGAGTGACCGGCTGGATGGGGTGCACGGGCTGCCCCGTCCGCGCCTGCTGGAGCTGGCCCGCCGTTTTGGCGAAGTGCAGGCCGAGGTGCGCCGCCGCCGCGGCGCGGGAGAGTACGGCTTCTATGGCCTCGGAGACCAGGCGGCCTCCGTGACCCAGATCCGCCGTTTCGCCGAGGGGGTAGGGCAGGCGTTCGATCACGTCCTGGTCCTGGGGATCGGGGGCTCGGCGCTCGGCATGAAGGCGCTGCTCAATGCCCTGAAGCGGCCCGGCTGGAATGAGCTGGATGACGAAGGCCGGGAGTTCTTTCCCCGCCTCACTGTGCTGGACAACGTGGACCCGACGTCGGTGGCGGAAGCGCTCCGCCGGATGGACCCGCGCCGCGCCCTGGTCAACGTCATCAGCAAGTCCGGCGGTACCGCGGAGACCATGGCCCAGTACCTGGTGGTCCGGGAGTGGCTGGAGCGCGCGCTCGGCCCCGCTGCCGCCCGGCACCTGGTGTTCACTACCGACCCCGCGCGCGGGGCACTCCGGGAGATTGCGGCGCGGGATGGCATCGCGGCGCTCGAGGTGCCACCGGCGGTGGGCGGCCGCTTCAGCGTGCTGTCACCGGTGGGGCTGCTCCCGGCGGCGCTGGTCGGGATCGACATCGAAGGGCTGCTCGCCGGGGCCCGCGATGCCCTGGCCGGCGCCGAGGCGGACGACCTGCTGCAGAATCAGTCCGCGCTCTGGTCGGCCCTCCACTGGGCGGCCGACACCGCGCTGGGGGCCCGCATCCACGTTCTGATGCCCTATACCGACCGGCTCCGGGAGTTCGCCGAGTGGTACCGGCAGCTCTGGGCTGAGAGCCTGGGCAAGGCGAAGGACCGCCGGGGGCAGGAGGTCCATACCGGCCCCACCCCGGTGGCCGCGGTCGGCCCCACCGACCAGCACAGCCAGGTGCAGCTCTTCATGGAGGGGCCCTTCGACAAGGTGGTCACCTTCATGGCAGTGGACCGGTTTGCCGAGGATGTCACCATTCCCCAGGTGGCGGGACTCCCGGCGGATCTGGCCTACCTGCCAGGGCACTCGCTGGCCGGGCTCTTGCAGGCCGAGTATCAAGCCACCTCGGCCGCCCTCGCAAGCATGGGCCGGATGAACTGCTCGCTGCACCTGCCGGAGCTGTCCGCCCGGACCCTGGGGGAGGCCATCATGTTCTTCCAGCTCGCTACCGGCTACGCCGGCGTCTGGTACGGGGTGGACCCGTTCGATCAGCCCGGTGTGGAGCTGGGCAAGCGACTCACCTTCGCCGCCATGGGGCGGGCTGGGTACACCGCCGAACCGCTGGGGCTCCCCCCCGGCGACGTGGCGTAGGCTCTCATGTCAATCACCCTCCAGGACCCGGACCGTATGCCTACACGACACCGTCTTCAGGCGCTCTTCCTTCCGGCCGCGGCGGCGGCCGGCCTGCTCCTTCTCGTCGCGGATGCGGCGGCGGCCCAGGCGGTGCTCCGGCCCGGGGTCGAGGCCCGGGGGGAACTGAGGAGCGGCGACCTCCGCCTCGATGACAACACCTACGCCGACCTGTGGCGCTTCAGCGGCACCAGGGGCCAGTCGGTCCGGGTCACCATGCGGGCGAAGGACTTCGACGCCTACCTGGCCGTCGGGTACACCGACGACAGCGGCGAATGGCACCTCGTCGAGGCCGATGACGACGGCGCCGGCGGCACCGATGCCCAGGTGAACGCCACCCTCCCGCAGAATGGCGAGTATGTGGTACGCGCCAACACCCTGAGCGAAGGGGAAACCGGCGGCTACACCTTGAGCCTCGAGATCGGCGCCGCCGGGGCGCCGGCCCCGCAGGTCACCGGCGGGGGTGCTCCGCCCAGCGCCGGTACGCTCACCCTGGGTACCCCGGCGAGCGGCGAGCTGCGCCAGGGCGACGAGCTCCTCGAGGATGAGAGCTTCGCCGACACCTGGCGCTTCCAGGGCCGCGCCGGCCAGCAGATCGACGTCACGCTGCGCTCTCCCGATTTCGACGCCTATCTGGTCGTGGGGCGGCTCAGGAACGGCGAGTTCAGCAGCATCGAGAGCGACGATGATGGCGCCGGCGGCACCGACTCGAAGGTGAGCCTGACGCTCGACACCAGCGGGGAGTACCTGGTGCGGGCCAACACCCTGTTCAAGAGCAAGACCGGCAGCTACACGCTGCTGGTTGCCGAGGCGGGCGGTCCAGTCATGGTCGAGGCGCCCGCCACCGGGGCGGGCGGGAATCCGCTGGTCTCCAGCACCCCCGGGGCCAGGATGCCCCTGGTCCTGGGCCAGGAGCTCAGCGGCACCCTCGGCGCGGGCGACGACAAGATCTCCGATGGCAGCTACGCCGACATCTGGGTCTACCAGGGTCGCCGCGGCGAAACCCTGACCATGATCCAGCGCTCGCGCGACGTGGACTCCTACCTGACCTTCGGGGCGGCGGAGAACGGCCGCTGGACCTGGCAGACGGCGGACAACAACGGCGCTGGCGGGAAGGACTCCCGGCTCGTGGTCACGCTGGAGCGGGATGGTGAATACTGGGTCCGGCCCAACGCGCTCTTCTCCGGCGAGGGGCGGTACACCCTCGTGGTCACCAGCGATCGTGTGGGGGGCCCGGCGCCCGTGACCCCGGCGGGGCCCGCCCCGTCACAACCCGCGCCCCCCGCGGGGCCGCTCCAGCCCGGCCTCAACCTCACCAAGGCGATTAAGGGCGAGACCACCGCGCCGCGCCAGGTGAAGGAGCTCAAGAAGGGCGAGGAGATGCGGGGCCAGCTCACCACCGATGACGAAGACAGCGGCGACGGGACCTATGTGGACACCTGGGTCTTCGAGGGCCGGAAGGGGCAGGTGGCGATCGTGAGCCTGAAGTCCGACGACTTCCGGCCCTACCTGCTCATCGGCCGCGCACCGGGACGGGACGGGAGCTTCACTTCCCTGGAAACCGATGGGGCGAGCGTCGGGGAGGCGGCCAAGGTGACCATCGAGCTGCCGGCCAACGGCCGCTACTGGGTCCGCGCCAACACCTTCGACAAGGCCACGGGGAAGTACACGATCAAGCTCCGCCTCCGCTGAGCCTCCGGCCATCGGGCGCGGGTTTGACGCCCGGTGGCCGCGGGCCTACATTGCGCTGGCGCGTGAGTTGTAACTCTCAAGGGGACAGTAACTTATGTCCGATCATCGCAGCGACCTCCTTGCCCTGTTCGGCGGTGCCGTCACCCGGGCCGGGGAAGGAGTGAAGGTCTCCGATCTCGCGGCCCTCCAGTCCGAAGCCACAGACCGGCTGGTGTTCGACGCGGTCTTCGCGGCGCCCGCCCGCCGGGAGGCCGCCCGCTGGCTCCTTTGGGAACTGGGGCAGGCCGTCGGTGCCCGGCCCTCCACGATCGGACCGATCTACTTTGCCCGCGGCCGGGGGGAGTGCGGCGGGTTTACCGTGCCCGCCATCAACGTCCGGATGCTGGCCTACGACACCGCGCGCGCCATCTTCCGGGCCGCGCGGGCGCGGCAGGCGGGGGCCATCCTGGTCGAGATCGCGCGGTCGGAGATCGCCTACACCGATCAGCGGCCGGCGGAGTACGTGGCCGTGATGATCGCCGCCGCGCTCCGCGAGGGATACCTGCTGCCGATCTTCATCCAGGGGGACCACTGCCAGGTGAATGCCAAGAAGTACCAGGCGGACGCCCGGGCGGAAGTCGAGGAGGTGAAGCGGCTGATCCAGGAAGAGGTCGGCGCGGGGTTTTACAACATCGACGTGGACACCTCCACCCTGGTGGACCTCTCGAAGGACACCCTGCTGGAGCAGCAGCGGCTCAACTTCGAGCACGCGGCGGAGATCACGGCGTTCATCCGCGACATTGAGCCCGACGGGATCCCGGTGTCGGTCGGCGCGGAGATCGGCGAGGTCGGGCACAAGAACAGCACCGTGGAGGAACTCCGCGCCTTCATGGACGGCTACATGCCCTCCCTCCGGCGCCACGGCGACCACGAGGGGATCTCCAAGATTTCGGTCCAGACCGGCACCAGCCACGGCGGCGTCGTCCTGCCGGATGGGAGCATCGCCAAGGTGAAGCTGGACCTCGACGCCCTGGCCGCGCTCTCCCGTGTAGCCCGGGAGGAGTACGGGATGTCGGGCGCGGTGCAGCACGGGGCCAGCACCCTCCCCTCCGACGCCTTCGGGAACTTCGCCCGGCTGGAGACGGCGGAGATCCACCTCGCCACCAACTTCCAGTCGCTGGTCTTTGACCACCCCGCGCTGCCGGGCGAGTTGCGCCAGCGGATGTACGCCTGGCTGGACGAGAACGCCCAGAGCGAGAAGAAGGCCGGGGACACGCCGGAGCAGTTCTACTACAAGGCGCGGAAGAAGGCGATCGGCCCCTTCAAGCGGGACCTCTGGTCGCTGCCCGCCGGGATCCGGGAGGCCATCGGGGCGGACCTGGAGAAGACGTTCGGGTTCCTGTTCGACCAGCTCAAGGTGCAGGGCACCGCGGCGCTGGTCGCCAAGTACGTCCAAGCGCCGTATCAGTCGCACGCCTCGCTGGCGCGCGCGCTGGTCACGGCCGAGGACGATGCCGAAGCGGGGGAGTGACCATGGCCCGGGATGAGGAGCGTGAGGTGGTCTACGTGGAACGGGAGGGCGGATCGCTCCGGCCCATCCTGTTCGGGGCGCTGCTGGGGCTGGCGGCCGGCCTGCTCTTCGCGCCCCAGAGCGGCGACGAGACCCGCCGTCAGCTGAAGCGCCGGTTGCGGAAGGCGCGGGCGCTGGCGGAGGAGAAGATGGGGGAACTGAGCGACAAGGTGAGTGGGGAGTTCCGGCGCCCCGCCGCCAGCAGCCCGGAGGAGCGCCGGGAAGAGGCGCGGACCGAGCTGGAACGGCGGCTGGCCGACGCCCGCGCCCGCCGCCGCGCGCCGGCCGCGATGGACCTGGACGAGGACGAGGAGCCCGTCGCCTGACGGACGGGCTGCTCCGGGATCGGCTGCAGGCGCTGGGGGCGTTCGTCCGCCGCACCGTGAACCAGGCCGACCGGCACAATATTCCCTTCCTGGCCAGCGCGCTCACCTTTGACGCGCTGCTCGCCGCGATTCCGCTCCTCCTCCTGGTGCTGGTCGCGCTGACCCACATCGCCCAGCTGTCCCCGGGCTCGACCGCCCAGGACCTGCACCAGCTGTTTCAGCGGGTGGTCCCGGCGTGGGCCGGCCCCGATGGGCAGGGCCCCTTCGCCCGGGTGGAGCAGTTCCTGCTCGGTTTCACCCGGGCCCGGGCCGCGATCTCGTTCTACGCCCTCCCGCTCTTTCTCTGGTTCTCCACCCGGCTCTTCGCCTCGATCCGCACCTCGCTCACCCTCGTCTACGATGTGCCCCGCCGGCCGACCGGCCAGCACGTCGTGTTCCTCTACCTCAAGGGCAAGGCGCGGGACGCGGGCATGGTCATTCTCACGCTGGTGCTGGTGGTGGGCAACGCCGTACTGTCCGGGGGGCTCAAGGTGCTCAACGCCCGGGGCGAGCAGCTGATTCACGCCCTCCCCGGCCTCGGGTTCTTCGTGGGGTCGGTGGGGCAGTTCATCACGGAGGCCCTGGCGTTCGCCTTTTCGCTCCTGCTCTTCTACATGGTCTACCGCCACGCTTCGCCGCGCCGCCTTCCCCGGCGGGCGGCGCTGGCCGGCTCGCTGTTCGCCGCGGTGCTGTTCGAGATCGCCAAGCGGCTGTATGGCTGGTACCTGGTGCACCTGGCGGTGGTCAATCGTTTCTCCGCCGATGCCAACCTGGGCGCGATCATCCTGTTCGTCGGCTGGCTGTACTACACCGCCCTCGTGTTTCTGCTTGGAGCGGTCGTGGTGGAGACCTGGGACCTGCTCGGCCGCCAGCGCGCGGCCCCTCCCCGGCCGGTGCTGCTCGGCCGTAGCTGACGGGCCCGGCCCGGGCTATACTCACTGCGGCCCGGCCCCGGGCGGCCGCCCCGGCCGCCGCTGCGAGACCGGGGCCGGCGCATCCACCTCCTCCCATCCGTCCTCATGCGACTGCTCGCCGCCCTGCTGCTCGCCCCCTCGCTGCTCACCGCCCAGGGGTTCGACTTCTACGCCCGCGGGCCGTACCGTCCCGCCGTGCCCCGGCCCGATTCGCTGCTGGGCTACGCCGTCGGCTCGCAGCACACCATGTATCACCAGCAGCAGCAGGTGCTGGACCGCATGATCGCCGCGGCGCCGGACCGGGTCCGGACCGAGGTGATGGGCCGGACGGCCGAGGGAAAGGTGATGCGGCTGCTGGTGATTTCCGCGCCGGAGAACCTGGCCCGGCTCGAGGAGATCCGGAACAACCTCTCCCGCCTGGCCGACCCGCGGCGCACGACGGCCGCCGAGGCGCGGGCCCTGGCGGACCGGACCCCGGTGACCGTGCTGCTCACCCACTCGGTGCACGGGAACGAGCCGGCCGGCTTCGAGACGGCGATGCAGACCACCTACCAGCTGCTCGCCTCCGAGGAGCCTGCGACCCTCGAAATCCTCCGCAACGCCGTCGTGCTGATCAACCCGAGCCAGAATCCGGACGGGCACGAGCGGTTTGCCGCCTGGTACAACTCCATCATGGTGAACACCGACGAGCCCGCGGCCGTGGAACAGACCGAGCCGTGGGCGGTGTGGGGGCGGTTCAACCACTATCGGTTCGACATGAATCGGGACCTGCTGGCCCAGTCGCAGCTCGAGTCCCGCGCCCTCGCCGCGGTCTACGTGCGCTGGCGGCCGCAGGTGGTGGCGGACCTCCACAGCACCACCTCACAGTACTTCTTCCCGCCGGTGGACCAGGCCCAGAACCAGAACCTGCCGCCGCGGACCTACGCCTGGTTCGAGCGCTTCGGGCGCAGCAACGGGCAGGCCTTCGACCGCTTCGGCTGGCAGTACTACGTGCGGGACGTCTTCGACTTCTTCGATCCGGGCTACATCGACATGTGGCCCACGATGCGCGGTGGCGTCGGGATGACCTACGAGACCGACGGCGGGCCCGAGCTCCGGAAGCGGAAGGACGACGGCACCTACATGACCTTCGAGATGGCGATCGCGCACCATTACATCGCCTCCCTTGCAACCCTGGAATACGCCGCCCGCAACCGGGCCGAGCGGCTGCGGGACTTCCACGAGTTCCACCAGAGCGGGATGGCGGAGGCGCAGAGGCGGCCGCTCCGGCGGGTGCTCTTCTCCGGCAGTGACGTCACCCGGGTGGCCTGGCTGCTGCGCCGCCTCACCGGCGAGGAAATCGAGGTCTCCCGCCTCACCCAGCCGTGGACGACGCTGCGGGCCACCTCCTACTACGGCGGCGCCGCCGCCCGGCGCACCTTCCCCGCCGGCACCTACGTGGTGGACCTCAACCAGCCCCAGGCCCGGCTCGCGACCACGATGCTCGAACCGCGCGCGGTGTTCGATTCCGGCTTCGTCCGGGCGCAGCTGGGTGCCTACCAGCGGAACCAGCGTCGCGGCGAGGATGCCGACCGCGAGGGCTACGAGTTCTACGACGTGACCGGCTGGTCGCTCCCCTTCACCCAGGGGCTCGATGCCTGGTGGACCGACGACACCACCCGGATCGGCGGGGAGCGGGTGCGTGCCGCGGCCGCGCCCACGGT
>JAEUJI010000010.1 GCA_016794805.1 Gemmatimonadota bacterium
ATTTTCCGCTGCTCTACCCACTGAGCTACGGTCTCCGTCCTTCCATTGTCGCGTTGCCCGGCCGCACGTGAGTGAGCATCGCACTCGCAAGCCCACGCCGGCCGACCTTTCCCACTTACTCGCCCTCGCCATCTGTCACGAACAGTGCTTCCTTCTGGATCTGTGCGGCCCCCATGGGCCGCTAGACTGACGGGACATGGGGGCCTCCTTTCGCTCCCGAAGTGATCATGCCGTGCCTACGCCACCGTCGCGGCCCGTGCCAGTCGCCGGAGCACGAGGTCCTGACGCGCCGGAATCCAGGGCGCCGACTGGGGACGCCGAAGGAGCTCCTCCGCCAGCCGGTCGTCCTTGCGGTGATTGCACGAGCTGCAAGCCGTCACCACGTTGAGCCACTTGTCCGCCCCGCCCTTCGACCGCGGGACAAGGTGGTCCCGAGTGAGCTGCTCCCGGCCTGACAGTTCCCGCCGGTGACGACCGCAATACACGCAGCGGTGGCCGTCCCGCAGGAACAGGTGCTCGTTGGTGAGCGTGGCCACCCGCGAGCGAATCCGTCGATGCTTCCGCAGCACGACACTCGCCGGCAGCGGAAAGGTCAGCCGCGGGCTCCGCGCCACCCGTCCCGGTACCGTCTCCAGGATCTCGGCCTTGCCCCGCAGGTGGAGCACGAGACCCATGAGCGCCGGCACCAGCTCGAGCGGCTCTCCCGTCGTGTTGTAGACCAGGCACTGCATGGGGCTCCGCCTCTGCTTGGGGTCCAGGATAGCCAATGGCCGTTGGCCATAGGCTGGTACGTCGCAACCGATGGATGCATGTGTGAGTGGGCCCGGAAGAACGGGGCCCCAGAGTCCTCGGTCGGGATCGAACCGACGCTGGTGGCGTTGCAGGCCACTGCCTTGCCGCTTGGCGACGAGGACACAAAGCTCCGGAGGGATGCAAACCCTCACTCTCCCGGTTCGAAGCCGGGCGCCCTGTTCAGTTGGACCACGGAGCTGCGCAATGGGGAGAGACGTCGGGTTCGGTGCAGGGGCGGAGCAGAGCTCCGCCGCTACACCTCAGTCCCTGTACGGATCAAACTCATTTGCGCCGGCCATGACCACGATGAGCGGCCGGAGCGTGTGCAGCACTTCGATCGTGGCGCCCTGCGCCGCCAGGACATCCGGCAGCCGGCGGTAGACATGGGGACTCTCATCGAGCCCCCCGCCCCGGAGCACCACGCCCTTCTCGGCGATCCACGACTGCATCATCTCGGAGGTGACCCGGCCCTCGCTGAGCACCTTGCCGGTCTTCCGGTTCCGCTTGCCCGCCGCGGCGGTCCGGCTCATCACCCGACCGGCACCGTGGACCGTAGAGTACATCGCCTGCCGCTGAATCTCGGTCACCGCGGGATCGCTGGAGTTGGTGCCCCGCACGATCACGGCGTCGTCGCCCATCGAGCCGCCGATGAAGCCGAGCTGTCCGGGAAAGGCCGGCGTCGCTCCCTTCCGGACCACCACCAGCTCCTCGCCCTCGTGCTGCTCCTTCCAGGCGAAGTTGTGATGGTTGTGCACCAGCTCCTGCTCCTCCGCGTTGAGGAGCGAGACCACCTTCCGAGCCACCCACTCCCGGCCGGCGTAGGCATAGCGACCGGCCAGTTCCATCAGCGCCCAGTAGTCGTGACCCAGCGGCTGATCCAGCGGCAGCAGGATCTCGGTCTCGGGGACCCGATCACCCCACTTGGCGCCCTGGCCGAGGGCCAGGAAGTTCGACGCCACGGTGTGGCCGAAGCCTCGGCTGCCGAAGTGGACTCCGACCCAGAGGACTCCCTCTTCATCAGCGAAGACGTCGACGTAGTGATTGCCGCTGCCAACCGTGCCGAGCTGCTGGCGCGCCTTGACCTGGAGCGCCTGACGATGCTTGGCGGGCACCGCGCCCCAGGCCGCGTCCTCGAACAGCGGGTCGTCGGTCGGGGCATCGTCGGCCCGGTTCTTCCGGCCCACACCAAAGCTCAGGGTGTCGGCAATCTCGTCGGCCAGGTTGGTGAGCCGTCGCGCGACCTGGTTGCCGGTGTTGCCCAGGTCGGCCACGGTTTGGTCGGTCCGGATCGCGGCGTTGCCGCAGGCGATATCGAACCCGACCCCGACCACGGATACCGCGTGGTCATAGGCCGCGACACCACCGATCGGCATCACATAGCCCACGTGGCCGTCGGCCATGAGGGCCACCTTCCGGGCCTTCTCCGCCACCTTGGCGAGCTGGGCCCGGGTGTTCTCGTCGTGCGTACCGAAGATCTGCATCGGGTCCTCCAGGGCTGGGGTGAAGGGAAGCGAGACATGAGGTGTGGGAAGTAGAGTGCTCCGGACTCGAACCGGAAACCCCCGCCGTCCGAGGGCGGTGCGCGGCCGTTTGCGCCTGCACTCTGTGGGGTCTTGAAAAGGTGGACCGGCCGAGATTCGAACTCGGAGTCTCCCCCGTGCGAAAGGGGTGCTCTGCCAGTTGAGCTACCAGCCCACAGTACGGGAGTGACGGGCTCGGTGGGGATCGAACCCACAGCCTCCGAGTCTGGAGCTCGGCGCTCTGCCCTCTGAGCTTCGGAACCCATCCATGGCGGCTGAGGGACTCGAACCCCCGCGGGCCGAAGCCGTCGCGTTTACGGCGCGATGCCATCGCCTCTAGGCGAAGCCGCCTCACAGAGCCCCAGAGGGGAATCGAACCCCTGTTCCCAGCTTGGAAGGCTGGTGCCTCGGGCCACTCGGCCACTGGAGCGATAGAGCACCCGGCGGGAATCGAACCCGCGACCTTCGCGCTGGCGGCGCGAGACTCTGGCCGGCTGAGTTACGGGTGCGGTGGGACTGGTGGATGTCGGCGGTGCGCCACTAGCGCTCGACCGATCGCCGTTGACGAAGCCTCGCGAGCGCCCGCAGGCGGCTCTGATATCTGATTCGACAGGCCTCACAGCCACGACCCCCATTGCAGCGAGGTGGATAGAGGGCGTCGTACCGATCGGCGTCATGACACTTCTGCATTTGTTGCTCCTTTCGACAATTGATCCCTCGTCGGAGAGTCGAACTCCGCTCTCTGGGTTAAGGGCCCAGTGCATCACGCGCCAATGCTTACGAGGAGTGTTGGGTTAGGTCCGCCTGGGAGGAATCGAACCTCCGTAACTCCCGCATATCAGGCGGGCGCTTGGACCGGCTCAGCTACAGGCGGAAGCGGAGCGGGTGAGACTCGAACTCACAAGACCGCAATGGCCCGGCGGTTTTCGGGACCGCTTCCTCATCCAGCCGGATCCGCTCCT
>JAEUJI010000034.1 GCA_016794805.1 Gemmatimonadota bacterium
CTTGACCAGCTCCTGCATCGCCTCCTGGTCGCCCTCGCGCACCAGCTTGGCGATGGCGATCTCCTGCGGCGTGGTGAGCAGGGGGGTCTGGCTGACTTCATAGAGGTACTGGTCGAGGATGTCGCGGTCGGCGTCGTAGACACCGAGGGTCTTGGAGGTCTCGCGACGACCCCGGCGGGGCTTCTTGGTGGACTGATTGTTGATCAGGATCTGCTGGACGGGGGTGAGCTTGCGCGGCTTCGCCGCCGGCGGCTCGCCTGCGGCCCCGGCCTTCTTCGCCTTGGCGCCGCCCTTGGCCGCCGGCTTGGCGGACTTGGCCGCCGGCTTGGCGCTGCCCCCGCGCTTCTTCTTCATTGCCGCCAGATCCCCCTTCGGACCACGCCGAATGTTCGCGCCGTCGCTTGACATGCCCTGAGCCAGCCAAGTAGCTTCTCGTGCTCCCGATCCGGGGGCCAGCGGGCGCGCTAATATAACGGGGGCGTAGCTCAGTTGGGAGAGCGCGTGAATGGCATTCACGAGGTCAGGGGTTCGATCCCCCTCGCCTCCACTGGCGCCCCGCTGGCCCCCCGGACTCGCGATCGCGCCACGGAGAGCATCGGCCCCGCGGGGCGGAATGTTGACGGGGTGGTTGCGAAGAAGGCGGCCGGTCGGTAAAGTTCGGCCCTCTGCGGGAATAGCTCAGTTGGTAGAGCACAACCTTGCCAAGGTTGGGGTCGCGGGTTCGAGTCCCGTTTCCCGCTCTCAAGCAGGCAGGCACGCAGGAATCCGTCGCGGGGTGGAGCAGTCTGGTAGCTCGCCGGGCTCATAACCCGGAGGTCGTGGGTTCAAATCCCACCCCCGCTATTGCAGGTCCACAGGCGGTCAGACGGACGGGCGGTCGGGTTCGCCGCATCACGGCGCCGACCCTCCGACCGACTGACCGCCTGACCGTCTTACCCCGGGCGGTTAGCTCAGTTGGTTAGAGCGCCACGTTGACATCGTGGAGGTCACAAGTTCGAGTCTTGTACCGCCCATCGGGCCCTTAGCTCAATTGGATAGAGCATTTGACTACGGATCAAAAGGTTGGGGGTTCGAGTCCCTCAGGGCCCGCTGCACAGGAACAGGACGGGGCGTAGCGCAGCCTGGTAGCGCGCCTGCTTCGGGAGCAGGAGGTCCCGGGTTCGAATCCCGGCGCCCCGATCATCACCGCGAAGCCCCGCCAGCACGGCGGGGCTTCGTCGCGTGGGGACCTCAGGGCACGGCCGGCGCGGGGGCCACCCGGGGCGCCGCGTACTCCGCCCGCCACGCCCCCTCATCCACGTAGGCCACGGCGGGGTTGTCCAGCGCCGGCCACCGGGCCAGGTCGGCCTCGCTCACCGAGATCAGCCCGTCGAGGTGCCCCATCACCCCCGCCATCGGCGCCCCGGTGGGATTGTCGTAGACCACCACGATGCGATAGCGCCGCTCGGCGCGGAGCCGGAGCCCGTCGCCCGCAATGCCGTAGAGCCGGGTCGGCATCCGGTGGATCTTGCCCAGCGAATCGAGCGTCGGGGTGAGGCGGGTCAGGACCTTGCCGCTCACCGCGTCCTCCAGCCGGAGCTCGGTCCCCCAGTCGTGCATGTGGCCGTTGACGCCGAGCAGCCGGCCGGTGACGGGCATGACGAACTCCCGCGCCACCTCGGACCGGCCGGCGGGCACGGTGAAGGTGTTCGGCCGCCCCTTCATGTCCGCCACATCCATCGAGAGCGGCAGGGTGAGCACCGGCCGGGGGAGGAGGTTCGCCGGCGAGTAGCGGATCCGGATATCCATCCAGACCGCGTCCACGTCGTGCGGGGTCTCGTTGTGCCACATGATGTTGAGCCGCATCCGGGTGCCGCGGGTCAGCGGCAGCCCCACCGTGGCGGGGAGCATGATCGCCGGCGTCTCCCGCCCCACCGCCATGATCCGTTCCTGCAGCGGCAGCAGCAGCTGGCGCCGGTCCTGGTTGATGACGTTCAGGTGGTGCAGGACCCGCTGGGAGACCTTCTTCCCCTCGGCGTCGCGCAGCGTCATCCGGAAGCCGCGTCCGGTGCCGTCCACCGGCCACTGGAACTTGAAGTTGAACTGCGGCATCCGGGACTCGTCGTGGCCGCCCGGCCCGTGGGCCCCATGGGCCCCGGCAGCCATCGACGGCAGGACGAACGGCCCCACCGTGAGGACGACCTCATGCCGCGCGGAGTCCACCCGGATGGCGAAGGCCGCCTCCACCGCGTCGTCCTGGGCAAGGAGTCCGGCGGGAACCACGAGCAGGAACAGGATCGGAACCAGGAGCCGGGCGGCGCGCTGCATGGCAAGCTCAGGATTGATGAAGGAATCACGGGGGGGCGGCTGTGACAATAATACCCCGGTGGACGGCCGTTGTCGGCCTCCACGGCGCCGACTAGGTTCCTCCCCGACTCATGCCTTCCCTACTCGGTCGAGCGTGCGATGAAGCGGGTGGTCCTTCTTCTGGTGGATGGTCTCCGGCCTGACGTCGCCGAGGCGGCCCTGGCGCGGGGTGACCTGCCGGCGCTCGCGGCGCTGACCGGCGACGAGGGACGCACCCGCGGCATCACCGCCTTTCCGTCCACCACCAGCGTCGCCTACCTCCCCTTCCTGACCGGCTGCACCCCCGGCCGCTGCAACGTCCCCTCCATCCGCTGGCTCGACCGGCAGGCCTACACCGGCCGCTGGTGGGCCGAGCGGGAGGCGGTGCGCAGCTACTGCGGCTACCAGGCGGGGCGGCTCGACGGCGACATCACGCCCGGCATCCGTACCATCTTCGAGCTGGTACCCGAGAGCCTCGGCATCTTCACGCCGGTGGCGAAGGGCCTCACCCCCGAGCGCGACCCGTCGCGGGGGGAGCGGAAGTTCTGGGGGGCGCTGGCGCACTACGCCCAGTGGCACCAGCCGTCGGACGACGCGGTGACGCGGCACCTGCTGGCGGGGGTGGAGGCGGGGTGGCGGTTCATCTTCGCCCAGTTCCCGGCAGTGGATGGCTACGCCCACCAGAGCACCCCGGAGGGCCCCAAGGTCCTGCGCGCGCTGCGAAAGGTGGATCAGACCGTGGCGCAGCTCGTCGCCGCGCTGGCCGCGCGGGGGGAGCTCGAGGAGACGCTGATCGTGATCGTCAGCGATCACGGCGCCTCGGTGGTGCACACCCACCTGGACCTGGCCGACTGGTTCCGGGCGCAGGGGGTGAAGACCATGAGCCACCCGGTGATCTGGGAGCGGAACCCGCAGGCGGCGGTGATGGTCGCGGGCAATGGATCGGCCATGGTCTATGCCAAACCCGGCGTGCCGCGCGCGGAGCGGTGGCCGCTCACCCGGCTGCGGGAAGGCGCCAGCTTCGGTGTCGGGCACGACGTCATCGCCGCGCTGCTGGCGGAGCCGGCGGTGGCGCTGGTGGCGGCGGAGGAGCAGGCGGGGCTGGTGCGGGTGGCCGGCGGGGACACGACCGGCGAGGCGCTGATCGAGGAGCGGGGGGAGGAGATCGGCTACCGGACCCTGACCGGGGATCCGCTGGAGATGGGTGGCGACCTGCAGCTCACCCGGCAGCAGTGGCTCGAGGCCACCTGGGACCGGGCCTATCCCGACGCCTGCGTGCAGCTGCTGGACCAGTTCCGGGCCAGCCGGACGGGGGACCTGGTGGTGATCGGGCGGGAGGGCTTCGACTTCCGGCAGCGGTTCGAGGTGCCGGAACACAAGTCGGGGCATGGCAGCCTGGTCCGGGCGCACATGCAGGTGCCGGTCTGGTCCAACGCGCCGGTGCCGCCGGGACCGATGCGGACGGTGGATGTCTATCCCGCGATGCTGGAATGGCTTGGGGTGCCGGTGCCGGCGGAGCTGGACGGGGAGCGGCGGTGGAGCCCGGGACGGGTCGCGGCGGTTGCGGAAACGGGGTGAGGAGGCGATTTTCCCTCCCCCACGCGCCCGTAGCTCAGCTGGATAGAGCGCTTGCCTCCGGAGCAAGAGGTCGGACGTTCGAATCGTCTCGGGCGCACTCGCAGGACCCCCGCGGCTCACGCCGCGGCCCGGCACCAGTCGCTGACGCGACGGGTGCCGATTGTCATTCAGACCCCCGCTCGGCGTGAAGATCGCATCGGCCGGGTGAATGGGGGCACCGTTCCGACAGCCGAAACCGCCAGACGGGCGCTGGAAACGGTCGTTCAGAGCGCCGGAACCGCCGCTCAGACGTTCGAAGCTCCCGTTCCAGGTGCGGGAACCGCCGGACGGGTGTTCGAAGCTCCCGTTCCGACTGCGGGGACTGCCGCCAGACCTGTCGGAGCCGTCGCACGGGCTGTGGGAAGCGCGTTTCGGGCTCCGGGAACCGCCGCGCGGGTGGCGGGGACTATCTGTCGGGCTCCGGGAACCGTCTCTCGGGTGGCGGGGACCATCTGCCGAGTGGCGGGGACCACCTACTGATTGGCGAGGACCATCTCCCGGACTCCGGGAACCGTCTCTCGGGTGGCGGGGACCAGCTGCCGGGTGGCGGCGAGCATCTGCCGAGTGGCGGGAACCATCTCCTGGGTGGCGGGAACCATCTCCTGGGTGGCGGGGAGCATCTCTCGGGTGGCGGGGATCATCTCTCGGGTGGCGGGGAGCGTCTACTGAGTGGCGGGGACCATCTGCCGGGTGGCGGGGAGCGTCTCCTGAGTGGCGGGGACCATCTGCTGGACGGCGGGGGCCATCTGCTGCAACGCACAAAGCCCCGCCGTCCTCCCGGACGACGGGGCCTGGTGTTTTCCGGGCCGGTCAGTTGGTCCGGTTGAGCTCCACCCGGCGATTGGCGAAGCGGCCGGCGGGAGTGGTGTTGTCGGCCGTCGGCTTCTCCTCACCGTACCCGACGGCGGTCATCCGCGCGCCGTCCACACCCTTGGCCAGCAGGTAGTTCCGCACCGCATCGGCGCGGGCCTGGCTGAGGCGCTGGTTCGACGCCGCGGTCCCGACGTTATCCGTGTGCCCGCCGACCTCGACGTTCACGTCCGGATTGTCCACCAGCGACTGGGCCACCTGGTCCAGGATGTCCCGCGACTCCGGCAGCAGCACCGCCTTGCCGGTCTCGAAGTTCACCCCGACGAGGACCAGCGGCTGGCCCGCCTGGAAGATCGAGGGGCAGCCCTTCGTGTCCACCGTCATGCCGGCGACGGTCGCCGGGCACTGGTCCCGGCCATCGGCCACGCCATCCCCATCGCTGTCCAGGATGCAGCCGAAGCGATCCACCTTGCTCCCCGCCGGGGTGCCGGGGCAGAGGTCGCTCAGGTCAAAGACCCCATCCCGGTCGGAGTCCTTCTCCTTCGGGCAGCCGGTCGCGTCCACCTCGGTGCCGGCGGGGGTATTCGGGCACTTGTCATTCGCGTCCACCACCCCGTCACCATCGGCGTCCTTGGGCAGCGAGCAGCCGTTGGCGTCCACCCGGTCGCCGGCCGGGGTCCCGGGGCAGCGGTCCAGGTTGTCGGTCACGCCGTCCTTGTCGGCATCCTTGGGCAGGCTGCAGCCGCGGGCATCCACCGCGTCCCCGATCGGCGTGGCGGGGCAGGCATCGACCGAGTTGAGCACGCCGTCCCGGTCACTGTCCCCGTCCCGCTTTCCATTATTCAGGAGCAGCGAGAGCCCGGCCTGCGCGCCCAGGTGCACATTCGACTTCTTGTGCTCCACCCCCGGCACCTGCGGGATCTGGGAATTGGTCTCGGCGGTGGGGATGTAATCCCCGGTCACGTCCACCCGGAGGCCGAGCATGCTGCTCAGCGGGAAGCGGATGCCGAGCAGGGCGCCCACGCCGTCGTTGGTCTCGCGATAGTTGGCGCGGAAGATGTTCCGCACGTAGCCCGCGCCCACCAGGAAGGCGGTGTTGTCGGCGAACGGGATGTTGTAGATCAGGCGGGCGTGAATCGGGGTGTGCCGCAGCTCGAGGCCGGTCTCCGACTTGGTCCGGACGTACAGCACGTCGCCCTCGACGGCGAGGTTCTGGAGCACGAACACCCCCAGCCGGCCGCCGACGCCGAAACGATCGTCGAAGTTGAGCTTGTTCTCGAACTTGGTGAAGCGGCCGAAGGCGCCGAGTTCCACCGCCCCCGCCCGCTGGGCCGTTGCCGGAGACCCGAGGGCCAGGAGCATCAGCGCCGCAACGAAACCAGTTCTGCCATGCATGGAAACCTCCGTGAGGCCGGCCCGCAGGGGTACCGGCGGCTGATCAGCTGAGCTTGCGGCGCTTCCGGACTTCGCGCACCACCACCGCGGCGGCCGCGAGCGCGCCGACGATCGCCCCGGTCTTCGCCGCCTTGCGGCCGACGGCTGCCGTGGTCCGCACCTTCTTCCGGACCGATTTCCGGCCCTCCGCCGCCAGCAGCTTTTCCGTGAGCCTGTTCGTCAGCCGTGTCATCTCTGCCTCCTGTGTGGCCGTTCCATATCTAGATACCGGTGTGTGAAGCGAGAGTGTGGGGGACGTGAAGCCAACCCATTGGCCCCATGGGGGATCGGGCTCGCCGTGTCGGCGCCGGGTGGAGGCCGGCGCAGGCGTTGGCACTGGCTTTGGCGGTTCACCACGGAAACACGGAAGACACGGAATGACGCGGAATTGTTCGCCGCGAGACACACCACTTCAGCCATTCCGTGAGTTTCCGTGTCTTCCGCGTTTCCGTGGTGGATGTTCTTGTTGCGGCGGTGGCGGTGGTTGTGGCCCACGAACTTGCCCCGCCCTGCCCCGCATCCCATCTTGGCTTGAACGGTCCGGTGCAGTATTCCCGCCACGGCGGCGGCTCCGATGCACGCATGGCTCCTCCTGCTCGGCACGCTCGCGCTCGACGACGGCGCCCCCGCCGCCGCCCTGGCCGGCGTGGTGCGTGACGCCGAATCCGGCCTCCCGATCGCCGGCGCGGTGGTCTCCCTCCCCGCCCTCCGCCGCGCCGCGCTAAGCGACAGCCTCGGCCGCTACCTCCTCCCCGAGATCCCCGCCGGCACCCAGCAGGTCACGGTGCGGCGCATCGGGTACAGCGACTGGAGCGTCACCGTCCTCGTTCCCGAGGGCGGCAGCCTCACACTGGACTTCGCGCTCCGCCCCGACCCGGTCCCCATTCCGCCGCTGGTGGCGCGGGCCCAGCCCACCCGCGCGGGCGCTCCCGCCTCCTCCACGACGGCGAGCCCGTTCCTGGTTCGGGCGCTCGATGCCGTGGACGTCGCCGGGCACCCGCTCCTGGCCGAGCCGGACTACCTCACGGTGCTGGCCGGCGGGGAGGTGCTGGTCGCCCCCGAAACCGCCGACGGCATCCAGGTGGCCGGCGCCTCCACCGACCAGGTGGCGATCCTGCTCGACGGCATCCCGGTGTTCAACCCCTACCACGCCGGCGGGACCTTCGCCGGCTGGAACCCCGATCTCACCGCCGCCGCGGAGCTGACCACCGCCCCGACCGAGGGCCCCGCCATGCTCGGCGGCGCGCTCTCGGTGCGCACCATTGCCCCGGGGGACCGGGCGGAGTTCCGCGGAGCCCTGAGTGCCACCCATACCCGCGCGGCGCTCCGGGCGCCGCTGGGCTCGGGGGGCGCCGGGTTCGTCCTGGGGATGCGGTCCGGCTTCGCCGGCCTGCTCGGCCACCCCTCCGATGCGAGCTACCTCGGCGGACGGAACGGCGACTGGATGGCCAAGCTCGAGCTCCCCGCGCTCGGCGGCCGCCTCGCGCTGCTGGGCTACGGCGGCGGGGACGAGCTGAGTGCGGCGCCGGCGCCGACGACCCCCGTTCCCCTCGACCCCGCCACCTCGCATCGCTTCTCGTGGGACAGCCGGTCGGTCGGCCTCCGGTGGAGCGGCGCGCTTGGAGACCGGCTGCTGGTGATCCGCGCCTGGCACGCCGGCACCACCACCGGCGCCCGCTGGATGCAGGACTCCACCGCCGAGCGGCTGCACGCGAGCCGCAACGAGGCGGGCGCGGCGTTGTCGCTCAGCGGCGTCGGCGCCACCCAGGCCACGAGTGTGGGCCTTGAGCTGGCGACCAGCGGCAACCGGTATCGCAACGAGGGACCGGGCACGCCCGAGGCGCTGCGCCTGTCCACCCGTCAGCCGCGCGCGCTGCTCCGGGTCGATCATCGCCGGAGCCTCGGTACGACGATGGAGTTGCGGGCCGGCGCGGCGACGACGCTGGTCGCGGGGCGCACCCTGCTCGACCCATCGCTCGGCCTCTCCTGGCGCCCCGCCCCGCCGCTCACCCTCTCCGCCGGTGTTTCCCGCCGGCACCAGCTGTGGCAGTCGCTCCGGAACCCGGAGGCGGTGACCGGCGCG
>JAEUJI010000243.1 GCA_016794805.1 Gemmatimonadota bacterium
CGCACCGGCTGCGGCCGGGCGAGGTCAACGACTTCACGCTCGACAAGGCCGATGCCCTGGTGGAGTTCTGGCGCGGGCTCACCAAGGTGCTCTTCACGGTGGTACCGGCGGTGGTGTGCATCGGCATCGTGGTCGGCGGCATCGTGATCATGAACATCATGCTGATGTCGGTGAACGAGCGCACCCGGGAGATCGGGCTCCGCAAGTCCCTCGGCGCCACCCGGGGCGACATCCGCCGCCAGTTCCTGGTCGAGGCCATCGTGCTGGCGACCCTCGGCGGCCTGGCGGGCGTCACCGCGGGCTGGCTCCTGAGCCTCCTGGTGTCGCAAGCCACGCCGCTTCCCGCCCGGGTGACCACCTGGTCGGTGGCCGTCGCCCTGGCGGTCGGGGCGGGCACCGGGGTGCTCTTCGGCGTGTACCCGGCTACCCGCGCGGCGCGGCTCGATCCCATCACCGCGCTCCGGGCGGAGTGAGCCGGGCATGATCCTCCGCAATATCGACGAGGGGATCTGGATCGCGCTCGATTCCCTGCGCACCAACAAGCTGCGCTCCGGCCTCACCATCCTCGGGGTGGTGATCGGCGTGGCGACGGTCATGGCCATGGCGTCGATCGTGGAAGGGATCCGGCGCCAGATCTTCAACGCCATGGAGACCGCGGGGCCGAACGCCTTCTACGTGATGCGGTTCTTCTCCCAGACCCCGCTCAATCCGGACAACCTCCCCTACGAGGTGCGCATCCGGCCGATCCTGACCGAGGCCGATGCCGCGGCGGTCCGGCAGGTGCCGCAGATCCAGTACGCCGGCATCTGGGTGCAGCTGTTCCAGCGGATCGAGTACAGGGGGGTCAGCACCCAGCTGCTCACGGTCTACGGCGCCGACCAGCACTACATGGACATCCTGGGCGGCACCCTCCTGCGGGGGCGGTTCTTCGCGCCGTCCGAGCTGACCGGGGACCCCGTGGTGGTGCTCGAGGAAGAGACCGTCGAGCGGCTCTTCGGCCGGGTGGACCCGATGGGGAAGCGGGTGCGCCTGGGCGGCGTGGCGCTGACGGTGATCGGGATCTACCAGCGCCCGTCCAACATCTTTGAACCGCCGGGACAGCAGATTGGCGCCATCCTCCCCTTCCAGACCGCCCGGCGCAACTACCGGTACGACGAGACCAACGGGCTCTTCCTGTCCGTGAAGGGATGGCCCAGCGTCACGGTGCCGGTGGCCAAGGACCTCGCCATCCAGGCCCTGCGCAAGCAGCGACGGCTTCGCCCGGGGGTGCCGAACACCTTCGACGTGATCACCCAGGACCAGATCCTCGACACCGTGAGCAGCCTGACCACCGCCTTCTTCGGCGTCATGGTCGCGCTCTCCAGCGTGGCGCTGCTCGTGGGTGGCATCGGCGTCATGGCGATCATGATGGTCTCCGTCACCGACCGGACCCAGGAGATCGGGCTGCGCAAGGCACTGGGCGCCACGCCGCGGGAGATCCTGTGGCAGTTCCTGGTGGAGGCCGCGACCCTCACCCTGGTCGGCGGGCTGCTGGGGATCGGGGTGGGCCTCGGCGTGGGCCAGCTGCTCAAGATGGTCCTGGACCTCCGGTCGGGGGTGCCGATCTGGAGCGCCGTCGTGGCCACCGGGGTGTCGGTGCTGATCGGATTGGGCTTCGGCCTGCTGCCCGCCAACCGGGCCGCCCGCATGGACCCGGTCGAGGCGCTGCGGCACGAGTAGGCCGTTCCGGGACAGGCCCCCTTCGCATGCCCCCACCCCGATCCCGCCCTGCCCCCCGCTCTGTGCAATCGGGGCCGCCCGGCGCATCCTCCAGCGTCCCTGTCCCCAGACCCTGAGGGCTCCATGCCGACGCCGACCACCCGTACCCTGCTGCTGCTCTCCCTGCTCACCGCTGGCTGCTTCGGTCGCGAAGCAGACCACGCCCGCGCCTCCGAGGCCCGGATGGATGCCCCGGCGAGCGTCGGCGCCGGACAACCAATGGACCAGTCCAGCGCCGAATTCGCCAACGCCGCGCCCGAACCGGCCCGCGTCGGGTCTGTGGTGCCGAACGCCGCAGCCGATCCAACCGCCATGCCGTCCATGATCATCCGCACCGGCCAGGCCAGCCTCGAGGTGGATTCGCTCGAGCTCGCGATGGGCCGGGTGCAGCTGCTGGCCCGGTCGGCGGGTGGGTTCATTGCCAACAGCCAGATGCAGGCGGGCGCAGCGCAGCAGCGTGCCGCCACCCTCGAGATCCGGGTGCCATCCTCCCGGTTCGATGAACTCCTGAACGGCCTCGCGCCCATCGGCAAGGTGGAGTACGTGAACGTCAGCGCCCAGGACGTGGGCGAGGAGTTCACCGACATCACCGCCCGCGTGGCCAACGCCCGCCGGCTGGAGCAGCGGCTGATCGAACTGCTCGCCACCCGCACCGGCAAGCTCAGCGACGTGCTCGACATCGAGCGCGAGCTGGCGCGGGTCCGTGAGGAAGTCGAGCGGATGGAGGGACGGCTCCGGTATCTCAAGGCGCATGTCGCCACCTCCAGCCTGACGGTGACGGTCCACGAGCCGGCCCCCGTCGTCGGGGAAACGGGGAGCGGCGGCGTGATCGGCGAGGCATTCCGGGATGCCTGGCGCAACTTCGTGAATTTTGCGGCCGGCCTGATCGCCTCCCTGGGGGTGGTCATCCCCGGCGCGGCGCTGGTGCTGGCGGGGCTGCTCGCCGCCCGGTGGCTCTGGCGCCGCCGGCACGGCTGAGCCGGCACGGGGGAATCCGGGGGCGGGAGACGGCGTGTAGATTCCAGCCGTTCCCCGTTCCCCGTTCCCCGTTCCCCACGTCTCCATGACCGTTGACCTGCTCGCCATCGCCGCCCACCGGGACGACGCCGAACTGACCTGCGCGGGGACGCTGCTCAAGGCCCGCGCGCAGGGGTACCGGACCGGCATCCTGGACCTCACGGCCGGGGAGTCCGGCACCCGGGGCAGCGCCAGTCTCCGGGCGGAGGAGGCCGCCCGCGCGGCGGAGATCCTCGGCTTGACGGAGCGGCGCAATGCCGCCCTGCCGGATGCCTACCTGCAGAACACGGATGACACCCGCCGGGTGGTGGTGGAGGAGATCCGGCACTTCCGGCCCCGGACGGTCATCCTGCCCTTTCCGGTCGGGCGCCACCCCGACCACCGGATCGCCTCAGAGCTCGGGCGCGACGCCTGCTTCCTCTCCGGGCTGGCCCGGTACAACGCGGCCGGCGAGCCGTGGCGGCCGCACAAGATCCTCTACGCCCTGGCGTACCGCGAGGATCCCATCAAGCCGACCTTCGTGGTGGACATCAGCGAGCAGTTCGCCGCCAAGCTGGCCGCGATCCGCTGCTACGGCAGCCAGTTTGATGGCGCCAAGGCGGCGGGCGAAATCTTCCCCACCGGACAGGACCTCTATTCCCTGGTCGAGGTGCAGAATGCGCACTACGGCTCTCTGATCCGCACCCGGTACGGGGAGCCCTTCCATACCCCCGAGACCGTGGAAGTGAGCGACGTGCTGGCGCTGAGCGTCCAGAGCATGTAACCCCGCCCCGACTATCTTTGTCGGTGATGTCCGCCGCCCATACCTACCTCGACCACGCCGCCAGCACCCCGGTTCGCCCCGAGGTGCTGGAGGCCATGCTCCCGTACCTGGGGGGCACCTTCGGCAACCCATCCAGTGAGCACTGGCATGGGCGGGCCGCGCGCGGCGGCCTGGAGCAGGCGCGGCGGGAGGTGGCCCAGGCCCTCGGGGTCACTCCGGCCGAGGTGTACTTCACCTCCGGCGGAACCGAGGCGGATAACCTCGCCATTCTGGGCCGGGCGGAGGCGGCCCGGGCCACCGGTGCCGTGCCGATCGTGGCCGTCGCCGCCACCGAGCACAAGGCGGTCCTGGCGGCGGCGCACACCGTTGCCGCACGAGGCGGGGTGGAGCGGCTGCTTCCGGTGGACCCGCAGGGCCAGCTCGAAGCGGAGGCGCTGCACGAGGCGCTGGAGGCGCGCCCGGCGGTGGTGTCGGCCATGTGGGTCAACAACGAAACCGGCGTCATCCATCCCCTGGCGCGCCTGGCCGAGGCGTGCGCGGCCCGCGGCATCACCTTTCATTCCGACCTGGTCCAGGGATTCGGCAAGCTGCCGCTGAATTTCGGCGCCTTGCCCATCGGGCTGGCGACCATCTCCGGCCACAAGCTCGGCGCGCCCAAGGGGATCGGGGCGCTTCTGGTGCGGCGGGGGGTCGCCCTGTCACCGCTGGTGGTGGGGGGCAGCCAGCAGCGGGGGGTACGCCCCGGGACCGAGAACATCGCCGGCGCCGTTGGGCTGGGCCGGGCGGCAGCACTCGCCGTCGCGGAGCAGGCGGCGGAGCTGGCCCGGCTCACCGTTCTGCGCGCCCGGCTGCTTGGCGGGCTCCGGGCCGCAGTGCCGGACCTGCTCCTGACCGGCGGTGACATCGAGACGGCGCCGCACATCGTCTCCGTCATGGTGCCCGGGGCGGAGACCGGCCCCCTGCTCATGCTCCTCGATCAGGCTGGGGTTTCCGCGTCCGGCGGGTCGGCCTGCGCCACCGGCGCGGTGGAACCCTCGCATGTCCTGAGCGCCATGGGCATCCCGGCGGCACAGGCGAAGGGCGTGCTCCGGCTCAGCCTGGGCCGGGAGACGACCGGGGAGGACATCGCGCGGGTCATCGCGCTGCTGCCGCAGGTGGTGGAACGCGCCCGCGGCGCGACGGGAGCCCTGAGCCATGGCTGAGCGCGTGCTCGTGGCGATGAGCGGTGGGGTGGACAGCTCGGTGGCGGCGGCCGAGCTGGTGGCCCAGGGGCACGAGGTCATCGGCGCCACGATGAAGCTCTTCTGCTACGGGGACAGCGTCCCGGATCGCCCCTGCTGCTCCCTCGATTCCATCAACGACGCGCGTGACGTCTGCCGGATGCTCGGCGTGCCGCACTACGTGCTCAACCTCGAAGACCGCTTCAGCCGCGACGTGATCCGCAACTTCGTCGACGAGTACAGCCGGGGCCGGACGCCAATCCCCTGCGTGCGCTGCAACTCCTTCACCAAGTTCCGGGACCTCCTGGCCCACGCCGATGCCCTGGGCTGCAGCGCCATCGCCACCGGGCACTATGCCCTCGCGCGCGAGGGGCGGCTCTATCGCGGCAGCGATCCGGCCAAGGACCAGAGCTACTTCCTCTGGGGCATCGACCGGGCCGTCGTGGCCCGCATGCTGACCCCGGTGGGAACCCTCACCAAGGCCCAGACCCGGGAACATGCCCGGCGGCTGGGGCTGGTCACCGCGGACAAGCCCGAGTCGGTGGAGATCTGTTTCGTGCCGGACGACGACTACGTCCGGGTGCTGGCGGACCACCTCCCCGCCGACGCGCCGGCGCTCACCCCCGGGCCCCTGGTCACCGTGGCCGGCGAGCCGCTGGGCATGCACGAGGGTTTCGCCCGGTACACGATCGGGCAGCGGAAGGGGCTCCCCGGCGGCGGGGGCGCTGCGCGGTACGTCGTCGCGATCCGCCCGGAACGCCGGGAGGTGGTCGTCGGTGGGCTCGAGGACCTGCAGGGGCACGCCCTCCGGCTGCAGGAACTCAACTGGCTGGCGGAGCCGCTCGCCCTCGGGAGCAGGTGCCTGGTGCAGATCCGGTACCGCGCCGCGGCCGTGCCCGCCACGGTGGTCGCGGCCGGCGCGGCGGAGTACGCGCTGGCCCTTGCGACGCCGGTCCGGGCGATCACTCCGGGACAATCAGGGGTCCTCTACGCCGCCGACGGCCAGGTGCTGGGCGGCGGGGTGATCGCCTGATGCGCGCCACTCGGCTCGGGGCGGCGCTGGCGCTCCTCCTGCCGCTCGGCCCGGTCGCCCTGGCCGGACAGGACCGCGGCGGACCGGGCATCGACGACTTCATCACGCTGCCGATCGTCTCGGACCCGCAGGTCTCCCCCGACGGCAACCTGGTGGCCTACACCCTCTCCACCCCGAGCTTCGAGGAGAACCGCGCGAGCAGCCGGGTCTGGATCGCGGATCTCGCCACGGCGGGGAGCACCCAGGTCCCCGCGCCGGCGGGGAATGACCGGGCGCCGCGCTGGTCGCCGGATGGCCGCTGGCTGGCGTTCATCTCCACCCGGGACGGTGCGGCGCAGATCTGGCGCCTGCCCACCCGTGGCGGGGACCCCGTCAAGCTGACCAGCAGTCACGACGGCATCGCCGACTACCTCTGGGAGCCAACCGGCAAGGCGCTCTACTACTGGACCGACGTCTCCTGGGGGGATTCGAGCGAGGCGGCCCGGCGCGCCGCGCCGTGGCCCACCGAGGCCCGGATCTTCACCGAGCTGTTCTACCGCCACTGGAACGAGTGGCGGCTCGGGGTGCGCTCCCACCTGTTCCGGGTGGAGCTCGCCGACGGCACGACCACCGACGTGACGCCGTTCGACCGTGACGTCCCGCCGCTGGCGCTGGGCGGCCGGGACATCGCCTTTTCACCGGTCGGCACCGAACTGGCCGTGGTGTACAACCCCGACTCCGCCCTCGCCACCAGCACCAACAACGACATCTTCGTGATGGGACCCGACGGCTCTGCCCGGCAGGCGATCACGAGCAGCAAGGGCAACGACCACTCGCCGCAGTACTCGCCGGATGGGCGCTACATCGCGTACCTGGCGATGCCCACCCCGGGCTTCGAGGCGGACCGGCAGCAGCTCATGCTGTTCGACCGGGCCAGCGGCCGCCGGTTCTCGGTGACCCCGCGCTGGGAGCTGTCCGTCAGCGCCTTCCAGTGGCTGCCGGATGCCCGGGGGGTCCTGGCGGAAGTCGAGGAACGGGGCGGGCAGGCGATCTATCGCATCGAGGTGCCGACCGGCCGGACCACCCGGCTGGTGCGCGGGGGCACCAACAGCGCCGTGCAGGTGGCGAGCGCCGCCGAGGTCATGGTCTTCCTGCGCTCAACCGCACGGCGGGCGCCCGAGGTCTGGGCCGCGACCCTGGACGGCAAGAACGCCCGGCCCGTCACCCGCGTGAACGAGGAGCGCTTCACCGGGTGGGACCTCCCCGCGCTGGAGGCATTCGGCTTCCAGAGCGCGCGAAGTGATTCGGTGTTCGGCTGGATCATGAAGCCGCCGGGCTTCGATCCCGGCCGACGCTACCCCCTGCTCTACCTGATCCACGGCGGCCCGCAGGGCGCCTGGCTGGACCAGTGGCATGGGCGGTGGAACTACGCCACCTTCGCGGCCCGCGGCTACGTGGTGGCCGCGGTGAACTTCCACGGCTCCACCGGCTACGGCCAGAACTTCACCAACAGCATCAGCCGGAACTGGGGCGGGCTGCCCTACGACGACCTCATGAAGGGCCTCGACATCGTGGCGCGGCTCCCCTACGTGGACAGCACCCGCATGGGCGCGGCGGGAGCGTCCTACGGGGGGTACATGGTGTACTGGATGGCCGGCCACACGAACCGGTTCCGGGCGCTGGTGGCCCATGACGGCATCTTCAACCCCCTCTCCATGACGGGCACCACTGAGGAGCTCTGGTTTCCGACGTGGGAGTTCGGCGGCACCCCGGCGGATCCGGCGGCCCGGGCCCTGATGGAGAAATGGTCCCCGGCCAACTTCGTGGCCAACTGGCGCACCCCCATGCTGGTGGTGCACAGCCAGAACGACTACCGGGTGGACATCTCCGAGGGACTGCAGGCCTTTACCGCCCTCCGCCTGCGGGGGATTCCGGCGAAGTTCCTGTACTTCCCCGATGAGGACCATTTCGTCACCCGCCCGCGCAACCGCCGGCTCTGGTGGTCCACGGTGCTGGACTGGTTCGATCACTACCTCCGCCCGGAAGGCTGATGCGCAGCCTCTTTGTCCGCTGGCTCATCAACACCCTGGCGCTCTACGTCGCGGTCCAGGTGGTGCCCGGGGTGGACTACGACGGGGGCCCGCTGGGGCTGCTGCTGGTGGCCGCGATCTTCGGGCTGGTCAACGCGGTGCTGCGGCCGGTCCTGACGCTGCTCACCTGCCCCCTGGTGCTGGTGAGCCTCGGGCTGTTCCTGTTCGTGATCAACGCCCTGCTGCTGCTGTTCACCAGCTGGTTGTCGAACCCCCTCGGCCTCGGGTTCCATGTGGCGGGCTTCTGGCCCGCCTTCTGGGCCGGCCTCCTGATCAGCCTGGTGAGCCTCTTTCTCTCGATCATGGTCGGGGAGAAGGAGATCCGGGTGCAGCGACCCTGAACTGAGCCCGGCGGGAGGGGGCGGGTGGAGCGGCCGTTACCCTTCCGTTACACGAACTGGCCCCGGTCGCCCCGGCCGGTAAATTCCCTCCCGTGACCGACGCCACCCTCCCCCGAGCCCCCGCCAGCCCGGAGCCGGCTCCCGACCTGGGCCAGCCGGGGCTGTACAGCAACCGCGAGCTGTCGTGGCTGGAGTTCAACCGCCGGGTCCTGCATGAGGCGGAAGATCCCCGCACGCCGCTGCTGGAGCGCCTCAAGTTCTTCGGGATCTTCAGCTCCAACCTGGATGAATTCTTCCAGATCCGGGTGGCCGGCCTCAAGGACCAGCTGGCGGCCGGGTACAGCGAACGCTCCCCGGATGGACTGACCCCGGAGGCGCAGCTGCGGCAGATCGCGGCGGTGGTGCGGGAGCACGTCCGGGATCATGGGCGGGCGCTGCACGAGGAGGTCCTGCCAGGGCTGGCGCGCCACGGGGCCGCGGTGCTGGACATCGGCGACCTGACCGAGGCGGAGCGCCAGCAGGTGGGCCGGCATTTCCACGACAATGTCTTCCCGGTGCTCACCCCGCTCGCGGTCGACCCGGCGCACCCCTTCCCGTACATCTCGAACCTGAGCCTTTCGCTTGCCGTGGCGCTCCGGGACCTGGACGGGGAGGAGCGGTTCGCGCGGGTAAAGGTCCCGAAGATCCTGCCGCGCTGGGTCCGGGTGGGAGAGGGGTGGCGGTACCTGCCCCTGGAGCAGCTGATCACGGCCAACATCGAGGCGCTCTTCCCGGGCGTCGAGATCCTCGGCTGCTACCCGTTCCGGATCACCCGGAACACCGACTTCGAGGTGGACCACGACGAGGCCGAGGACCTGCTGAGCACGATCCAGGAGGAAGTGCGGAATCGCCGGTTCGGCGCGGTGGTGCGTCTCGAGGTGTCGCCCAACCTCCCGCAGTCGATCCGGGAGGTGCTGCTCTCGGAGTTCAACGCCGCCCAGGCGGAGCTCTCGGCCACGCTGGGGGCGGACGACGTGTACGAGGTGAGCGGGCTGCTGGACACCGCGGACCTGCTCTCGCTGGCATCGGCGATCGACCTGCCGGCGCTCAAGGACCCCCCGCACCACCCGGTGACCCCCAACCGGCTGGCCGGCGGCCGGAACATGTTCGAGGTCATCCGCGAGGGGGATGTGCTGGTCCACCACCCGTACGAGAGCTTCACCAGCTCGGTGGAGCGCTTCATCCAGACCGCGGTGGACGATCCCGACGTGGTGGCGATCAAGCTCACGCTCTACCGCACCGGCGGCGACTCGAGCATCGCGCGCCTGCTGGCGCAGGCGGCCGAGCGGGGCAAGCAGGTGGCGGTGCTGATCGAGCTGCAGGCCCGGTTCGACGAGGAGAACAACATCCGCTGGGCCCAGCGGCTGGAAGACGTCGGGGTGCACGTGAGCTACGGCGTCGCGGGATTGAAGACCCATGCCAAGGTGATGCTCGTGGTGCGCCGGGAAGGCGAGACCATGCGCCGCTACGTGCACCTCGGCACCGGCAACTACCACCCCCGCACCGCGCGGCTCTACACCGACTTCGGCCTGTTTACCACCGACCCCGACTTCGGCGCCGACCTCACCGACCTGTTCAACGTGCTGACGGGATTCGGCGCGCCGCAGGAATACCGGCGGCTGATCACCGCCCCGCGGGGGATGCGGGAACGGTTCGCCGCCATGATCCAGCGGGAGGCGGACCACGCCCGGGCGGGGCGGCCGGCGCGGATCCTCGCGAAGATGAACGCCCTGGTGGACGCGGCGCTGATCCGGGCGCTGTATGAGGCGTCACAGGCGGGGGTGACGGTGGACCTGATCGTCCGCGGGATCTGCTGCCTCCGCCCCGGGATTCCGGGCGTGAGCGACCGGATCCGCGTGATCAGCGTGATCGGCCGGTTCCTCGAGCATTCACGCGCGTTCTATTTCCTCAATGGCGGGGCGGAAGAGGTCTACATCGGCTCGGCCGACTGGATGCCCCGCAATCTCGACCGGCGGATCGAGGCCGTCGCCCCCGTACTCGATCCGGTGCACCGGGCCGGCATTCGCGACCAGCTCAACCTGATGTGGCAGGACAACCGGCAGGCGTGGGAGCTGGACGCGGATGGTCATTACACCCAGCGCAGGCCCCCCTCCCCGGACTTGGAGCTCGCCACCCACCGCGCGCTGGTCGAGAGCCACCGGGAAACCGGGCGGACGGGGGAGTTCCCCATCCCGCCCCGCTGAGTCAGTAGGCCAGGCCGGTCAGCTCCGCGAACTGCTTCAGCAGGCCTTCCTGTTCGGGCGTCAGCGTGGCCGGGATCTGGACCTGCACCTGGACCAGCTGGTCCCCCCGCCGGTCGCCCTTCTCGATGCCCAGCCCCTTGATGCGGAACTTCCGTCCCGGCTGGGTGCCGGCCGGAACCTTGAGCACGACCTTCTTGCCATCCAGGGTCCGCACCCGGAGCCGGGTGCCCAGCACCGCCTGGGCCAGGTTGATCGGGACTTCACACACCAGGTCCAGGCCGTCGCGGTGAAAGAAGCGATCGGGTGGGACCTGGAAGGTCACGACGATGTCACCCGGGGGCAGCCCCGGAGCGGCCGACTGCCCCTGGCCCTTGAGGCGAACCTTGGCGCCGGTCTCGGTGCCGGGGGGCACGGTGATCAGCACTTCCCGCTCATGCCGCACCTCGCCGGCGCCGCCGCAGGCCGGGCAAGGGGCGGAGGGGATTCGCCCCTTGCCGCGACACTGGGGACAGGGCCGGCTGACCGCGAAGCCCCCCTGCCCGAAGGTCACATTGCCGCGGCCATTGCACTCGGGACAGGTGGTGATCTTGGCGCCCGGCGCGGCGCCGCTTCCGGTGCAGGTCCGGCAGGTCTCATTGAGCGGCAGGCGCACCGGAACCTTGCCCCCCAGCGCCGCCACCCGGAACGGAATCTCCACCACTGTCTCGATGGCCTCGGCGGCTTCGGTCTCGGCCCGGCCGCCCTTGCCGAAGATGGACGAAAAGATGTCGCCCAGGCCGAAGCTGCCGATGTCCGAGAAGTCGAACCCCTCGGTACCGCCACCAGGTCCGCCGGAGGCCGGGCCGGGCCGGGCGCCGCCCGCGCCCTGGCGGCGGAAGCCCCCACCTCCGTCAAACGCGCCCAGCCGCCGCATCTGGTCGTAGTGCTTGCGCTTGTCGGCGTCGGAGAGCACGGCGTGGGCTTCCGACACCTCCTTGAAGCGCTCCGCCGCCTGGGGGTTATTGGGATTCGCGTCGGGGTGATGCTGCTTGGCCAGCCGGCGGTAGGCCTTCTTGATCTCCTCCGGCGTGGCGCTGTCGGGGACCCCAAGGACCTGGTAGAAGTCCCGGGCCACGTCAGGCGTGCCCTTCGGCCGTGTAGACCTGGACTCGCGCGGGGCGGATCAGTGTGCCCTTGAAGCGGTAGCCCGCCTGAAAGGTCGCAGCGACGGTATGATCCTGTTCCGGCGCGGGCGGCGCGATCGCGGAGACCGCCTCCGCCACTGCCGGGTCGAACGGCTGTCCCACGGGATCGAGCCGTTCGAGGCCTGCCGACTCCAGCTCTTTCCGGAGCTTCCGATCCATCAGGACCAGCGCCTGCTGCACCACGTCGCCCCCGACGCTCATCCCGGCGCCCTGCATCACCCGGTCGAGGTCATCCAGCACGTCCAGCAGCCTGCCCGCGAGTTGCGCCTGGGAACGTTGCGTCAGCTCGTCCCGTTCGCGCGCAACGCGACGGCGGAAGTTGTCGTACTCGGCGGCCAGGCGCAGGTGTCGATCCTTTGCGGCGTCCAGCTCCCCCTCGAGGCGCCGGATGGCCTCCGTGGCCGGCTCGAGCGGGAGGGCGGAATGCACCTCAACCGGAGCGCCCGCCGTCCCGGCATCCTGGGGAGATGTGCCCAAGGCGTCCCCGCTCAAGTCGTCGTTTCCAACACTATGTGGATCAATCACTTGCAGGATCGCCTCGTAGCAGGATGCTCAAAGATAACAGCAACGCGCGTGCCCCGTGGAATGGGCCAGTCTGGCAGGATACCCGACGCACGGAAGCGCCCGCAGGTTCCCCCTTATACGGTGGCCCCGGCAGGTGACGAGCCCGCCCGGAGCAGCTGCAGGAGCCGGAAGAGGGCCATCTGGACGGCGCGGCCACGCACATCCTCCCGCGTCCCAGGGAACTGGTGCCGGTGGACGGTGACCTTGCCACGTACCGAGAAGCCCAGATACACCAGCCCCACCGGCTTGTCGGGGGTCCCGCCATCGGGGCCGGCGATGCCGGTGACGGAGATCGTGAGCTCTGCTCCAAAGCGCCGGGCGGCGCCGGCGGCCATCGCGGCCGCCACCGGCTCGCTCACCGCGCCATGGGTCGCGAACAGGTCGCCGGGGACGCCGAGGAGCGAGCGCTTTGCCTCGTTGTGGTAGGCGATCACCCCGCCAAGAAAGACATCCGAGCTGCCGGGGATGCCGGTGAGCCGGGCCCCGATGCCTCCCCCGGTGCACGACTCCGCCGTGGCGAGACGCAGACTGGCACGCCGTGCCTCGGCCAGGAGGACGGCGGCGAGGTCGTCATCCCCTTCGCCATAGCACCACTCCCTGGCCCGCCCGGTCAGGAGGGCCGCGCTTTCCGCCAGAAGCCGGTCGGCCTCCTCGGGCGCGAGGTTCCAGGCCGTGAGCCGGAGATCCACGCCCTCGATCCCGGGAAGGTACGCCAGGGAGAGTGGGGCGACCTCAGCCTCGACCCGGTCGAGGCGCTCGGCGAGGGCGGACTCCGGGACCCCCGTGGTGCGCACCGTGCGCGACCGCACCACCCGTCCGCCGGCGCGGGGGGTGAGCCGGGGCAGCACCTCGTGGTGCAGCAGGCCTCGCATCTCCGCCGGGACCCCCGGGAGGAGAATCGCGAGGCCCTGCGGCCCTTCCAGCCACAGTCCCGGCGCGGTGCCCCACCGGTTGGGCAGGATGACGCCCCCTTCCGGCACCTCGGCCTGTTCCCGGTTCTTCTCCGGCGGCACCCGCCCCGCCCGCGCAAATCGGGCAACCAGTGCCTCCCACACTTCCTGGCGGAAGGTGAGCCGCATGCCGAAGAGGTCGGCGATCACCTTCTTGGTCACGTCGTCCGCGGTGGGGCCCAGGCCGCCGGTGGCGAGGACCGCGCCGGTGCGCTGGAGCGCCGCCAGGGCGGCTTCCCGGATGGCGGCGGGATCATCGGCCACGGAGGTGCGGCGCAGCACGGGGACACCGGCCGCGGCGAGGGCCCGGCCGATCTCGGCGCTGTTGGTGTCGACCGTGTTGCCGAGCAGGAGTTCAGTGCCGATCGTGAGGAGTTCGATGGCCACGGCGTCCGGCTCAGTGATTGGTCTTGAAGAGGTTCCGATAGCGGTACAGGTACACCGCGAACGAGTACACCGTCAGCGCGGTGGCCAGGGCCAGGGTGAGGGCCACCACGCCGCCGTGGAACTGGTTCCAGTACTCGGCGAAGCGGTTGTGCTCCCAGCCCAGCGGCTTGCGGGCGTCGCGGAAGGTGAACCAGAGGAAGGTGGCGCCGATGTAGATATTCTGGATCGTGGCCTTGAGCTTGCCCGCGCCCGCCGCCGGGATCACGATGCCGCGGCGCTGGGCCCACCAGCGGAACCCGGTCATGGCCAGCTCGCGGCCGATGAGCAGCAGGCACACCCAGAGCGGGATGGAGCCCCACACCGGGATGTCGTAGAGATCGTGCCGGGTGCGGGAGATCCAGTAGATGGGGAGGATGGTGGCGAAGAGCAGCAGCTTGTCGGCGATCGGGTCCAGCAGCTTCCCGATGTCGGTCACCATGTTGCGGGAGCGCGCCAGGTAGCCATCCACCACGTCGGTGATGGCGGCAAAGAGAAAGATCAGGAACCCGATGAGCTTGGGCCAGTAGCCATCGATGAATGGCAGCAGGGCGATGACGGGCGTGAGGAGGATCCGGACCAGGGTCAGGATGTTGGGGAGGTTCCACATGGCGGCGGGTCCCCCGGGCCGATCCTACGAGCCCAGGCTCTTCAGCACCATCTTGCTCACCGCCTTGAGGGTGTCGAACACCCCGTCGCCGTTCATGGCCACCGCCTCGAAGTATGGGGCGCGCTCGATCCACTGGCCATCCAGCTGCTCCACCAGCGACTCGCCCTCGTGATAGGGATCGGGGGTCGGCTTCTGGCGGGCGGGATCCTCGACCGGCCAGCCCGGATTCAGCGCGGCCTGCAGCTCGCGAATGGTCGTGGCGTTGGGGAGGTCGCGCTTGTTGTACTGCACCACGAAGGGGATGCTGGTGAGGCTGTACCCGTGCTGGGCCATGTTGTCATACAGGTTCTGCATGGCCTCGATGTTGGCTTCCATCCGCTCGATCTGGCTGTCCGCCACGAACACCACGCCGTCAACCCCCTTGAGGATGAGCTTGCGGGAGGCGTTGTAGTAGACCTGCCCCGGCACCGTGTAGAGGTGGAACCGGGTCTTGAAGCCGCGGATGGTGCCGAGGTCCACCGGGAGGAAGTCGAAGAAGAGGGTCCGCTCGGTCTCGGTGGCGAGCGAGATGAGCTTGCCCCGGCTGTTGGGTGCGACCTTGTTGTAGACGAACTCGAGATTCGTCGTCTTCCCGCCGAGGCCCGGTCCGTAATAGACCAGCTTGCAGTTGATCTCGCGCGAGGCGTAGTTGATCATGCTCATGGGATCGTCACTCCGCCTCAGGCCCCGAACAGCTTGTCAAGCTCATCTTCCGCCTCGCCCAGGAAGCCGGTCTCGACCGTCGGCTGGCCGGCCGCGCCCCGTGTGAACATCTCCTCGAAGATCGCCCTGAGATCCAGCACCGTCTGGCGCACCCGCAGCTTGACCAGGCCCAGCGTCGTCCGGTTGTCGAACAGCACCACGAGGATGACCCGCCGCGCGATGTCGGCGAGGTACATCGACTCCTTCTCCCCCTGGTGGAACAGGCTGCCGAACTCGGGCTCCCCGATCATCCGGGCCAGCTGGTCGTTGGCGCTGAAATCCGCCGCGGTGAGCGAGGCGAACGCGGTGGGGTCGAAGGTGGGCTCCTCCCCCACCACCGCCACCATCTGTCCCGTCCGGTCCACGATCATCCCGGTGCGCGCGTTGGACTCGCGCAGGAACCCGGACAGGACCACCTGGATCTTGGTCGAGTCTTCTTCCCGGAACGACCAGCTGGATGCACCTGGTGGCATCGCGTCCCCTTCCGATTAACCGAGCGCCGCTTCCATCCGGCGCACCAGCGCGCGGGCCCGCCGCTGGAGCACCGGATGGCGCTCCCAATCGAGATAGTCCCGCAGCAGCCGCACCGACTCCACCGTGGGGGCGCCGCCCAGGGCCCCGAGCGCCGCGAACCGGCGCAGCGGGCGCGGGCTGAACAAGTTGGCCCGGTGCCGCGCCAGGTGCTGCTCGGCGAGCCACCACCCCAGGGCCGTCCCGGCCAGCAGCCCGAACAGCACGGCGCCCTTCCGCGCCATCAGCGGAGCTCCTGGCGCGCGCTCAGCGCGTGCGCCAGCGTGACGCCATCCACGTATTCGAGGTCGCCCCCCATCGGCAGGCCGCGGGCCAGCCGGCTCACCCGGATGTCCTGGCCGGCCAGGAGCTGCTGCACGTAGGTCGCGGTCACTTCGCCTTCCATGGAGGGGTTGGTCGCCAGGATGACTTCCCGGACCCCGCCCGCCCGCACCCGGGCCACCAGCTGCTCCAGCCGCAGTGCCTCGGGGCCGACACCGCTCAATGGATCCAGCCGGCCGCCGAGCACGTGATAGGTGCCGCGGAACTCCCCGGCCCGCTCCAGGCTGGCGACCGCCGCCGGCTCCTCCACGACGCACACCAGTCCGGCGTCGCGCCGGGGGTCGAGGCAGATCGGGCAGCGATCGGCCTCGGCCAGATTGCCGCACACCGTGCAGGGACGAACCCGCTCCGCCACCTGCACCAGCGCCTGCGCCAGCCGGGCGAGCCGTTCTCCGGGCTGCTGCACGAGATGATGGGCCAGGCGCTGGGCAGTCTTGCGGCCGACGCCTGGCAGCCGGGCGAACTCCGTCACCAGGTCGTCCAGGGTGCTCACGGGCTAGAGCGGGAGGTTGAAGGGGAGCGGGTTCGCCCGCCGCATCTCCTGCTGCAGCGCGTCGGCCGCGCGACGCTGGGCCTCGGTCACCGCCCCCTGCACCAGGTCGGCCAGCAGCTCGGCGTCGCGCCCGGCAAAGACCTCAGGGTCGATCCACAGCGTGCGGATCGCGCCCTTCCCGTCCACCGTGACCCGCACCATGCCGCCGCCCGCCTGGGCGTCGTAGGTCGAGTCAGCCAGGCTGCGCTGGAGCTCCTGCAGGCGCCCCTGCATCTGCTGGCTGAGCTGCATCAACTGCTGCCAATCTGCCATGTAGTATCGCTAAGTCCCTGCAAAGTCTGAGGAAAGTAGGGGTGCCGGGGGGCCATTGCAAGCAAGCCGAAGCTAATCCAGCACCTCGAGATCGAGGCTGTCGGCCGCCGCCTCGAGCGCCGGGTCCCGCCCCTTGAGCACCTTGAGCCGCTCGGCCCGGGATTCGGCCTCGCTGAGCCGCCGGGCCCGCGACGTGGCCGGGGTACTCCCCGTCCCGCTGATGCCGAGCCGAACCGGAGCACCCAGGATCCGGCCCAGCAGCGCCTGCACGGCGTCCCGCTGGCGTTCCAGCGCCTCCCGATGCATCGGGTGTCCCTCGGCGACGCTGAGCCCCACCAGGGGCGGCTCGGCGGACACCGGGCGGGCGGCCGCCAGTGCCTCCCCGAGGAACCGCCCCTGTGCCCGCGCCACCAGTACCAGGTCCGGCCAGGCGCGCTGCAGCCCCTCCAGCGTGAATTCGGCCCGCAGTTCGGGCGCCGGCTGAGGCGCCCGGGCCTCCGGCGCGCTGGCGGGCGGCGGGGCGACCCGGGGGGCCGGGGGCTCCACGGCTCGCCGGCTCGGCGGTTCGGGCGGGCTGCCGCCGCCGGTGCGGGCCGCGCCACTCAGCAGCGCCTCCAGGTCAACCGTCCGGTCCAGCAGGACCCAGCGCAGCAGCAGGGTCTCGACCGAGAGGCGCGGGCTGGAGCTCTTGCGGATGCTGCCCTCGGATTCGCCGAGCAGCTTGAGCATGCGGAGCAGGTCGCCCTGGGCAAGCTGCCCGCGATACCGCTCCAGGGTGTGCTGCATGGCCTCGGTCAGCCCCTCGGGCCGGGCCCCGACCTCGAGCATGAGCAGCGAGCGGAGCACCTCCCCCGCCCCGCCCAGGAATTCCACGAGGTCCGCCCCGGACTCGTCCAGCCGGTCGAGGAGGGCGAAAACGCCGGCGGGCCGGCGGGCCGTGAGCAGGGCCAGAAGCTCGTCGTAGACCTCATCCGCCACCAGGCCGAGGATTTCCCGCACCCGGAGGGCCGTGACCCCGCCCTCGCCGAACGAGAGACACTGGTCGAGCACCGAGAGGGCGTCCCGCATCCCGCCATCGGCCTGGCGGGCGATGAGCGTCAGGGCGTCGTCGTCGGCCTCGATCCGCTCCTCCGACAGCACGCCGCGCAGCCGGTCCCGGATCGCGGCCGGACCGATGCGGCGGAAGTCGAACCGCTGCAGCCGGGAGAGCACCGGGGCGGCCATCTGGGCGATCTTCTGCGGCTCCGTGGTGGCGAAGACGAATACCACGCCCGGGGGCGGCTCCTCGAGGATCTTGAGCAGCGCGTTCCAGGCCTCCCGGGTGAGCATGTGGGCCTCGTCCACGATGTACACCTTGTGGTGGCCCTCCTTGCTCGCGGCGTACATGGCCCGCTCCCGCAATTCCCGGGCGTCGTCCACGCCGCGATTGCTCGCGGCATCGATCTCCACCACGTCGAGGCTGGCCGAGCCGTGCCAGATCCGCTGGCAGCTCTCGCACTCGCCACAGGGCTCCCCGGCGGGTTCCACCTGGCCCTTCCGCTCGCAGTTGAGCGCCATGGCCAGGATCCGGGCCGCAGTGGTCTTGCCCACCCCCCGCGGGCCGGTGAGGAGGTAGCCGTGCCCCACCCGTCCCTTGAGCACGGCGCCGCGCAGCACCTGGGCCACGTGGTCCTGGACGAGCAGATCGCTGAAGCGGCGGGGGCGGTACTTCCGGGCGAGCGCGAGGGCCATGGTGGGAAAGTAGCGGGCCCGGCGGCCCGGGGGCTAGGCGGCTCGGCAGGACGGGGCCTACACCGGGCGGCGCGCGCGGGTTACATTCCCGGCGCCCCAGGTCCGAAGGGCGCTGGCGCGCGAACCGCGTCAGGACCTTGCCGGTAGCAGCGCTAAGCGATGTCCAGTGTCGCTTCGGGGTGCCTGGGGCACTTCCTTTCCTCGCCGCGATTCTCCCGCGGAACCTCCATCGTCACACGCCGGGCCCCTCACGGAGCCGCCGCATGACATTGACCTCGCTCGACTGGGCCATCGTCATCCTCTCCGTCGTACTGTCCTTCGTCCCCGCCCTGGTGCTGGCGCGGCGGGCGGGCAGGAGCACGGCGGAGTTCTTCACCTCGGGCCGGGCCGCGCCCTGGTGGCTGATCGGCGTCTCGATGGTTGCCACGACCTTCAGTACCGACACGCCCAACCTGGTCACCAACCTGGTGCGGGAAAAGGGCGTCGCCAACAACTGGGCGTGGTGGTCCTTCCTGCTGACCGGCATGGCCACGGTGTTCTTCTACGCCCGCCTCTGGCGGCGCACCGGCGTGCTCACCGACCTCGAGTTCTACGAACTCCGGTACTCCGGCCACGAGGCCTCCCTGGTCCGCGGTTTCCGGGCCATCTATCTCGGCCTCTTCTTCAACTGCGTGATCATGGCCACGGTCAACCTGGCCGCCGCCAAGATCGCGAACGTGGTGCTGGGGTGGCCCATCGGGCAGACCCTCCTGATCTGCGCCGGGCTCAACATCATCTTCGCCGCGACCTCCGGGCTCTGGGGCGTGCTCGTCACCGACTTCCTGCAGTTCGGCATCGCGATGACCGGCGCGGTGGCGCTCGCCGTGTTCTCGCTGCGGCAGCCGGAGGTCGGAGGGCTCGCGGGGCTCATCGCCCGCACCGATCCCGCCACCCTCAACCTGGTGCCGGACTTCGGGGACTGGGGGCTCACCCTGTCGGTGCTGATCATCCCGCTCACCGTGCAGTGGTGGTCGGTCTGGTACCCCGGGTCGGAGCCGGGCGGCGGCAGCTACATCGCGCAGCGGATGCTGGCCGCGAAGAGCGAGCGGGACGCCCTCTCCGGCACCCTGTTCTTCAACGTGGCGCACTACGCCCTCCGCAGCTGGCCCTGGATCATCGTGGCCCTCTGCTCGCTGCTGGTCTTCCCCACCCTCGACGATATCGCCCGCACCTTTCCGTACGT
>JAEUJI010000103.1 GCA_016794805.1 Gemmatimonadota bacterium
ACCGTGGCCTTGCTGAGGCGGATGGCCCGCGCGATATCCAGCGGGTCGGACCGCATCAGCACCACCTGCGCCGCCTGAATTGCGACGTCGGTGCCGGCCCCGATGGCGATGCCGATATCGGCCTGCGCCAGCGCCGGGGCGTCGTTGATGCCGTCGCCCACCATGGCCACGAAGCGGCCCGTCTGCTGGACCCGCCGGACTTCCTCCGCCTTCTGCGCCGGGCGCACCTCGGCCTGTACCTCGTCAATCCCCACCTCCGCCGCGACCCGGCGCGCAGTGGCCGCGAGGTCCCCGCTCAGGAGCATGGTCCGTACCCCCATCTGGTGCAGGTCGGCGACGGCCTCCTTCGAGCTGGGTCGCAGCGCATCGGTGATCCCGACCAGGCCCAGCAGGCGCCCCCCCTGCGCGACATGGACGAGGGAACGGCCCGAGGTGGCCAGCCGCTCCGCCTCACCCGCCACGCCCGTCGCGTCCACCCCCGATTCCCGGAGCAGGGCCGCGTTGCCCAGCAGGACAGTGACTCCCTCGACGACACCCTGGACGCCGCGACCCGGGTGATCCACCAACTCGGTGACCGCGCCGGCGGAGGGCAACTGCCGCTCGGCGGCCGCGGCGGCGATGGCCTGCGAGAGGGGGTGGGTGGACTGGCCCGCGAGGGCGGCGGCGACACCGAGCAGTTGCTCCGGGGTCCCGCCCGGCGCCGGCACGACGTCGGTGACGCGCGGCTTCCCCTCGGTGAGGGTGCCGGTCTTGTCCAGGATCACGGTCTCGATGCGGCTGACGGCCTCCAGCGTGGCGGCGTCCTTGATGAGGATGTTGTGCCGGGCGCCGAGGCCGGTAGCGACCGCGACGGCGGTGGGGGTTGCGAGGCCCCGGGCCTCGGGGCAGGCGATGACCACGGCGGAGATCGCGAAGGTGAGGGCGGTGAGGAACGGGGCGTCGCCGAGCAGGGTCCAGCCGAGGAAGGTGAGCAGGCCGGCGCCGACGGCCACGACGACGAGCACCGCCGCGGCCCGGTCCGCGAGCCGCTGCCGCGGCGCCTTGGAGTTCTGGGCCTGCGCTACCAGCGCCGCGATCTGGGCCAGCACGGTGTCGCTGCCGACCTTGGTCGCCCGCATGGTCACGGCGCCGCTCACGTTGATGGCCCCGGCCACGAGCGGCGCGCCGGGCTGCTTCGTCACCGGGACGCTTTCCCCGGTGACCAGGGCTTCGTCCACCTGGGTGGTCCCCTCCACCAGTTCGCCATCCACCGGCACCCGGTCCCCGGGACGGAGCCGCAGCAGGTCGCCCACGACCACCTCGGTGGTGGGGAGGATCCGCTCCACCCCGTCCCGGAGGACGGTCGTGGTCGGGGGCACGAGGTCGAAGAGGGCGCGCAGCGCGTCGGAGGTGCCGCGCCGGGAGCGCATCTCCATCCAGTGCCCGAAGAGCACGAAGGTCACCAGCATGGCGGCGGCCGCGTAGTAGGCCGTCGGCTCGCCGATCACCGTGAGGTAGAGACTGCTCAGCCAGGCGGCGAGGACCCCGGTCGCGATCAGGACCGACATGTCGAGCTGGCGCCGGCGCAGCGCCCAGTAGCTTCCCGACAGGAAGATCCAGCCGCACCACCATACCACCGGGGTCGAGAGCGCAAGGCCGAGCCAGCTGGCGAGCGGCGGGTGCACCAGCATGGGCAGGCCGGGCAGGTGCCCCGCGATGATCGCGACCGGGATGGTGAACGCCAGGGCGATCCAGAACCGGCGGCGCATGTCCGCTTCCATTGCCTTCGCCATGGCGGGATCGGACATGGCGGAGGCGTGGTCGTGGTGGGCGGCCGGGGCGGCGACTGCGCCAGAGGGTGCAGCCGGGGCGGCGTGGGCGTTGGCCTGGTGGTCGTGCTGCGGCATCGAGGCCTCCCCTGTCGCGGAAGGTTAAAGGAATGGTAAGGCGGTGATCACGGTCGATTCAGCCCCCGGGGCGAACATTGATGGCGAAGATCTGACGCCGGACGCCGTGGCCAACACCGAGGAGGTATCCCATGTTCGCCCACACCCTGATCCAGGCCCTGGCCCTGGCCGTCACCATCGGCGCAACGCAGGGTGATCCCCCGCTGCCTGCCGGGCTCCGCAGCCTGCCGCCGCACGAGGTGGTGGCCCAGCTGCTCTCGAAGCGCACGGACCTGGGGCTCTCCTGGCAGCAGACGGCGCAGCTCGATTCCCTGCATCTCGCGATCAGGAGCGAGAAGCACCGCTACACCCGCGAAGGGCTCAAGGCCCACCAGCTTCGCCATGTCCGGATGATCTCCCGGGAGGAGGCCTTCGGCCAGGCGGTGGCGGTGCTCACGCCCGAGCAGCAGTCGCGGCTCGAGGCCCTGTTCCCGGCCGCTCCCCGCGCCGTCCGGCGCGTGCGTGGCGCCCCCGGCAAG
>JAEUJI010000115.1 GCA_016794805.1 Gemmatimonadota bacterium
AGACGTACACCAGCCGCCCGTCCACCCGGCCGTAGCCGGTGACCACGCCATCCCCCGGGATCTTCTGCCGGTCGAGCCCGAAGTCGGTGCAGCGGTGGGTGACGAAGCGGTCCAGCTCCACGAAGCTGCCGGGATCGAGCAGCAGGTCCAGCCGTTCGCGGGCGGAGAGCTTCCCCTTCTTGTGCTGCTGCGCCAGCCGCTCGGGGCCGCCGCCCTGCTCGGCCTGGGCCTGGCGGTGGTGCAGCTGATCGAGGAGTTCGCGTGGGGTGGGCATGGGGGGAGAAGGTACTGCGGGAGGGCGGGAGGGCGGTAGCGGCGGCTCGGCAGGACGGCAGGACGGCAGGACGGCAGGACGGCAGGACGGCAGGACGGCAGGACGGCAGGACGGCAAAGAAACACAATTGGGCGATTGGGTCAGTCCCCGATCGCCCAATCGCCCAATCGCCCAATCGCCCGCTACGCCCGCGGGCGCGCGATCGGCTCGTAGGGCGTGAGGATCCAGGTCACATCGGGGGTGTTCTTGAGCCGGATGACCGGCTTCTTCCCCGGCACGTACCAGAAGGCGAACTCGGCCTCCTTGCCGTCCTCATCATAGAGGACGGTGAACAGGGTCGAGTCGCTCGCCTCCCGGGTGCGCACGTCGGTGACCCGGTGCCAGGTATAGTCCGGCGACTGGGAACTGGTGCGGAAGGCGATGCTGTGTTCCCCCAGCTCGAACATCCGCCCGGCGTACCGCCCCGTGCCCGCCTCCCACACCCCGAAGGCCTGGCTCAGCCCCACCGGTTCACTGCTGGAGGCGCTCAGCATCAGCGGCCGCACCACGAAGACCCCGAGGGCCATCAGGAACCCCGCAGCCACTACGATCGGCGGCACCTTGATGTTGGGAAGCTTGAGGCCGGTCTTCTGCTCGATCCGCTTCTCCACCTTGTCCATCTTGCGGCGGACCTTGCCGGGCAGCCGCATGACGGTGTTGAGGTTGGCGAAGTAGTCCTTCAGGGTCCAGGTCGAGGCCAGTTCGCCGTCGGCGATCGAGCGGTACCCCGGCGCAGGGGCGCCCTCGACGGATTTCGCGGGCTGGGCGGGGAGGCGGGGTTCAGTGGCGTTGCTCATGGTTTCTCCGAATGCACTCAGAACTTGGACGCAAGGCCGAGGAAGCCGCCGTCGTTGGCGCGCACCACGTCATCGAAGCTCGAACCCGCATTGAACGAGACGGCGCTGATGCCGTCCGGGCCGACGCTGAAGAGGTCGTAGGTGGTGTTGACCTGCACCCCGAACCGGTCCACGCGGGGCGCGCCGGCCGGGAACTTCACGTAGATGTAGGGGCTGCCCCAGGGGTCCATGATGTTCTGCCCCACCCCGGCGAGGTTGTCGGGGAGGCTGTCCCGGGAGTCGAGCGTGGTCTGGATGGCCTGCAGGTCGCCAATGGCCTGGGCGACCCGGGCCGATTCGGTGACCGCGTGGTACTTGGGCAGGGCAATGCTCGCGAGCGAACTGGCCAGGGCGAGAGTCGCCAGCAGCTCGATGAGGGTCATGCCGGCCTCATTGGAGCGGCGGACCGCCTTCGGGGGTTGGCCCAGCGGCTGGGGATCTTCCTGCATCATCGGGCTCACGCGGTTGAGAGTCGGTGAGTCCAAGAGCAAGCCTCGTGCGTGATCAGCAAAGCATTGTGGGGCAACACTTTACAGTGACACCGGCGGGAATTGCCCGGCCCGCCCTGCCGCACCCTGCAAGGCCCCGGGACGGCCAAAACGAGCGGGGCCACGGATCACCCGTGGCCCCGCCGCCCTGCCCTGTCCGCCGGCCCCGCTCAGTCGTCGGCCGGGGACTCGTCGATGATGACCTTCTTGGGCGGGATGATCGGCTCGTCGGGGTAGTTGACGACCGCGAGCACGATCCGGTGGTGGATGGGATCCACTTCCAGCACCTTGAGATCCACCGCCTGGCCTTCCTTCACCTCCTCGGCCACGTTGTCCACGTTCACGATGCCCAGTTGCGACATCGGCACGAAGCCCTCGATATCGTTGCCCAGGTCCACCACCACGCCCTTGTCCATCAGGCGGGCGACGCGGCCCCGGAGCTCGGTGCCGATCGGGAAGGTCTCGCCGATCTTGAGCCACGGATCCTCTTCGGCCTGCTTGAGGCCCAGGGAGATCCGCTTGTTGTCGGCGTCGATGTTCAGGATGACGACATTGACCCCATCGCCCTTCTTGACGACTTCCGACGGGTGCTGGACCCGCTTGGTCCACGACATGTCGGAGATGTGGATCAGGCCGTCGATGCCCGGCTCGATCTCCACGAACGCCCCGAAGCTGGTCAGGTTCCGCACCTTGCCCTGGATCCGGGTGCCGACCGGGTACTTGAGCGGCAGCACGGTCCACGGATCCTGCTCGGTCTGCTTCATGCCGAGGGAGATCTTCTCCTCGGATTCGTCCACCTTGAGCACCACCGCCTCGATGGTCTCGCCGATGGAGACGATCTTCGACGGATGGCGGACGTTGCGGGTCCACGACATCTCGGAGATGTGCACCAGGCCCTCGATCCCCGGCTCCAGCTCCACGAAGGCGCCGTAGTTGGTGATCGAGACCACCTTGCCCTGGACCCGGGTGCCGACCGGGTAGCGCTCGGCCACCTTCTGCCAGGGGTAGGGCTGCAGCTGCTTCATGCCCAGGCTGATGCGCTCCCGCTGCCAGTCGATGTCCAGGATCTTGACCTCGACCTCGCGGCCGATGCCGACCATCTCGGTCGGGTGGGAGACGCGGCCGTAGGACATGTCGGTGATGTGCAGCAGGCCGTCCACCCCGCCCAGGTCGATGAACGCCCCGAAGTCGGTGATGTTCTTGACCACGCCCTTCCGGACCTGGCCCACGGCGAGCTCCTTCATCAGGTGCTCGCGCTTGTGCGCCCGCTCGTTCTCCAGGATCACGCGGCGGCTGACGACGATGTTCCGCCGGCGCTTGTTGAGCTTGATGATCTTGAACTCGTAGCTCTGGCCCAGGAGCTCGTCGATGTTGGGCACCCGGCGGAGCGCGATCTGGCTGCCCGGCAGGAAGGCGTCCACGCCCATCAGGTTCACCACCACGCCGCCCTTGATCTTCTTCACCAGGGTGCCCTGCACCGGCTGGTCGGACTCGTGGGCCAGCTTGATCTTCTCCCACACCCGCATGAAGTCGGCCTTCTTCTTGGAGAGCACGACCGCGCCCTCCTGGTCCTCGAGGTGCTCGAGGAAGACCTCGACTTCATCGCCCGGGCTGGGGAGTTCCTTGAATTCGTCCAGGGGCACGGAGCCCTCGGACTTGAAGCCGACATCGAGGATGACGGCGCTTTCGGTGATGCGGAGGACCTTCGACTTGACGATCTCGCCCTCGACGATCTGGGACATGGTCCCTTCGTACATCGAGAGCATCTCCTCGTATTCGCTCTCGCTGTAGTCTTCGTCGTACAGATCGGCCCGGACCTTGAGGCCCGTGGCGGTGGCGTGCAGGGCGGAAGGGGTGATGGTGGAACGGTGGGTGCTCACAGCGGAACCTCTACGTGGCCGCGCCGGCGTTGGCCGCGGGCAGATGGTGGAATCCCGGCCGGCGGAGGTGCCGGCTTGGGGAGCCGATCAAAATACCATGCCTGATCCTACGGAGGGAAGAGGGTCGTAAGGGCGGGGCTTGTCCCCGCCCGGGGAGGCCTGACTCGCAGCTGGGTGTCTGGGCGACTCTACCGTGTTGTCGCGCCGGGGGGTGGCCGCACAGGAACGGGGAGCCCGCCGAGCGGCGCACCCCCGTCACTCCCCCACGGCAGAGTCGCCCGAACCAACCGCCTCATCGCCCACTCGCCCAAACGCCCTACCCCCCCACCCTTCCCCGCGCCAAGCGGACGATTTCCGCCACCTGCTCCTCGAAGGTCAGGTCGGTGCCGTCCAGCGCCACGGCGTCGGCCGCCATCCGGAGCGGGGCGACCGCCCGGCTGGAGTCCGCCTGATCCCGGGCGGCGAGGGCGGCGGTTTCCCGATCGAGATCGGCGGCAACCACCGCCTTCGAGCCCCGCTGTTTCAGACGCCGCTCGGCCCGGGTCCGGGGGGAGGCGGTCAGGTACACCTTGAGATCCGCCTCGGGGAACACCACGGTCCCGATGTCCCGGCCATCGACGACCACCGACTGTCCGGCGAAAGGCAGCGCCCGGAGCCGATCATTGACCCAGGCCCGAACCTCCGGCAGGGCCGACACCGCGGAGACCAGTGCGGTCACCTCCGGGGTGCGGATGGCCTCATCCGCCGGCTCGCCGGCCAGGTAGACGCCATAGCCGGTGCCGTCATAGTGGAGGGCCAGGCCCCGCCGCTCCGCCTCGAGCAGCAGCCGGTTGGCATCGAGGGGCGCGCCGGGGGTCACCCCACCGTGCCGGACTCCCACCAGCGTCACCCCGCGGTAGAGGGCGCCGGAATCGAGGTGCGCGTACCCCAGCGCCCGGGCCACCGCCTGCGCCGTGCTCGACTTGCCGGAGGCGGCGGGGCCGTCGATCGCGATGATGCGGCCGCCACGGCGACCCGGCAGCTCTGCGGCCCGGCTCATGCGCGGATCGCCTGCAGCATGGCCGGAAAGCCGGGGAAACTCACGGCGGCACAAGCCATGTCGTCCACCCGGATCTTCGCCCCCGGCACCGTGCCGAGCACCGCGAAGGCCATCGCGATCCGGTGATCGCCCTGCGTCACCACCCGTCCGGCCGGCGGGGTGCGCCCGCCGGTCACGTGGAGATCATCACCGTCGACGCTGGCCCTCCCGCCGACCGCGCGGATGTTCGCGGCGATGAGGGCCAGCCGGTCGCTCTCCTTCACCCGCAGTTCCCCCACGTCGCGGAAGACGGTGGTGCCGCTGGCCCGGGTGGCGAGCGCCGCGAGCATCGGGATCTCGTCGATCAGCGCCGGGATCTCCTCCGGCCGGACTTCAGTGGCCCGGAGCCGGGCCGGCGCGGCCACGAGGTCGGCCACCGGTTCGTCGAACTGCAGCTCCACCCCGTCCACCTCCACCGGCGCGCCCATCCGCTCCAGCACCTTGAGGTAGCCCACCCGGGTCGGGTTGACGCAGACGCCGGTCACCCGGAGTTCGCCGCCTTCCGCCAGGATCGCGGCCGCCACCGGAAAGGCGGAGGAGGAGGGATCCCCGGGAATCTGCATGTCGAAGGGGGTGACGATTCCCGTCGGCTGCATGTGGACCCATTCCCCCTGTTCCTCGACCCGGTAGCCGAAGGCGCGGAGCATCCGCTCGGTGTGATCGCGGGACCGGCCGTGCGGTTCCCGCACCGAGACCGGCACGGCCCCCGCCACGCCGGCCAGCAGCAGGCATCCCTTGATCTGCGCGCTCGAGACCGGCATCTCGTGGCGGAGGGCCGTGAGCTTTCCCCCCTGGATATCGAGGGGGAGGGTGCCTCCGGCATTGCGCTCGACGATCCGCGCTCCCATCAGGGCCAGCGGCACCGTCACCCGGCGCATGGGGCGGCGGCGGAGGGAGCGATCGCCGGTGAGGGTCGCGCGGAAAGGGTGCGCGGCCAGCAGCCCCAGGATCAGGCGGGTCGTGGTACCCGAGTTGCCGCAATTGAGCACCGCGGACGGGCGGCGGAGGCGGCCCCGCCCCCGCACCGTCACCACCTTGCCGTCGCCCAGCGGGGTGATCACGGCGCCGAGCTGGCGGAGCACCCGGGCGGAGGAGCGGGCATCCAGGCTGGTGAGCATCCCGCCGATGTGGCTGGTCCCGCGGGCCATCGCCGCGAAGAGCAGGGCCCGGTGGGAGAGGCTCTTGTCGCCGGGAACGCGGATGGTGCCGCCGACCAGCATGACGGTCTCGGGAAGAGGGGGTCGTCGCTTCGGGGGTAGAAGAGTACCGGCGGCGGTGCTAGCGCTCCAGCCCCCGCCGGAAGCTCGCGGCCTCGGAAAGGTAGGTCGTCAGTCCCTCCCGGTCCCCGCGATCGAGCAGCCGGCGCAGGTCGGCCAGGGAGGCTTCCATCCCCGCCAGCGCGGCCTGCACCGGCTCCCGGTTCTGCAGCAGGACCTCCACCCACATCTCGACCGGGCTGGCCGCGAGCCGGGTGGTATCCCGCATCCCGGAGCCGAACGCGGCGCCGCGCAGGGACGGCTCGCGGGCCACGGCGGCCGCGAGGGCGCTGGCCACCGCCTGCGGGAGGTGGCTGCTCCAGGCGAGGCGCAGGTCGTGGGTGGCCGCCTCGATCAGGACCGGGTGGGCGCCGATCACCGCGGCCCAGAAGTCCATGACCTCGCGGGCGGCGGCATCGCCCTCGGGACCGGTGGAACAGACATACACGAGCGCGCCGGCCAGCAGTTCCGCGCCCGCGCCCTTCCACCCCTGCACGTGGGTGCCGGCGAAGGGATGCCCCCCGGCGAAGCGGGCGGCGAGGCCCGCCGCGCGGGCGGCGGCGAGGATCGGCAGCTTGATGCTGGCCACATCGGTGACGATGGCGCCGGGTGCGAGGTGAGGCGCGATCAGCGGCAGCAGGTCGAGAATGGCCCGCGGCGGAGCCGCCAGCACCACCAGCTCCGCGTTGCGCACGGCCCGCGCAGGGGTATCGGCGATGTCGTGCACCGCCTGCGCCTTGAGGGCGTGCACGGTGTCGGGCCGGTCCGGGGCGTAGCCGACCACCGACGGGACCCCGGCGAGGGTGGCCCGCCAGGCCAGCGAACCGCCGATGGCTCCCAGCCCGAGCACCGCGAGTGAATTGGGCCGCATACCGTTGTACGAGGGTCCCGCCGGAATGGGAGCGCGACGACGGTCGCGGAGGTGGACGGCGTCAAACGTACTGCCGGGCCCGACCGTCCTCAACCGAAGCGGAGGGGGCTGCACCGCCGGGGCCCCGCCGGCGACCGGGCTCCGGCTTGGCGCAGGCACCGCTCCGACCCAGATTGATGGGCACCGCGACCGCGCAACGACCCGCGGGGCCGCGGCCAGAGCCGGTCCGCCTGGTCCTCACGCCCGGAGTCCCGATGGCGACGATCCTCATCGTCGAAGACAGTCCCGACAACATGAAGCTGTTCCGCACGCTGCTGACCCTGAAGCAGCATGCGGTCGTGGAGCTGACCAGCGGCGACGGGCTGTTGCCGACCCTGGACCAGTCCCCGCCGGACCTCGTCCTGATGGACATCCAGCTGCCGGGGAAGGACGGCTTCACGCTGCTGGGGGAGATCCGCGCCAGCCCGCACCGCGGCCTCCGGGTGGTGGCGCTCACGGCGCACGCGATGGCCGGGGACCGGGAGCGGGCGCTGGCGGCGGGCTTCGATGGGTACATCACCAAGCCGATCGACATCCGGGCCTTTCCGGACCAGGTGGCGCGGGCGCTGGCGGGAGAGCGGGTGACGACGTAGGACGGACCGACGGACCGATGGACGGCAAGTTAGCGCCTATCGCATGCTCACCCACCCCCCCCCGCCCGACTGGCGAACCGGCCCGGATGGGTATATTTCCCAGTCCATGGATCAGCCACCGAAACGCCCTTCCGGCCAGGGTGGGCCGCCCACGCCCCCACCCTCCGGCACCCACGACCGCCAGGCCCTGCTCAAGGCCTTCCAGGACGTGGTCAAGGGCGAGAGCGACCGCTCCTCGCACGGGCTTCCCGTGCCCGAGGTGCCGAGTTCCCGCGCCCCGTTCTGGATCGTCAGCCTGACCACCTTGACGGTGGCCGCGGCGCTCCTGATCGGGCAGCCGGAGTGGCTCTTTCCCCGGGCCCCGAAGGAACCGCCCGTGCTGGAGGAGGCGAGCCTCCGGGTGCGGATGTATGTCGAGATCGAGCGGATCGAGCAGTTCCGCGCCACCCAGGGGCGGCTGCCGGCCACGCTGCTGGAGGCGAAGGGAGACACCACCGGGCTGCAGTATTCCGCCGGTGGCGACGGGTACAGCCTCACGGGGCGGAACGCCGGCATCGCCCTGACCTACACCTCGAGCCAGTCGCCCCGGGAGTTTGTGGGGCAGAGCTACGACCTCATCCGGCGCCGGGGAACATCATGAGGGGACGTCGCGGCTGGACCCTGATCGAGATGCTGGTGGTGATGGTGGTGCTCGGGCTCCTGTCCTCGCTCGCGGTGCTCAAGTACATCGACCTCTCCCGCACCGCCTTCGCCGCCAAGATCGTGGGCGAGTTCACCACCGTCCGCCTGGCGGCGTACAACTACGAGGCCGATCACAACAACATCTGGCCCGGTGACCAGGGCCCCGGGATCCCCCCGCCGGAACTGGCCCCCTACCTGCCGACCAACTTCTCGTTCGTGACCCCGACCTACCAGCTCGACTGGGACAACCGCAGCCCATCCGTGGACCCGTACCAGATCGCGATCTCGGTCACGTCATCGGATGCCCGGCTGATGAACGCGCTGCGGCAGAATCTCGGCACCAAGGCCCCCTACTTCTTTGCCGGCAACCGGCTGACCTACGTGCTCATCGACGAGTTCGGGAACTGGTAGCGATCCCAGGACAGTAATCTCGGGCGATGCGGTCGGCGGGGCGTGGCAATGCCCCGCCAACCCCACGCCCCGCCCAGCCCACCGCATCGCCCCCTCACTCGTCGATCCGCTTCCGCGCCGTCGTCTCCCGCTCCCACTGCCGGGCAATCTTGAGCACCTCCGGGTCCACCCGCGGGAACTGGGGCGCCATCCGGTCCAGCGTCTCCGCCACCACCTGCGCCACCAGCAGGTCCCGGGTCTTCTTGCGGTCGGCGGGGACCAGGTACCAGGGGGCGTAGTCGGTGCTGGTCCGCTCCAGCACGTCCTCGTACGCCTCGGTGTAGTCGTCCCAGCGCTTTCGCTCCGAGAGATCGCCGACCTGGAACTTCCAGTTCTTGAGGGGATCGTGCAGCCGTTCGAGCAGCCGGTCCTTCTGTTCCTCTCGGGAGATGTGCAGGAAGAACTTGAGGATGGTGACCCCGTTCTCGGTGAGCATCCGCTCGAAGTCGCAGATCTGGTCGTAGCGCTTCGACCAGACGGCCTTGGGCACCAGGTCGTGGACCCGGACCACCAGCACGTCCTCGTAGTGTGACCGGTTGAAGATGCCGATGGTGCCCTTGGCCGGCACTGCCTGGTGCACCCGCCAGAGGTAGTCACGGGCCAGTTCGTACTCGGTGGGCCGCTTGAAGTTGCTGACCACGCACCCCTGGGAGTTGAGGGGACCGAAGACCTTGCGGGTGAGGCCGTCCTTCCCCGAGGCATCCCGCCCCTGGAAGACGACCAGCAGCGCCTGCTTCCCTTCGGCGTAGAGCGCCACCTGCTGCTCGGTCAGCCGCTCGATGAGCGGGGCGATCAGCGCCTCGGCCGCTTCCCCCTTCGGTTCGCGGTCGTCCGTGGCGAGGTCGTCGGTCAGGGCAATCCGCTTGCCCGGCTTGAGCGGCTTGAGCGCCATCGGGTCCTCGGGAGTGAACGACAGGACGACAGGACGACAGGACGACAGGACGACGGGACGACGGAACGACGGAACGACGGAACGACGGAACGACGGCAAGATGGTAGCGCCGAATCGTCCAATCGTCCAATCGCCCAATCGCCCAATCGCCTATTCGCCTATTCGCCTATTCCCGGATAAACGTCCCCGCCCGAAGCTCGGTGATCGCCTGCTGGATCTCCTGCTGGGTGTTCATCACGATCGGGCCGTACCAGGCCACCGGCTCCTCCAGCGGCTG
>JAEUJI010000134.1 GCA_016794805.1 Gemmatimonadota bacterium
GGGCGATGGCCCAGTCAGTGCCTGCCGGGGGCTTGGCCAGCTCGCCGTGGCCCCGGGAGGTCATGAAGTTCGCGGCGTCGTGGTTGGCCGGCGTGCCGAACTTCGCCACCCGTTCGCGCGGCAGCGTCGTCGCTTCGGCAAGCGAGAGATGGCAGGTGGCGCAGGAGGTGTCCGCCCCGGCGAGGTGTTCGGCCGGCAGCTTGTGGCAATCGAGGCACTGCGCGGACCGGGTACGGCTCACCGCCATCCACTGGCCGTTCTTCTCCAGGTGGCAGGCGTCACACTGGAGAGCGGAATCCGCCGGGGCCTTCGCCAGCACCTCTTCGGCGTGCTTCGCATGGGTGAACCGGAGGTTGCTGGGCGCCGGACCGGCGGGCGCCGTCCAGGTCACCTGCTTCTCCACGGTTCCATCGTGGCAGCTGGCGCAGGATTCGGCGGTTGGCCACACCGACCTGGCGGGGTCCGTGATGCCCGCGTGGCAGTTCTCGCAGCCCGGGAACAGCTTGGCATGCTCCTCGTGATCGAACGGGTCCTGCCGCAAGGCGGCCACTCCGGCGCTGCCGCCGAGGAGCGCAAGGACAACGGGGAACGCGCGTCGGAGGTTGCTCACCGGCCACGCCCCTTCCGGATCGCGGGCGGGAGCGGCAACCGGTCGGCGCTCGACCCGAAGAGCCAGGTGAGGCCGGCGCGGACGCGGGTCTGGGACCAGTCGATGCGCGAGGCGTCCGGCCGCCGGTTGTCCTCGTCGTAGCGGGTCACGGCCAGCGACAGGCGGAGGCGCTCGGTGGCGCGGAGGTCGGCGCTGCCGCCGTACCAGGTCACGGCGGGGTTCTCCGTGCGGAATTCCAGGGGTCGCACGAGGTGGCCGCCTTCAATGCTCAGGTTGAGGCTCGAGACCGGGCGCCAGCTCACGCTCCCCTCGCCGCCCTGTGACGCGGCGCCGGTGCCGAACTCGGCGTGGTACCCGGCATCCAGGAACCAGGCGTCGGCTGGGGAGAAACCGATCCCGGCGTTCCAGCGCCAGCCATCCTTCTCCTCGGTCACCAGGGGGCTGTTGGCCTTGGCGTCATCGTAGGAGTACCGCTCTCCGTTGGCGCGGAGGGTCAGGCCCGCCACCGGGGAGATCCAGGCGGAACCGTTCACGGCGGAGTACGGAACCGGGCTGAAGACCCCCCAGATCGTCCACAGGTCGAAATAGGGGCGGTACCGACGAACGCCGACGGCGGCGCCGCCCCAGCGGCGGGTGTGGCGCAAGGTCAGGTCCGAGCTGCCCCACCAGTCATAGGAGAGGTCGTATTCGGCGCCGCCGGTCAGGCTCCAGCCGTCCACCGGCCGCAGCGTGGCGGAGATGGCGGCTCGCTCGGAGACGAAGTTCCGGGTGTCGCGGTCTACCTCGCGGAGGTAATCCACTCGCGCTTCCGCCCGGCGGGTCTGCCACTCGACGGCGCCGCCGGCGAGCAGCTGGCGCTCACGCGGCTGAAAGTCGTCCAGGGGGTTGAGTACCTCGCTGGTGATCGGGAGCGCGGTGCCGCGGGCGAGTCCGAGGCCGAGATACCCGATCCCGCTCAGGCCGAGCCCCGGAAACCGCCCGGCGAGGCGGCCGCCGTCGAAGCCGTAGTAGCCCAGCCGGCCGTGCTCGATCTGTCGCCCGAGGCGTCCGGTGATGCGCTCCGTGGCGTATTCACCGTAGCCCTCATTGAGCTGGACGGCGGGATCGGTCCCAGGCCAGACGTCGGAGGACCCGAGGTCCGCGCCGACCCGGCCGTTGAGATGGAAGCTCAGCCCCTTGAGGCCCAGGCCCCAGGCGGTGAGGTCCACGGTGGTGACGAGGGGGCCACCGCGCCGGACCGCGCCGGCGCGGTAGAAGCTGCAGTGGCTCCGGCCCCGGATGCAGGTGACGGCGTAGCCGTCGGGAGTCTCCTGGCCGCCGCCGGGGTTGGTCACGACGGTGCCCACCGGGATGCTGTCGAGCTTCACCCCGCGGTAGGAGGCCGCCTGCACCCGGGTATCCAGGCGCACGAGGTACTCCTGCGCCGCGCCGCCGCCGGTCACCAGCGTCGCCAGGCCGATCACCATGCTCGCCGCTCGCCGGGTCATCGCGCGCTCCAGGCCTTGAGCAGCCGCCCCTGGTACTCCTCGGGGTGCGCCTGCAGGTGGCAGGTGCTGCACTGCCGGTCGGGATAGTGGTCGGTGGACGGCTCGTGACAGGCGAGGCAGAACGAACGGGTCGGCGTGAGGCCGGTGATCCGGGCGGTGGTGTGGCAGGCGTCGCAGGCCACGTGGGTCCGCACCGGCCGGGCATGGGCCGCGGCGATCTGGGCGGTGCGGTGGCTGGCAGCGCAGTCCCGGTCCACCTCGTGGTGCTGGGCGTGGCAGCCCGCGCAGCTCAGCGCCGAGTCCACGACGGCGAGGGTGACCCGCTGGCCATGGCAGGCGGTGCAGCTCACGGAGTCATGGGTCGCGTGGGCGAACCCGACGCCGCGTTCCCGCGCCGGCTTGTTCGCGGCGGCGACACGGAAGGTCACGGCGGTGCTGCTCGACAACTCCTCCCGCGCATGGCAGCTGACGCAGTCGCTCTTCTCGGGCGCCTGGTGATGGCAGATCTGGCAGCCGCGGGGGGCCTGAAAGGTCAGGCCTTCCACCTTGGAGTTGGTGTGGCACGTCAGGCAGGCGTGTTTCTTGTGGGTCGGGTGGGAGAAGGAGTCAGCCGGAAGGGGGGGAAGGGCGGACCACCCACGCTCGGGGGGGTCGTCCCCCGGTGGCGCGTCGCCCT
>JAEUJI010000136.1 GCA_016794805.1 Gemmatimonadota bacterium
AGGAAGACCAGCACCGAGCCCACCCCGCCGAACACCCCGTCCACCACCAGGCTCCGCAGGTCTCCCGCGGGCAGCAGCCGTCCCGCCGCCTCTCCCGTCGCGCCGATCGCGATCTCGATCCCTTCGATGAGTGGCTGGGCCCAGGTGAACACCGACTGGAACACCAGCGCCATCAGCAGAATGAAGATCAGGGGCCCGAGGTAGCGATGCAGCACGTAGCCATCGATGCGATGGCTCGCGTCGCGGCCCAGCGGGGCCGTCCGGGTGACCGCGCGCCCGATGACATCAGCGATCCAGGTGTACCGCAGGTCGGACTCGAGCCGCTCGGCGGAAAAGCCCGCCTGTTCCACCGCGGCCCGGGTCCGGGCAAGCGTGGCCGGCAGGTCCGGCACGCCGGAGAGATGCGATTCGACCCGTTCGACCCCGAGCAGCCGCAGCGCCTCCATGGCCGCGGGCGCGGGACCCAGCCCCGCCGCGACCAGGGCCGCGGTGAGCGGCTCCACCGCCGCCGCCACCGCCGGAGGGAGGGTGAAGCGCCGGCCGGCCGGCGGCTGGCCCGGGGCCAGTTCGATCGCCCGCTTGAGCGGTTCGAGCCCCTCGCCCCGGTTGGCCACCGTGGGGACGACGAAGACGCCCAGCTGGTGAATCAGCTCGGGGACATCGATCCGGTAGCCATCCGCCTCGGCGCGGTCGAACTGATTGAGGGCGAGGACCACCGGGATGCCAAGCTCGATCACCTGGCTGGCCAGGAAGAGATTCCGCTCGAGGTGCGCCGCGTCCGCCACCACCACGATGACGTCGGGACGCCAGCGATCGGGATCCCGCCCCAGCAGCACCTCCAGGGCGATCTTCTCGTCCGGGGCGCCGGCGCTGAGGGAGTAGCTGCCCGGCAGGTCGAGCACGGCCACCCGGCGGCCGTCGGGGCTGCGAAACGTCCCCTCGACCCGCTCCACCGTCACGCCGGCGAAGTTGCCCACGCGCTGGCGAAGCCCGGTCAGGGCGTTGAAGAGGGTGGTCTTGCCGGTGTTGGGATTGCCGATGATCGCGACCCGCAGCGCGGGCTCTGCCGCGTCCGCCGGGGCGCCGGAGCTGCCCTCGGCGCGGCGAGCGCTGTGGGACGAGCGGATGGTGGTCATGAGTGCGAACCGCCGGAAGGCGGCCCGGTGCGCCCTCAGCCGGGCAGGCGCTCCAACTGCACCGTGATCCCGCTGGTGAGCGCGTTGCCCAGGGCGAGCCGGGTGCCGCGGACATCCACCAGCATGCAGTGCCGGGAGTCCACCACGTGGAGGCAACTGCCTTCGTACAGCCCAAGGGCGCGGAGGCGACAGCCCTCGTCAGGCGCGCAGGCGATGTTGACTACCGTGGCCCGGCTGCCGGGAACACAGCTGGCCAGGACGCAGGTCCGGTGAGGGACGCCATCGGCCTCGGCGGTCAGCGCGGAGCGGAAACGATGCGGCATCGGATCAGGGTGGCCCTGTCAGTTGAGAGCCGTTCTCAGTGTCGGCCTGAACAATGATACCCGACATGGGCCGCCGGAACAATAGGGATGATTTTCCTCCGCAATGCCCGTTCGGGAGGCCCTGGGGCCCCGGCGGCCCCAGGGGTCAATGCGCGGCGCTGCCGGTCGGGTTCCCGGCCCGGAGCATCCCCACGGCGCCCTTGGTTGCGTCGGCGAAGGCGTGGGAGACGAAGGGGTAGATCCCTTCCTCCACGAGGCGGGCCTCGAAGATCATTCCGCCACCCACCGGGACGTTGAAGGTCTGCACGCCACGGAGCGGGGCCTCGGAACCGTCCAGGTAGACCCGGTCGAAGATGGCCCCGACAATGTGGAAGGCCGATACCCGATTGGGACCGGCGTTCACCACGTAGAACCGGAGCGGCTCCCCCACCCCGACCGCCAGCGGGTGGGTCGCGTACAGGTTGGCCACGCCGTTGAAGGTCACGTAGTCCGGGGCGAAGTCGAGCATCCGCTGCCAGTCCAGCGCCTGCATCGAGTCCGGCCCCTGCTTCGGGCCGAGGTAGAATTCGCTCTGCAGCAGGACAAACTCCCGTGCGGCGGGACGGGGACGCACGGGGTCCACGATGATGGCTCCGTACATCCCGTTGGCGATATGCGCGGCGACCGGCGCGGTGCCGCAGTGATACATGAACGCCCCGGGCACGCGGGCCACGAACGTGTAGCGCAGCGAGTCGTTCGGCATGACGTTCACGTACGCCCGGCTCGGGGCCAGTTCGGCGGCGTGGAAGTCCATCGAGTGGGGCATCAA
>JAEUJI010000145.1 GCA_016794805.1 Gemmatimonadota bacterium
CCCGGTGTCCCGCCCGTTCCGCCGGCTGGCATACCGCGAGGCGATGGAGCGCTGGGGGATCGACAAGCCGGACCTGCGCTACGGGTTCGAGCTGTCGGACCTCACCGGGCAGGTCGGCGCCGACGCGGCCGACTTCGTGCATGCGGCCCTGGCCGCCGGCGGCCGGTTCCGCGGCCTCACCGTCCCGGGCGCGGCGTTCAGCCGGAAGGATCTCGACGCCATGGCCCAGGCGGTCAAGGCGGCGAAGGCGGGCGGCCTGATCTGGGCCCGCCGGACGGCGCAGGGCTGGGAGGGGCAGGGGGTGAAGGCGGCCGGAACCGCGACCCTTGCGGCGCATGGCGGCGCCGAGGGTGACCTGCTGCTGGCCGTGGTGGGTCCGGACAGCGTCACGGGCCCCGCGCTCCACGCGGTGCGGACGGAGGTCATCCGCAAGCTCAATCCCCCGCGGCTCACCGAGCACGCCTTCTGCTGGGTGGTGGACTTCCCGCTGTTCGAGAAGGACGAGGCGACCGGGGAATGGATCTTCACTCATCACCCCTTCACCTCACCGCACCCGGAGGACGCCGCCTTCTTCGACAGCGATCCGGGCCGCTGCCGGGCGCTGCACTACGACGCGGTCTATAACGGCAACGAACTCGGATCCGGCTCCATCCGCATCACCGACCCGGTGCTGCAGGGGGCGGTGTTCCGGAAGCTCGGGATCGGCACGGAGGACCAGCGCCGCCGCTTCGGCTTCCTGCTGGACGCGCTGGCGACGGGGGCGCCGCCGCACGGCGGGTTCGCCATCGGGTTCGACCGGGTGGCGATGCTGCTGTCCGGCGCGGGCAGCCTGCGGGACGTGATCGCCTTCCCCAAGACGACCGCCGCCCGAGCCCTGTTCGAGGGGGCGCCGACGCCGGTGAAGGATGACGACCTGAAAGCGCTGCACATCCAACTTCGGAGCCAGGGCGACCGGGGTTCATCCCGGCCCTGACGAGGAGCCCGCCCCGCATGACCGACGACGTCCAGCATCGCCTCTCCACCGAAGGCGCCGACCCGCTGCTGCTCGCGGGCGTGAACGACGCGAACCTGCTCGAGCTGGGGCGCGCCACCGGGGTCCGCGCCACCATGCGCGGCGATACCCTCACGCTCGGCGGGAGCCTCGAGGTGGTGGAACGGGCCACCCCGGTGGTGCAGGGCATGCTGGAGCTCGCCCGCATGGGCGAGACGGTGACCCCGGAGGACGTCGCCCGGCTGGTCGCGGCGGGGCCGCTCACCGACGGCACGGGGGCGCCGGACCACAAGATCATCCTGCCGGGGCTCCGCCGGGTCATCGCCGCGAAGACCGCGGGGCAGCGGGACTACCTGCAGGCGATCGGCACCCACGACATCGTGATCGGGATCGGGCCGGCGGGCACGGGCAAGACTTACCTCGCGGTGGCCAAGGCGGTGGAATCGCTGGCGCGGAAGCGGGTGCGCCGCATCGTGCTGGCGCGGCCCGCGGTGGAGGCGGGGGAGTCCCTGGGCTTCCTTCCCGGCGACCTGCAGGCCAAGGTGGATCCCTACCTCCGCCCGCTGTACGACGCGCTCGAGGACATGATGCCCCACGACCGGGTGCAGAAGGCGCTGGAACAGCGGGTGATCGAGATCGCCCCGCTGGCCTACATGCGCGGCCGCACCCTGCAGGACGCCTTCATCATCCTTGATGAGGCGCAGAACGCCACCGGCGCCCAGATGAAGATGTTCCTCACCCGGCTCGGGGTGAACAGCAAGGTGGTGGTCACCGGCGACAAGACCCAGATCGACCTGCCGCGGCGGGAGGACTCGGGGCTGGTGCAGATCGAGCGGATCCTCCCCGGGGTGGACGGCATCGCCTTCTGCTACCTGGACGAGACCGACGTGGTCCGGCACCGCCTGGTTCGCGAGATCATCCGCGCCTACGCGGACGACCAGCACGGTTGAGCACCGCGGCCGGCCGCCGGGCTAGGCGCGGCGCCGCGACGGCCCGGCGGCTGGCCGTCGCCGTCGCCGGCCGGGTCCCGCTCCCCGCCGCCACGATCGTCCGCGTGGTGCGGGCGGTCGTCGCCGGCGAGTCCTCGAGCCGCGGGCGGCCGGCGGCGCGCGTCACCGCGGTCCAGGTCACCTTCCTGCTGCGGCCGGCCATGCGCCGGCTCAACCGCGAATGGAAGGGGCACGACCGTCCCACCGATGTGCTCTCCTTTGCCTTGCCGGGGCCGGGAGGCGACCTTCTCGGGGATGTGTACATTTGTCCCGCGGTGGCCCGGCGCCAGGCCCGCGAGTTCGGCGTGTCCCCACGGGAGGAACTGCTCCGCCTCGTGATCCACGGCACGCTGCACCTCCTTGGCCACGATCACCCGGAGGGCGCCGGCCGCACCCGCGGGGTGATGTGGCGCCGGCAGGAAGGCTACGTCTCCAGGCTCGCATGATCGAAACCCTGCACCACCTCCTGACTCCCTTCGCGACCCTCTGCTTTGCGCTGTGGGCCGCCTGGCTCTCGTTCGCGGCGGAGGCGGACGCGGAGGTGCCGCGCATCCTGGCCGACCAGCAGATCGGGGAAGGGGGCCGGCTGCCGCCGGCGCGCGCGCTCTACGCCGGCCACCTCTTCCTGCTGGTGCTGGCGGGCGCGGCGGCGGGGACGGCGGAGACCTGGTGGGAGTGGAGCACCGTGGGGGCGACCCTCCGGCTGCTGCTCGGCGTGCTGCTGGTCTGGGTGGTCGCGAGCCTCCTCCCCCGGGTGCTCGCCGCGGTGGCGCCGGACCTTCCCCCCCTGGTGCGTCCCGCCGCGCTCCGCAGCTTGCGGGTGTTCGCGCCGCTGCTCCGGCTGGTGGCCCGGGCCGACAACCGGATCCGCCCCGCCACGCCGGCCCTCAATCGCGAGAGCGGCCCCGCCCGCCGCGACATGCTGCTCGGGCTCTTCTCGCTTGCCGACATGACCGTGGCGGAGGTGATGACCCCGCGCATCGACATCATCGCGGTGGACACCTCCGCCAGCCGGGACGAGGTCGTGGCCACGCTCCGCAGCTCGGAACACGCGCGCATGCTGGTGTACGACGGCCATCCGGACGCGGTGGTCGGGGTGCTCTACGCCAAGGACATGGTGGCAAGCCTTCCCCAGGGCGGGGACACGGCGGACTGGCATGTCTTCATCCGGCCGGCCGCGTTCGTGCCGGAGGGAAAGACGCTGGACCGCCAGATGCGGGACTTCCAGCGCGGCCCGAGCCACCTCGCGGTGGTGGTGGACGAGTTCGGCGGCACCGCCGGGCTCATCACCCTGGAGGACATCCTCGAGGAAGTCGTCGGCGAGATCCAGGACGAGCACGACATCGACGAGATCCCCCCCATCGTCGAGGACGAGGAAGGGCGGGTGTCGGTCGAGGGGGGTGTCTCGCTCGCCGAACTGGAGGCGCGGCTGGGGCACCGGTTCCTGCGGGACGACGTCACCACGGTGGGCGGCCTGGCGCTGGACCTGTTCGGCCGGGTGCCGCGGAGCGGGGAGCGCACCGAGGTGGACGGCTTCGGGCTGGTGGCGGAACAGGTGGCGCGGCGCCGGGTGCGCCGGGTGCTGATCATCCCGCCGGCGCGCGCCGAGGTCGAGTCGGGGCGGGACGACGGATGATCTGGACCGTCCTCGCCATCGGGCTCGGCCTCGCCATCTTCGGCGCCGTCGCGGGGACCGCGCTGGTCTCGCTGAGCCGCCTGGAACTCACCCGCGCGGTCGCGGGCCAGCTCAAGGGGAACCCCGGGAGCCTGGGGTGGCTGGCCCAGATGGAGCAGTACCTCGGGGTCACCGC
>JAEUJI010000153.1 GCA_016794805.1 Gemmatimonadota bacterium
CGGCACAGCCCCGCCGGCTTCGCGGCGGTGCTGGAGCCGATCGTGGTGGAGGTGCTGCTCTTCCTCTCCGCCATCAAGTTCGCGCTGGTGGCGATGTTCTACATGCACCTCAAGTCCGACGGCAAGCTGCTCACGACGATCTTCTCCTTCTCGCTGCTCCTGGCCGCGGTGATCATCGGGGCGCTGATGATCATCTTCTACTACCTCTACCAGCACGCGCCGACGGTCAATCAGCTGAAGTAGGGCGGTAAGGCGGTAGGATGCACGAAGGGTCGGGGTCCTTGCGGATCCCGACCCCTGTTCTTGCCGCCCACCCGCCGAATCGCCCAATCGCCGAATCGCCCAATCGCCGAACCCCTACCAGCTATCCCCGCCCCCGGCCGGTGGCCACGCACCGAAGGCCCGGCGCAGCAGCGCCACCTGCCCGGCGTGGTAGCTGTTGTGCGCCACCATCTGCCACAGCACATCCTGCCCGGTTTCCCCCTGCCGGGGATGCACCACCCGGGAGCCGAGTCCCTGGAGTCCGGCCTCCGCCGCCCAGTTCACCAGCCGGTCCACCTGGATCCCGAACCGCGCCACCTCCGCCTCCCAGGCCGCGGCTGAAGGCGGGCTCGCGGCGGGCCAGCTCACCTCGCCATGCTCGGGGTAGGGAACCTCGGGTCCGGCCAGCGACCGGAGTTCGTAGTCCATCCAGTAGTTCATGTGCCACACCAGCTGCCAGATGGTATGGGGCGCCCCCGCGAGGGTCCGGCCCGCCAGCTCGAACGGTATTCCCTCGACGCAGGCGACGGGGTCCGCATGGGCGCCCCGACCGTGCAGCAGGTCGCGCAGGACGCGGTTGGGCATGGGGGCTACCCTCCGGTGGCCAGGCAGGCGGCGATCGTGGTCTCCACGCCGGCGGACCCTGGAGTGCCGCGCAGCGCCAGTGCCGCCGCTTCGAGGCAGGCCACCTCGTCTGCCTCCAGCGCGTCGAGGTCGAACGGCACCGGGTCGAGCTCCGCGTAACCGGGGAACCGGTCCTGGATGGGGCAGCCGTTCTCCAGCAGCCGGCCATCCAGGGTGATCATGGCGCGTCCGATCAGGCGGCAGACGAGGGGCCGCCCGGTGTACGCCAGGCATTCGCCCGCGGAGCCCAGGACGGGGCAGGGGAGGTCGGACAGCGCCTCCGCGATGGCATCGAAGCGCTCGTCGCCGATGGCGGCGATGTCCCACGGCGCCCGCCACTCGGGGGCCAGCGCCTGCAGCTTCGCGAGGGCGCGGTCGGCGCGGGCGAGAATGCCGGCCCGGTGTTCGGGCGGGAGCCGCGCGACGGTCTCCCGCAGCAGCAGCTGGTCCGCCATGGAGATGTCGAAGGGGCCGTGACAGCAGGCGGTGCAGCCGCTCCGGCAGGGGATGACGTCCGGGGCCTGGGCCCGGCCCTCCGCGAACCAGCGGTCGAGCCGCTCGAGCAGCGCCTGGTACACCTCCGCCGCCGGATGCATCGGCCTACTCGTGGCCCGGGGCCCCGCCGCCCACGGCGAGCGCCAGCATGGCCCAGCCCGCCAGGAGGGCCACGCCGCCGAGCGGGGTGATCATGCCGAGTCGGGTGCTGCCGGTCAGGGCGAGGGCGTAGAGGCTGCCGGAGAAGAGCAGGGTGCCAAGCAGGAAGGCCCAGCCGGCGCGGGTGGCCCAGGGGCAGGGACCCTGCGCCAGCAGCCAGGCGATCACGAAGAGCGGTACCACATGGTACATCTGGTACCGCGCGGCGGTCTCCCAGGTCTGGAGCTGGTCGGGGGAGAGGCGGGCGCGGAGGGCGTGGGCGCCGAAGGCGCCGGCGGCGACGGCGATCAGCCCGGAGATGGCGGCGAGCCGCGCGAAGGGCACCGGCGCCTCAGAAGTAGAGGAAGGAGGGGGGCGGCATGCCGATGGCGCGGAAGTTGGCCACCACTTGCCCGGCGGTCCAGATGGTATGCTGGTTGAGCTCGTCCCACACCATCCACTTGGGAATCTTCTGCCCGAAATACCAGATCGATTCCTGCCGATCGGCCTCGCTCTGCCGGGCCAGCACCCCGAGGCTGAAGGCGTAGGAGGCGGCGACGAAGCCGTGGAGCGCCGATCGCGAATTGAAGACGGCCGCGGTATCCGGCCGGATGGGGAGGGAGTCCCAGCCGAGGATGTAGCGCGACACGATGTACTGGTTGGCGTTGGCGGCGTGGTGGATCTGTTCGGCGAAATCCCGCTGTCCGTCGGCGGCGGCACGGCGGTACATGGACTCCGGCATGGAGTCCACCATCGAGAGGAGCAGGGCGCGCTGCGTCTCCTGAGCCCGAACCTGGATGGCCCGGTACTCCGCCGGCATGGGAAACGCCTCGCGGATGGGCGGCGGGTTCTGGGCGGCGAGCGGCGGGAGCGGCGCCGCGAGCGCCAGGCAGAGGGCGGCCATCCGGCGAATGGCCCTCACACCGTCGGCCCGCCCTGCGCGGCCTTGGGCGGCACCGCCATCCCCATGGCGTGGTGCCCGTTGTCCACGTAGATGGTGGTGCCGGTGATCCCGGCGCCGAAGGGGCTCGCCAGGAACGCGGCGGTCACGCCGACGTCCATGGCGTCGAGGTCGCGCGGAATGGGCGAGTTGGCCTTGGAGTAGGCGCACATGGCGTCGATGAAGCCGATCGCCGTGGCCGCCCGGGAGGCGAGCGGGCCGGCGGAAATCGTGTTCACCCGGATCCCGAAGCGCCGGCCGGCCTCGAACGCGAGGGTCCGGGTGTCGGATTCGAGCGCGGCCTTGGCGCTCGACATGCCGCCGCCGTAGCCCGGAACGACCCGCTCCCCCGCGGCGAAGCTCAGGGAGAGGAAGGAGCCGCCCGGCCGCAGGATGGGGCTGAAGTTCCGCACCATGCTGGTCAGGCTGTAGGCGCTCACGCTCAGGGCGGCGAGGTAGCCCGCCCGGCTGGTGTCCATGAGCGGTTTCCGCACCTCGGGGGCGTTGGCCAGGCTGTGGACCACGATGTCGAGCGGCCGTTCGCCGAAATCGGCCAGGAAGGCCCGGACCACCCCCTCCACGCTGTAGTCGCCCCGCTCCTTGTAGCGCTTGCTCTCCCGCACCTCGTCCGGCACGTCCGCCAGGGAGTCGTAGGCGGCATCGAGCGGGTAGATGCGCTCGAACGACATCTTCCCCCCACCCGGCAGCACCAGGGAGTCGTCCATCTTCCCCCGCTCGAGCAGGTTGAGGAAGATGTTCATGGCCGGCGGCCAGGTGCCGACGCAGACCGTGGCGCCCGCCTGGAACATGGCCTTCGCGATGGCGAAACCGAAACCGGCGTCGTCCGCGACACCGGCGATGAACGCACGCTTGCCGCTCAGGTCAATGGGAAGCATTGGGGGTATCGGGTAGGGGTCTGGGACAATGCTGGGGGGAAAACTAGCCCGGAAGGGCGGCGGGGTAAGGGGGCGGCGGGCCGCCCCCTCCGCCCGGCCCTACCTGCGCCCCTCCTCGGCCGACTGCACGTAGGCGGCGATCAGCGCGGTGCGAAAATCCCCGTTCGGCCGCCGGGAGAGCGGGGCCAGGGCCTCGAACGCCTGACGGGCGCCGGTCGGGTCGCCGGTGGCCAGCCGGGCAATGACCACCCCGTCCCGCAGCTCATCGGGGGGGAGCCAGCTGGCCCGGTCCAGGGCGGCCGCGATCAGCGGCTCCGCGGCCCGGGCGGCACGGGCGAAGTCCCAGCCCGAGAGGGCCTGGCGGAACTCCACCACGGCCCGCACGCCGGGCGGCGCCCGGTGGCGGTCGAGGAAGCGGGAGATGTCGGCGTAGAAGGCGGGGTCGGCGTAGCCGCTGGTGCCGCCGTAGCGGTCCCGCTCCACGTCCGCCATCCGCTGGGTCCAGACCCGCCAGTCGCCGGGGGGTTCGGCCGCGGCCAGTTCGGCGCGCCAGGCGCGCTGGCGGTAGAGGGCGCCGCTCTTCCGGTCGTCATCGGGAATGGTGTCCGAGACCTGGTAGGCCGCGGGATTCCGTACCGTCGCGCCGAGCGACAGGTTGTACATCCGGGGGATGTCGGGGGCGGGAGCGAGCATGAAGCTGGCGGGCGGCACCCGGCGCCCGATGTAGGGCGCGGTGACGTCGAACCGCTCGTACGACAGCCCGTAGATCCCCGAGGCCTGCTGCGCCATGTACCGGGTCCGCTCCGCGCCGTTGTCGAGGTGCGGGAAGAAGTCGGAGTTGGGGGTGGGGAAGCGCCCCACCAGCGGGCCCAGGGACGTCCGGTTCCCCAGCCGGGTGGCGTTCAGCGCCTCGGGGGTGAACGGGATCTGGTGGCAGAAGTCTTTCGCGATCCCGGGGTACTGGAACACGCTCCAGTCCGGCTCGGGCACCCGGTCCCCGTTGGTGGCGATCACCAGCATGTCGCTCACCGCCGGCATGTACACCTCGTAGTGCTTGAACTTCTGGTGCAGTGCCGACAGCACCGTCATCACCAGCCGATCGTTGATGTCGTAGATGTGGATCCACTGCGCGAAGACCCCGTCCGGCTTGAGGTACTGGTTCACCCGGTCGTAGAACTCCGCGGTGAACAGGCCCGCCACGCCGCTCACCCAGGGGTGGGACGGCTCGCTGAAGATGTAGTCGTACTTCCGGCCGGCGGCGGCGAAGTAGCTCTTGGCGTCGTCCACCACGAAGTGCGCCCGCGGATCGTCGAAGACCCGGGCGTTGGCGGGGTAGAAGCCCCGCTTCGACGCGGCGATCATCTCCGGCTCGATCTCGATCGTGTACAGCTCCTTGAGCGCGGGGCTCCCCAGCAGCAGGTGGCTCGACATCCCGGTCCCCTGCCCGATGACCGCGCCCACCTCGCCGGTGGGCTTGTGGGCCAGGGTGATCAGCGCCGCGAGCGCCAGGGTGGCGGCGTCGCCGCGGAGCGGCTGCTTCCGGGCGGTGTCGCTGCAGGCCTGGAACCAGTAGGCGGAGAGGGCGCCATCCGACTTGCCGTTGGTCGCGATGAAGACTTCGCCGTTGCTGGTGATGCGTTCGGCGGAGACCGTCGCGGTGCGGCCGTCCCGGTAGTAGAGGATCTCCCGGCTGCCCCGCTCCGGGACGGTGCCGAAGCGGTACACCCCGGAGAGCAGGAGGTGCTGATCGAAGGCGGGGCTCACGGCGGCGACCAGCGCCACCAGGGCCAGGAAGCCGGCGCCCCCGAAGGCGAGCTTCCGGCCGGCCATCCCCGCGGCCCCGGCGATCGCGAACAGGATCGCGACGCCCACCGCCATGTCGAGCAGGGCGCCCGAGACCAGCAGCGTCTTGAGCCCCACCAGCGGCATCAGCACCAGTGCCGCCACCGACACCCCGACGATCGAGCCGAAGGTGTTCCAGCTGTACACCTGGCCGATCGCCTTCTCTCCCACGCCTCCGAGGACCAGGGTGCGGGTGATGAGCGGCAAGGTGATGCCGGCGCAGAACGTGGCGGGGAGCATCACCAGCAGGCAGATCCCGTAGCGGGCCATGTTGTAGCCCACGTACCCCGGCTCCGAGCGCGCGAAGGCCTGGATGAAGGTGCCCATCCAGTCGAAGGCCTGGAAATAGAGCGGCAGCGTCGCGAGGGCGAAGAAGCCCATGCAGAGCTGGGTGATCGCCAGCACCCGGAGCGGATTGGCGAACTGGTCCGCGCGGCGCCGCACCCAGAAGGCCCCGAGCGCCAGCCCCAGGATGAAGGCCGAGAGCATCAGCTCGAACGAATGGGTGGCGCTGGAGAGCACCAGGGAGAGCATCCGGATCCAGGCGATCTCGTAGATGAACGACGCCACGGCGGTGCCCAGCGCCGTCCAGAGCAACAGCCGGTGCAGGGTGGTGGGGGCGAGGTCCGCGAAGGCGCGCACCGGCGGGGCCGTGGCCGCTTCGGCCGCCGCCTCGTCGCCCCGCCCGTAGCGCATGACCATCATGGCGCCGATCGCCACCACGAAGTTCAGGATGACCGCGGCCAGGATGGTGCCCGGGAGCCCGACCACCTCGACCAGGTAGAACCCGGCGATGAGCACGCCGATCGCCGCCCCGAAGCTGTTGGCGAAGTAGAGCACCGAGATGGTGCGGCCCGGCTGCCGGGTCAGGCGCCGGAGCGCCCCCGCGGACATGAGGGGGAAGGTGGCGCCGAGCAGCACCGACTGGGGCAGGATGAGCAGCGCCGCGAGGCCCCACTTGGCGATGGTCAGGGTGATGGAGCCGGCGGTGGCCGGGAAGACCGAGCTGTAGGCCCAGCCGGTGACCCCGACGTAGATGTCCTGGAAGAACAGGCCGATGAGGCCGACCACCGCCTCGATCAGGGCGTAGCCGAGCAGCGGCTCCCGGATCCGGTGGGTGATCCGCCCGATGATCATCGCCCCGAGCGCCATGCCGCCCAGGAAGATCACGAGGACGATCACCTGGGCGTAGGCGTTGTGGCCGACGAAGAGGCCGAGATAGCGGGACCAGACCGACTCGTAGAAGAGGCCGGCGGCACCGGACAGGATGAAGAGCAGGGTCAGGACGCCCAGCATGCGTGATCCGGGTTGAGGAGGGATGGCCTGAAGAGTAATCCCGCCCCGGGAGGGGACGGGAGGGCCGGTCGGGGTACGGCGCTACTCCTCCCGCAGCACCGCCAGCGGCGAGCGCCGGAACAGGTCGAGGCTGGTCCAGAGTCCCGTCGTGACCGGCAGCGCCACCAGCACCAGCGCCAGGATCCCGAAGCCCAGCCACGGCACCGTGAACGGCACCTCGAAGGTGTACTTCATGAGCGCCCAGCCGCCGAGGCTGGCGAGCCCGGTGGCGACGATGGCCGCCAGCACACCGAGGGCGGCGTACTCCGTCACCATGATGCGCACTACCTGGCGCCGGGTGGCGCCCAGGGTCTTGAGCAGCGCCGCCTCCCGCACCCGCTGGTAGCGGCTGGTGGCCAGCGCCCCGATCAGCACCACCACCCCGGTGGCCAGGCTGAAGAAGGCCATGAAGCGGATGGCGAGCGCCACGCTCGCCACGATCTTCTCCACGCTCTGCTGGATGGACGTCAGGTCAATGGAGGTGACGTTCGGGTGCCGCTCCACGATGGCCCGCTGCAGGCTGCCCATGACCGCGGCATCGTCCACCCGGGTGAGCACCACGAAGCTTTGCGGCGCGTCGGCCAGCGGCCCCTCGGGGACGACGGCAAAGAAGTTGGGCTCGAACCAGGCCCAGTACACCTCGCGCAGGTTGGCCACCACGCTCGCGATCTCCACCCCCTGGATGTCCCAGGTGAGGGTGTCCCGGATGGTGACGGCCAGGTCGGAGGCGATACCCACCTCAAGCGAGAGCGGGGCCGGGCCCGGCGCGCCGCCGGCGCCGGCCCGCCACCAGTCGCCCACCACCAGCTTCTCCGATCCCACCGACGTGTCGCGGTAGGTGGAGCGGTATTCCCGGCGGAGGGCCCAGCCCTCCACCCGCTCGCCGTCCCGCACCGGCCGCTTCATCGTGTCGGCCAGCATCTCCTTCACCCGGATGCCATTGATCGCCGCCAGCCGCATGGGAACGATCGGCACCGCCGGCTGGGCCTCGAGCCCCGCCGTCCGGATCTCGGCCAGCACGTCGTCCTTCTGGTCCGGCTGGATGTCGAAGAAGACCAGGTTGGGGCGCCCGAGCCCGCCGTCGAGCTGCAGCTGCCGGAGCAGGTTGTGCTGCATCACCGCCAGCGCGCCTAACAGGAAGGCGCCGAACCCCAGGGCCAGGACCACGGCCACGGTCTGGTTGGCGGGGCGGTACAGGTTGGCCAGCCCCTGGCGGAGCACGTACGGCAGCCGGTGGGGAAACCAGCGGCGGAGCGAGCGGATGAGGCCGAGGGCCGCGAGCCACAACACCAGGAGCGCCGCACCGACGCCGGCGGAAAAGGCCAGCCCCTTGAGGGCATCGCCCACCTGGAGCATGGCCATCCCCACCACGCTGAGCGCCAGCACCAGCCGCGCGGCCCAGATCCAGCCATCGGCGCGGCGGCGGGCGCCCTCCTCCACGTCCCGCCGGAGCACCGCGAGCGGCGGCACCCGGCGCACCGCGAGCAGCGGCAGCAGGGCGAACACCAGCGCCACCCAGACGCCCACACCCAGGCCGGTGAGGATCGCCTGGATGGAGGGCTCCACCGAGACATCGAGCGGCAGGAAGGCGCCGAAGACCCGCGGCATCGCGAGCTGCAGCAGCAGTCCGAGGAAGACCCCGGCGAGGCTTCCCAGGAAACCCATCGCGGCGGCCTGCAGCAGGTAGGCCGCGAAGACCTGGCCGCTCGTGGCGCCCAGGCAGCGCAGCACCGCGATCGTGTCCCGCTTCCGCTTGATGAAGACCTGCACCGCGCTCCCCACCCCGATGCCGCCCAGCAGGAGCGCAATCAGCGCCACCAGCCCGAGGTAGCGGCCCAGCTGGTCGAGGAACTGCCGCAGGTCCTCCTCTTCCTCCACCGCGGTCTTGAGCCGGCCCTGCTGCGCGCCCACACTGGGCCGCCAGGTGTCCGCGAACGGCTTGGTGTCCAGGCTCGCCGGCACCCGCAGGAACCAGTCGTACTCCGCCCGGCTCCCGAACCCGAGCAGCCCCGTTTCCTCGAGGTAGCGGGCGGGGATGAAGACCCGCGGCCCGAACGCGGCGCGCACCCCGACGTCTCCGGGGAAGCTGGCCACCGTCCCCGCGATGACGAACCGGCTCTCGCCCAGGGCCATGGTATCGCCCACCGCCGCGCCGAGCGAGGTGAGGAAGGCGGGGTCCACCAGCGTCACTCGCCCCTCCGCGAGCCGGCCCCAGGCGCCCTCCGGGTCGGTGATGACCTTGCCGTAGAACGGATAGTCTCCCTGCAGCGCGCTCACCCGCACCAGCCGGGTGCCCGCGGTGCGCGGGACGTACGCCATCCCGGCGAAGCTGGTGACCTCGGCCAGGTCGGTGGCGGGATCGGCGCCCGCCGCGCGGGTGAGGGAATCGAGCACCAGGCGGAAGCCGGGGGTCGGCTCGGTGCGGGTGCTGAGGGCGAGGTCGCCGCCCAGCAGCGCCCGGGACTGTCCCTCGAGCGCCACCGTGAGATTGTCGGTGAACGACTCGATGGCGACCAGTGCGCCCACGCCGATCGAGATCGCGGTGGTGAGCAGCAGCAATCGCCTGCCCGCTGCCCGGCTCTCCCGCCAGGCCAGCTGCCGCACGAAGGTGAAGGAGTTCATCCCGCGGCGGCTCCCGCGAGGGTGTCGCCCACCACCGCGCCGTCGGCGAGGCGGATGATCCGCCGGGTGAGCCGCGCCAGCTCGAGGTCATGGGTGACCAGCACGGTGGTGGTGCCCAGTTCCCGGTTCAGCTCCAGCAGGATCTCCACCACCCGCTGGCCGGTGGCCTGGTCGAGGTTTCCCGTCGGTTCGTCGGCGAAGAGAATCCGCGGCCGGTTGCTGAAGGCCCGCGCCAGCGCCACCCGCTGCTGTTCGCCGCCCGAGAGCTGGGCGGGGTAGTGGTGCTCCCGGCCCTGGAGTCCCACGCGGGCGAGCAGCTCATCGGCGCGGGAGCCGGCCTCCTCTCCCCGGAGCTCGAGCGGCACTTCCACGTTTTCCCGCGCGGTCAGGGTCGGGATCAGGTGGAACGACTGGAACACGAACCCGACCCGCTCGGCACGGAAGGCGGCCAGGCCGTCCTCCGAGAGCGTGGTGAGGTCGGTACCGTCCACGATGACGCGCCCCCGTGTGGGGCGGTCGAGCCCGGCCAGCAGGCCGAGCAGCGTGGTCTTGCCGCTTCCCGAGGGGCCGACGATCGCCGCCAGCTCCCCCGTGGGAATCTCCAGCGTGATATCCTTCAGCACGGCGAGCGGGCGCCCGCCGGAGAGGTACTCTTTGGACAGCGCTTCGACGCGGATCATGGATCGTGCGAATTCCGGGAAAAAGGTCGGGTAGAATCATAGTCGGACTGGCCCTGATGCTCCTGCCGGCCTGCGGGGGCGGGTCGGGGGATGGGGGGAGCCGCGCCGACTCCGCCGCGGCGGGGTCCGGCGGCAATCTGGCGCCGGCCGATTCCGGCCGGGTGGCCTCCGGCGGCGGGACCATCGTCTTCCTGGGGACCAGCCTCACGGCGGGGCTGGGACTCGACCCCGATTCGGCCTACCCCGCCCTCATCCAGCACAAGCTGGATTCGGCCGGCCTCCGCTACACCGTGGTGAACGCCGGCCAGAGCGGGGAGTCCAGCGCCGGGGCGCTCCGCCGGGTGGACTGGATCCTCCGGCAGCGGCCGGCGGTGCTGGTCATCGAGACCGGCGCCAACGACGGGCTCCGGGGCCAGGAGCCCGATTCCACCCGGGCCAACATCCAGGCCATGGTGGACCGCGCCCGGGCACAGTCCCCCGGGACCGCGATCGTCCTCGCACCGATGGAGGCGATGCCCAACCTTGGACAGGACTACGTGCGCCGGTTCCGCGCCATCTTCCCCGCCGTCGCCGAAGCGAACGGGATCCCCCTGCTGCCGTTCATCCTGGACGGCGTGGGCGGCGTGGACTCGCTCAACCAGCAGGATGGGATTCACCCCAACGAGGCGGGATCCCGCCGGGTGGCGGCCAATGTGTGGCGGGGTCTCGAGCCGGTGCTGCGGCGGGCCGGTGAGTAAGCCGGCGACCTGGCGATGGGGTGATCGGGCGATCGGGAGCCCGTCACTGCGGGCCGTGCTTGGGGGCGGCGCCTGCGTCGCCACGCTGCTGGCGGCGTGCGGCGGCGATGGCAGCGGGCCCGGAGGCGCAACGCGCGCGTACATGATGGGCTTTTCCGCCATCCCGCCCAGGATGGACACCACCCTCCTCATTCCGACGCTCACCCTCGCGGCCGCGCACTCCGACGCCGGCCTGCTGCAGCTCTCGATCCCCTGGCAGGTGCTCCTGGATGACACCGCCGCCGCCACGGAGGTGCGGGTGGTGCGGCTCCCGCTGGTCCAGTTCTACCGGGGCAGTGGCATGAAGGTGGTGGTCACGCTCGACGTGACCGACGGGCTCAATCGCGCCGCCGAGGCGCCGGAACTGGTCGCCGCGGGACGGAGCATCACGGACACCGCGGTGCAGCGGCTCTACCGGGAATACGTCGCCGCGGTGGACAGCATCCTCCACCCCGACTACCTGAGCCTCGCCGCGGAGACCAACCTCATCCGGCTGGCGGCGCCCGACTCCGTGTACGACGCCCTCCGGATGATGGTCAACGCCGCCGCCCTGGAGCGGGCGGTCGCCGGGAGCGCGACGCCGCTCATGGTGAGCGTGCAGGTGGAAACCGCCTGGGGGCTGCTGCAGGGGTCGGGGGTGTATGAGGGCATCGCGGCCGATCGCGCCGAGTTCCCCTTCCTCGACGCGCTCGGCCTCTCCTCGTATCCCTACCTGGGCGGCTTCCCGGACCCCGACAGCATCCCGCTCAACTACTACAGCCGGCTGGTGCAGGGCGGAGCGCTGCCGCTGGTGGTGCTCGAGGGGGGCTGGCCCTCGGTGCCGGACGGCCTCCTCGCCAGCACGCCCGCGATGCAGGCGCGCTACATCAGCCGCCATGCGCGCATCCTCGACGCGGCCCCTGCCGCCGGGCTGTTCCAGATCACGTTCACCGACCTGGATCTCGCGGGGATTCCCGGCGCCCCACCAAATCTGGCGCTGTTCGCGCACCTCGGCCTGGTGGATTCGGCGCTCGGTCCCAAGCCGGCACTCGCCGCCTGGGACAGCGTGCTCGACCGGGCCTACCGCCCGTGACCCTGCACCTGCTCGCCGTCGCCGCCTCGCTCCGGAAGGCCTCGCTCAATCGCCGGCTGCTGGCGCAGGCCGCCGCCGCGGCCACCCGGCAGGGTGCCACCGTGGAGATCGCGGAGTTCGCCGAGTTTGACATGCCGCTGTTCAACGCGGATGCCCAGCAGGCGTCCGGCTTTCCCCCCGGCGCGGTGCGATTCCAGGAGCGGCTCGGCCGGGCGGACGGGCTGCTCCTCGCCTCGCCGGAGTACAACTACTCCCTGCCCGGGACGCTCAAGAACGCCATCGACTGGCTGAGCCGGATGCGGCCGGTGCCGCTTCGGGGAAAGAGCGCCTTCCTGCTGGCCGCGTCCGGCGGGCCGATCGGCGGCATCCGCGGGCTGTGGCAGCTGCGGATCCCGCTCGAGGGACTGGGGGTGTTCGTGCACCCGGACATGTACACCCTGCCACTCGGCGCCGACGCGTTCGCCGAGGATGGCACCCTGCGCGAACCGAAGGCGGCCGAGCGGCTGGAGACGCTGCTCCGCGGCTACCTCACCGCCGCGACGCGGCTGGCGGGGAAAGCGGGGTAGGGCACCGCGCCGGCCGCCTACTGCCAGTTGCCGTTGCAGGTGATGATCAGCCCGCCATCCTGAAAGACCCCCGCCAGTGCCGAGCCGGTCGAGGCATTGCCCGGGACCGGAACGATGCCCGCCGTCGTGGTGCAGCTCTGGGTGACGGACGCCGCGCCCAGCGTCGCGGTGATGGTGAACACCACTCCCACCTCCACCTGCAGGCTGTCGCTGTCCATCTGGCTCGCCCCCATCGGGCCATAGCTGACGTTGCCCTGGTACGGCGTCGCGACCGTCGCCGTCATGCCGCCGCTCGAGGTGCCGTTGTAGACGCTGATCTCCGCCAGCGGATGCGCGCCCCCGCCCCCGGTGGCGGTGGCGGTGAACACCAGGGTATCCGCCGGATCGAGGTCGTCCACCGTGGCGAGCAGCGTCTGGGGTCCGGCGGCCGGGCCCAGCGTCCACTGGACGGTGGCGACGGCATCGTTGAGGGCGGTGACTGCGGTGGTGCTGGTATACGTGTTGGGCACCGATCCGCCGCCGCTCGCCACGATCCAGTGCACCGGCACGCCGGCGATCGCCTTGCCCGAGGTGCCGACGACCCGGGCCGCGATCGCGGTGGGCAGGGCCGTGGAGGCCGGCGCCGTCTGCCCGTTGCCGGCGGCGATTTCGATGGTGCCCTGGGTGCCAGGGCTCGGGTCGTCACTGCAGGAATCGGTCACCCCCATCGCCATCAGGCACAAGGCCCCGGGCAGAATCCAGAGACTGCGTCGCATCGGTGCTCCTCGGGTTGCGGGTCCGCCTCGGCGCCGGCGCCGGGCATCCTTCACGGCTGGCCGGGGACGTGGCCCCGGGACGGGGGCATCCACCTGGCCCTGCTGGGAGGACGCGCGCCGACTCCCGCGCTTCCCGGCCGGGGGCCCGGGCAACGAAGCCGGGAATTTCGGCGGCTGGCCTGCGTCCTACTCGGACCCCAGGAACGTGGAGCGCTGATGCGGGTGGCGGCCGGATATGGGATGGTGACGAGGACTGCCTGCGACTCGCGAGGGGCCGGCGCGGGTGGTCGCGATGGCTGAACTGGTTCCCTCGCCGCTCCCGCCCCCACCCGCCGCGCCCTATGTTCCGCCGATGGGCCCCCCTCCGGATCCGCCCGCCGAGGCGCTGGAGCAGTTGCTGGAGCGGCACGCCGGGCAGGTGCGGCGGCTCGCGGCGCGCTATGGCCTGCTCGCGGGAGAGATCGACGAGATCCTGCAGGAGGTCCGCATCCGGCTGTGGCATTCGGCCGGTGGACACGGGAAACTGGCGGACACCCCGGCGTCCTACGTCTATCGCACCACGGTGTCGGCGGCGATCGATCACCTGCGCCGCCGCCGGGCCCGGCGCGAGACGTCCACCGGGCTGGAGCGGCCCTCCGGGGAGGCGCGGCTGGGACTCGCGCCGTCGCCGGACCGGGCCCTGCTCGAGGAGGAGTTCGCCGCCACCGTGGATGGGGAGGTCGCAGCGCTGGCGCCGGACCGGGCGCTGGTGGTCCGGCTGCACCTGGCGGGGTACCATCGGGAGGAGATCGCCCAGCTCACCGGCTGGAGCGAGGCGCGGACCCGCCATCTCTTCTATCGCGGCCTCGAGGAATTGCGCGCCCGCCTGCGTGCCCGAGGGGTCGATCCGGAGGGAGGGTCATGAATCCCGAGCGCCTGCGGCAGCTCTATCGCCTGTCCGCCGCCACCCGGGCGGATCTGGGTCCCTGCATGCTGGAGCCGGAGGAGATGCTGGCCGTGCTGCAGGGCACCGCCACCCGGGCGGACCGGGAGCGGGTGCTGACCACGATCGCGACGCACCCTGCCTGCAAGGAGGAGTTCGACCTGTTGCGTGCGGTCGTGCTCGCCGGCGCGCCACCGCGACGCGCCTGGTTCCCGGCGCCGTGGGCACTCGCCGCGATGCTGCTGGTGGGGGCTGGCCTGGGCGCGCTGGTGCTGCTGCATGGATCGGCCGCGGCGCCGGTCCTGCGCGGGCGCACGGAGGGGGTGACGCTGGTGGCCCCCCGCGGGGCCATCGCGACCGGCCCGCCAGTCACATTCGTCTGGCGCGCGGTGCCGGAGGCCTGGTCCTACGACCTGACCGTCGTGGATGGCGCCGGGGAGTTCCTCTGGCGGGGGAGTACCAGCGATACCACCCTGCGTCCCGCCGACGGCCTGCGGGTGGGGACTGCGGCGCTACAGTGGTGGGTGGTTGCCCGGCTGCCGGACGGCCGCTCGCTTCGCTCCGCGACGGCGGACGCGCGGTGGCCCTAGGCCCGGCGCCGGCGCCACCACCAGCCGGCGCCCGTCGCGACCACGAGGGCGATCGGGACCACCCACCAGGGCGATTCCACCGGCTGGTGCAGCGGCAGGACCAGCCCCGGGTTGCCGGTCAGGGTGAATCCGGACCACTCCCGCACCGGTCGCCCGGCGGTGAGCGCGGCGAGTTTCGCCTCGCGCAGTGCGGCGCCCGCGCTCCGGCCCCGCGCCATGCCGCGATAGAACGCCAGCATCAGCTCGGAGGCGGCGCGATCCTCGACCGGCCAGAGCGAGCCGACCACCCCCGCCGCCCCCGCCTCCAGGAATGGAGCCGCGAGCCCGCGCACCCCCTCGCCCAGCACGGCGACCCCCCCGGCGCTGCGGCAGGCGGACAGCACCACCAGCTCCGCCTGCAGCGGCAGCGTGGCGATCTCGCCGGCCTGGAGAAACCCGTCCTCGCCCCCGCCGGCCGCCAGCACCAGGCCGGTCTCGGGCAGTGCCAGTTCATCGACGAGGGCATGGCTCGCGAAGTGGAGGACGCTCCACCGCTCGGCCATCGCGGACTTGACCCACGCCTCGCTGGCCGACACGCCGGTGCGCACCGCGGCCTCATCCGCGAACCGGGCCAGCCGGCGCACCTCCCGGCGGGCGTAGGGCAGCGGCGCCCGGGGGATCGGGTGCCCGCCCTGCCGCAGGCTGGCGGCCCCGCCCGTCCCGGGTCCGGGATCCCCGACCCCGAGCAGGCGGGCAGGCCCCAGCGCCACCGGACGGGACCAGAGATGCATGAGGATCGAGGCCGACGGCGCCAGCGTCACGCCGTAACGGGTGAGGAGTGGGGCGCCGGCGGCGAGCCGCAGGGCGTCGAAGGGGATCCGATGCAGCCCGGCATCGGGTACGAAGATGAGCTCGCGCACCCCGGGATCGAGCCGGCGGAGGATCGGGTCGAGCAGCGCCGCGCCGAGGTCGCGGGCCAGTCCATCGGCGTGGCCGCCGGACTCGACCAGGTCGAGGAACGCGCCCAGCCGGGGTCGCAGGCTGTCGATCGGAGCCAGCGGGACCGCGTCCAGCCGGTCGGCGCTCACCACCAGGGCCGTGGTCGGCTCACCGCCCTGCCCGGTCACGAACAGGACCAGCGCCGTCGCCCGGGTCCCGAGCGCTGCGCGGAGCGCCCCCAGGTCGGCCACGCTCCAGGGCGTCCGGGCGGGCGCGGGCGCACCGGTCAGCGCCCGGGCCCGCAGCAGCTGGTCGAACAGCTCGCGCGCCCGTCGCGCCTCGACCAGCCGGAAGGCGGCGGCCGTGCGACCGTCGGCGGCGAGCACCGCGATGATGCTGGCAAACCCGAGGTCGGGGTCGGCGTCGTCATCGCGGATCTGGAACGCCATCAGCCGGAGGGCGGGCTCGTTCAGCCGGATGCGGGCCGCCTCCAGGCTGTCGGTCGCCTCCCCGAGCAGCCGCTCGGCGCCGGCCGCATCGCCGCTTCGGGCCGCGAGCTCCGCCAGCCGCACCCGCGCCGCGAAGCCGCGCCGATGCTCCTCCGGGGAGAGCGTCGCGAGAAACTGGCGCAGCTCGCGCGCGGCGCGGGTGTCGTCGCCCCGCGCGACGGCGAGGGCCGCCGCGTCATAGCGCAGCCGCTGTTCCCACTCTGCGAGTCCAGAGGCCAGCGCCGCCTCGCGCGCGAGGGCCAGCTGCCGCTCGGCCTCCGCCCAGTCGCCGCGCTGACGGGCCAGCGTCGCGAGGGCGCGGTGGGGCGCGAGGACCGGGTAGCCGGTGAAGCGGCCACTCTGCGCCAGCGCCGCCTCATAGCGGCGCCGGGCGCCGGCGGTGTCCCCGATGGCGCGGGCGATGTCGCCCTGGATCCCGCGCAGGGTCGTCAAGGTCCGGACGATGCCCAGCCGGGTGAAGAGCGTGTCGGCGCGGTCGGCGTGCCCGCGCGCGGCGATCACGTCGCCGAACCGGAGGGCCAGGGACGCGAGGTACAGCGAGGCCAGTCCCTGCACCTGGCCCGCGCCGGACGCTTCCGCCAGCGCCAGGCCGGCGTGCAGGTCGCGCCAGGCGGCGCCGTAGTCACCCGAGGTGAGCGCGGCGTAGCCCCGCCACTGCCGGGTGAAGGCCAGCGCCGCGGTATCGTGAACCGCCGCCTGCAGGTCGGCCGCGACCGTACTCCAGTAGCGCGCCGAGTCGAGCGCCCCGGCGCGGTAATGGCCGCGTCCGATGCTCAGCACGCAGGCGGCGTGCTGCCGCCGGTCTCCGGCGGTGAGCGCGAGGGCCGCGCCGGCCCGCGCCTCCGCCACCTCCGGCAGTTCGCCGGGGAGGAACGGAGGCCCCGCACGGGCGCAGCGGAGCCGGGCGTCCAGGGCCGGCCGGCCGGCGGGGAGCAGGTCCGCCGCGCGCAGGAAGAGCGAATCCTCCGCGCCGTCCCGCACCGCGGGGCCGACGACCGCGGCCAGCCCGAGCAGGGCCTGCACCCGGGCGCCGCTATCGTGCCGCTCCCCCGCGAGGCGCTCCGCGGCGGCGAAGCGGTCGCGGGCCGCCGGCAGGTTGCCGCGGCTCGCGAGTCCCTCCCCCTCGCCGAGGAGGGCCAGGAGGGTGTAGCCGTCGGGAGCCGCGGACTGGAGGGCGTGGTAGAGGGAATCGGCGGCGCGATGCCGGTACTGGAGCCGCGCGAGGGTCGCGAGGCCGAGGAGCGCCCCGCGGTCCCCGGGGTCGCGTCGCAGCGCGGCGCGCAGGGACTGCGCCTGCCGCGCGGCCATCCCGTGCTCGATGGCGGCGAGTGACCGCGCCACTACCGAGTCGGGCGGCGCGGTCGCCGGATGTTGCAGCGCGAGCAGGAGGAGGCCGGCCAGCATGAGGGCGACAGTATCGTCGGGGGGACTGGCTCGCAAGCCGCCGCCCCCGTCAGCCGGCTAGCAGTTTTCCGGATTCTCCTGGCAGTAGTCCCCGCCCTCGGAGTTGGGGTTGCTGCCGAAGCAGGCGGCCGACACGAGGATCAGCGTGCCCAGGACCAGCAGCAAGGACCAGTTGTAGCGAAACGGGCGAAAGCGGCGTAGCATGGAACCCTCCCTCGATGGCGCGGGGCCGCGCGATGCGGTCCCTCATGGGAGATACGACCGCCGCGCGCCTATCTTCTCAGCAGCGATGGAGCCCGGGGAGGCGACATGGCAGAACAATCGGACCAGGTCTCGCAGGCGCTGGATCAGGTGCTCGCCCGCTTCGCGGAGCGGGTGCGGTACATCGGCATCCGCCATGGCCTGACCGGGAGCGATGTCGAGGACCTGCTGCAGGAGGTCCGGCTCCGGCTGTGGAAGGCGCTGGAGAGCGATGAGAAGATCCTCGGCGCCCCGGCGTCCTACGTGCATCGGACGGCCGTGTCCGCCGCGCTGGACGTGTTGCGCCGCCGCCGGGCCCGGCGGGAGACCCCCGCACGGCTCTCCCGGCCCAGCGGGCTCTCCGTCCTGGGCGAGTCTCCGGCGGCGGACCGGATGGTGGAGGAGATGGAACTGCAGGACCAGGTGGGGCGGGCGCTGGAACAGCTGATCCCCGCGCGCCGTTCGGTGGTAAAGATGTATCTGTCGGGATACGGCCGGGAGGAGATCGCCGACCTGCTGGGCTGGACGGAACCCAAGACCCGCAACCTGCTCTACCGCGGCCTCTCCGATCTGCGCGAGAAGCTGACCGCGATGGGCATCGGCCCGGAGGCGCTGCAATGAGCGACGATCGTCTGCGCCGGAGCTACGACATGCTCCTCGCCATCCGGGCCGACACCGGCAACGACCGCGGCGGCTGCCCGCCGGTTGAGCGGATCGCCAGCCTGATCCGGCGCGAGGAGGATGAGGACAGCCGCCTCGCGCTGCTGGACCACGTCATGGCCTGCCCCTTCTGCCAGCCCGAATTCGAGCTGCTGCGGGTGGCCGAACGGGCCAGCGGGGAGCAGGCCCGGACGACCGACCCGTAATCGCTCCTTACCAGGCCACGAGGCCGTTGCTCCCCGCCGGCACGGAGGGCGCCACTCCCGCCAGTCGCTCCAGGCCGCCCTGCGGGCGAACCACGAAGCCCGACAGGGTGCCGTCGGCGGCGTTCAGGGTGTACACCCGGCGGCCGTCCGGGGTGATGGCAAGGTCGATCGGACCGGCGCCAGTTGTCCCGGTCACGCCATCTGCATCCAGCAGGGTCACGGCGCCGTCAGGCGCGATGCCATAGCCGCTC
>JAEUJI010000219.1 GCA_016794805.1 Gemmatimonadota bacterium
GCTCGCCCACTGCCAGCCGCTGGCCGGACAGCGGGATGTCGCGCTGTCGCGGGAAGGACCGGCCGCGGGACCTGCGGTCCTGATGGATGCCACCCGGATGCTGCAACTCGTCCAGAACCTGGTGGAGAATGCGATCCAGCACTCCCCGTCCGGCGGCCGGATCGTGGTATCGCTCCGTCCGGAGCCGCGGGAACCGGAGCCGGCGGTGGTGCTCGAGGTGAGCGACACCGGCCCCGGGTTCAGTGCCGAGGACCTGCCGCGCGCCTTCGAGCCGTTCTTCACCCGGCGCCCCGGGGGCACCGGCCTGGGGCTGGCCATCGCCCAGCGGATCGTGGCCGAGCATGGCGGGCGGGTGCAGGCGGCGAACCAGCCCGGCGGCGGTGCCCGGCTCACGGTCGTGCTCCCCATGCTCCCCGCCTGAGGTCTTCCCGCCCCATGGCCCGCAATCGCATCCTCATCGTGGACGACGACCCGGCCATCCGCTTCGGCCTGCGCGACTTCCTCGAGACCCGGGGCTACCGGGTGGAGGAAGCCGCCACCGCGGCGGAGGCGGAACAGCTCTTTCGCAGCGCGTCGCCGGACGTCGTGGTGAGCGATTACCGGCTGCCGGACGGCGACGCCCTGCAGCTGTTGCCCCGGCTGCGCGCCATCGCGGACCAGGTCCCGATCATCCTCCTCACCGCCCATGGCTCGGTGGAACTGGCGGTCCAGGCCATGAAGGAGGGGGCCGAGCACTTCCTGACCAAGCCCGTCACCCTGCCGGCGCTGCTGCTGGTGGTGGAGCGCAGCCTCGAGGCCCAGCGCAACCGGCAGCAGCAGCTGGCGCGAAAGGCGCGGCAGGAGCGCCGGACGGTCGACCCGTTCGTGGGGACCAGTGCCGCCATCCGGGCGCTGGCGGCGGAAGCGGGGCGGGTCGCGGGAGCGGAGCGGCCGATGTACCTTCGCGGCGAGACCGGGACCGGCAAGGGCGTCCTGGCCCGCTGGCTGCACGCCCATGGGCCGCGGGCGGACGAGGCCTTCGTGGACCTCAATTGCGCCGGCCTCCCACGGGAGCTGGTGGAGTCGGAGCTGTTCGGGCATGAGCGGGGCGCCTTCACCGGCGCGATCCAGGCCAAGGTCGGGCTGCTGGACCTGGCCCACCGGGGCACCCTGTTTCTGGACGAGATCGGTGACATGGAGCCGGCGCTGCAGCCCAAGTTCCTCAAGGTGCTCGAGGAACAGCGCTTCCGGCGGGTGGGCGACGTCCGCGACCGGCAGGTGGACCTGCAGCTCATCGCGGCGACCCACCAGGACCTGGCGCAGCGGGTCACCACCGGCCAGTTCCGCGGCGACCTCTACTTCCGGATCAGTACCCTGCCGCTGGCGGTGCCGGCGCTGCGGGACCGGGTGGAGGACATCCCGGTGCTGGCGCGCGTGCTGCTCGACGGGCTGGCCCGGGACATCGGGCGGCCGGCGCCGGGGCTGGCGGCCGGCGCCCTGGCGGCCCTGGCGCGGTATCCGTGGCCGGGGAATATCCGCGAGTTGCGGAATGTGCTGGAGCGGGCGGCCCTCCTGACCGACGGGCCCGAGCTGCGGGCCGAAGATCTCCGGTTCGAATCGGGCTTCGGGGCGGCGGCCGCGCCGCCGTCCAGCGACGGCCTCACGCTCAAAGAGGTAGAACGGCGCCACATCGAGCAGGCGCTCCGGCAGGAGAAGGGAAAGGTGGAGTCGGCAGCCCGGCGGCTGGGAATTCCGCGCAGCTCCCTCTACCAGAAACTCAAGCAGTTCCAGATCGCGGTGCCCAAGGACTAGATTCCCGCGACCGACCCCGATTTTCCGAGGCAGCCATGGAACAGGCCGAAACCAGCGGCAACATTGACCAGATCCGGGACATCATCTTCGGCGCCCAGATGCGCGACTACGACCGCCGGTTCGCCCAGCTGGAGGAGCGCCTGCTCAAGGACTCCTCCGACCTGCGGGAGGAACTCCGGCAGCGGCATGCGTCGCTGGAGGAGTACATCCGGCGGGAAATGGACTCCCTGAGTGAGCGCATCACCGGGGAACAGCGCGGTCGCACCGCCCAGCTGCAGGAGGTGGGCGGCGCCCTGGAGAACGTGAACCGCACCATGGAGCGGCGCTTCGTGGAAAGCGGGGAGGAGGTGGCCCGCACCCAGCGGGAGCTGCGCGGCGAGCTGGCCCGGCACGCGGCCAACTTCGCGGAGGAGCTCAACCGCCGCTCGGCGGAATTGAGCGGGGCGCTCAAGCGGGAGGCCGACGAACTGCATACCCGCAAGGCGGATCGGGCCGCGCTCGGCGGGCTCTTCGCCGATCTGGCCGCGCGGCTGGCGGACGAGCACCGGCAGCCGGAATGACGCCAGACGTCGGGGTCCCGCCCAAACCGGCGCCCCCGGCGCCGGCCGCCGCCCCCGAGGCCACCTCCCCGGCGGCCGAGCCGCCGAGCCGCCGAGCCGCCGAGCCGCCGCCCGATGGCCTTACCCGGTTGCGCGCCATCATCCTCGGCCGCGAGCGGGATGCCATCCGCCGGCTGGAACAGCGGATGGAGGATCCGGCCGCGCTGGCCCAGGCGGTCGAGCGGGCGCTGACCACGTCGGTCCGGCGGGACCCGCGTCCCCTCGCTGACGCCCTCTTCCCCGTCATGGGCCCGGCCATCCGCCGGGCCATCAGCCAGGCCCTCGCGGGCCTGCTGCAATCGGTGAACAGCGCGCTGGAGCAGTCGTTCTCGCTGCAGGGGCTGGCCTGGCGCTGGGAAGCGCTGCGCACCGGCTCCTCCTACGGCGAGGTCGTGCTCCGGCACACCCTGCTCTACCGGGTGGAGCAGGTCTTCCTGGTGCACCGGGAGAGCGGCCTCCTGCTGGCGCACCTCACCACCCCCACCGTCGACGCCCAGGCACCGGACATGGTGGCGGGGATGCTCACCGCGATCCAGGACTTTGCCCGCGACTCCTTCCAGGTGGCGCAGGAAGAGATGCTGGAGACCATGCAGGTGGGGGAACTCACCGTCTGGGTCGAGCAGGGCAGCCGGACCCTGCTGGCAGCGGTAATCCGCGGCCACGCCCCGGTCGAACTGCGGGTGGAGTTGCAGCGGACGCTCGAGGGGATCGAACTGGAGCATGCCCCGGAGCTCACCCGCTTCAACGGGGACGCTTCGGTCTTCAACCGCAGCCGGCCCCGGCTCGAGGCGCTGCTCCTGATGGAGACCCGGGGGCAGGCCGGCGCCGGGAAGACCCCGTGGCGGACCTGGATCCTCCTGACCGTCGCCCTCGCCCTGCTGCTCTACTTTGGCATCCCCGCGATGATCCGGCAGCATCGCTGGGAGCAGTACCTCACCCGGCTCCGTGGCGAGCCCGGCCTGGTCGTGGTCCACGCCGCCCGGGAGAATGGGCGCTACGTCGTGCGCGGCCTCCGGGATCCGCTGGCGGGGGATCCCGCGGCGATCCTGCAGCAGCACCGCCTGACAGACGAAGAGGTCCAGGGCCAGTGGCAGCCCTACGTGGCGCTGCTCCCCGGTTTTGTCTTGCGCCGGGCCGAGCGCGCGCTGGCCCCGCCTCCCACGATCACCCTGTCCCTCTCGGGAGATACCCTGGTGGCCGCGGGCGCCGCGCCGCTGGCCTGGTTCAGCCGGGCCGGAGGCATGGCCCCGGCCCTGTCGGGAGTGGGCAGCTATGTCGAGCACCGAATGGCCCCACGGGAGCTGCCAGGCCTGGCCCAGCTGGTGGCCGCGGTCGAAGCGCGGCGCGTGTTGTTCGCCTCGGGCAGCGCGTCCCTCGACAGCGCGGCCATCCAGGAGGCGGAGGCGCTCGCGGGCGAGATCAGCCGCCTCGACAGCGCCGCCACCCTCCTCCGGCTCCAGCTGGGGGTGGTCTTCGCCGGTTCCGCCGACGACGTGGGCAATGAGGACATCAACGAACGCCTGCGGCAACTCCGGGGCGAGGCAGTGCGGGAACGGCTGCTGCCCCGCCTCCCCCCGACCCTCCTGAGCGGAGCCGCCACCCTGCCGCCCGACACGACGGCGGCCCCGGACCAGGCCGCGCGCGCCCTCCGCCGCTCGGTCCGCGCGCTGGTCTCGCTCCCCGATCCCGCCGCACCTGAGCCGGTGCCGTGAGCACCCTGCAGAAGAAGATCTGCATGCTCGGCGCCGTGGGCGTCGGCAAGACCAGCCTTGTGCGCCGCTTCGTCGAGAGCATCTTCAGCGAACGCTACCAGGCCACGGTGGGCGTGAAGATTGACCGCAAGACGGTGACCCTGGGCGCCACGACCATCAACCTGATGCTGTGGGATCTCCAGGGAGAGGCGGAACACCAGGCGAGCCGCCTCGAGTACCTCCGCGGGTCCGCCGGCTACCTCGTGGTGGCGGACGCCACCCGGGCCGACACCCTGGCGGCGGCGGAGCGCCTCGCGGCCCGGGCGGAAGAACTCGTCCCGGGCGCGCCCTGGCTGCTGGTGATCAACAAGGTGGACCTGGAGGCGGAGGCGGTGATCGCCCCTGCCCAGCTGGCGGAGCTCCAGCACCGGGGATGGTCGGTCCAGCGGACCAGCGCCCGCACCGGCCAGGGGGTCGAGGAGACCTTCGGTGAACTGGCACGGCGCCTGCTTGAGGGACACGTCTCCCTGATGGAGGAAGCATGACGGTGCTCGAGAAGAAGATCTGCATGATGGGCGCGCCGGGCGTCGGCAAGACCAGCCTGGTGCGGCGCTTCGTGGACAGCGTCTTCTCCGAGAAGTACCTCTCGACCATCGGGGTCAAGATCGACAAGAAGAGCGTGACGGTGGAGGACACCACGCTCAACCTGATGCTCTGGGACCTGCAGGGCGAGGAACGCTACCAGTGGGTCCGGCTGCAGTACCTGCGCGGTGCCTCGGGGTACATCCTCGTCGCCGATGGCACCCGGCCGGACACCCTGGAGATCGCCCTCGGCCTGCAGGAGAACGCCGCCGGCCGCGCGGAGCAGCTGCCGTTCATCCTCTGCCTCAACAAGGCGGACCTCTGGGGACAATGGGGCATCACCGCCACCCAGCAGGAATGGCTGAAGGAGAAGGGCTGGACCGTGGTCCAGACCAGCGCCAAGTCGGGCGACAGCGTCGAGGAGGCCTTTCTGTCGCTGGCCCGCCAGATCATCGCCCAGGGTACCTGACGCCGTCCGGAGTCTGGAACCCCGGTCCAGACCCCGGACATCCGCCGCCGCCGGCCGAGCCGGCTCCCCCCCGCCTCCCGCTAAGCTCCCGCCCCGTAACAGCCTGCACCCGAACCCCTAGGCCAGCCCCGCTGGCCCCACGCTTGCCCTTGGCGCGCGCAACAGATGCCCAACTCTCCCGAGCTCCCGGCCGGTTCCCGCCGCATTCTCGTCGCGCATAGCGAGGGGGGGATACGGTTCGCGGTGGCGGACTACTTCCGCTACCGCGGCTTCCGGGTGGAGGAGGCGGAGACCGAGCCAATGGCGGGCCGGATGCTGCGGGAGCGGGACTACGACGCTCTGCTGACCGACTATCACTTTGCCGAGCGGACTGGTGAGGGACTGCGGCTGGCGCGCCAGGCGCGCGTGTCGAGTCCCCGCACCCTGCTCTGCCTCTTTGCTCCGCCGCTCGACCCGGCGGAGGCGATGGCCGCGTCCCAGCTGGTGGACCTGCTCATCACCCGCCCGCGCCCGCTGTCGGATGTGGCGCAGACGCTCTTCGCCCTGCTTCAGGCTCCAGCAGCAGTTTCCAGTATTCCCACTCCACGAGGCTCATGATGCGACGGACACGTTGGATGACCGCCGCCCTGGTTGCCCTCGCCGCCGCGCCGCTGATGGCGCAGTCGGCGGGGACGATCGAGGTCGGCGCCTTCGGGCGGTACACGAAGTATGACACGGATCTCAACTTCGACGACCGGGTCGGGATCGGCGGCCGGCTGGGCGTCTTCGTGCTGCGGAACC